>NZ_SMJW01000265.1 GCF_004348335.1 Actinomadura bangladeshensis | reverse complement strand
CCGTACTCCCCAGTAGCCCCCGGCCCACCCCCGAGCCCGCATCCCGCTAGGTGCGGGCGCGGCGGCGGTAGTAGGCGATGGTGACGGCGCCGAGGAGCGGGCCCCAGGCCAGCAGCGGCACGTAGGCGACGGCGCCCAGCACTCCCTGCCAGCTGTGGAGGTGGATGGGGAAGCCGTCCGGCAGCGGGCGGCCCTGGATGGTCTCCTGGAACACCAGGCAGTTCACCACCGACACCGTCCACATCACGGTCAGGATCACCGCGCCGATGGACGCGGGGACCACCGCGGCCATGGTCGGCACCCTGCGGCCGCGCAGCACCGGGATCCAGCGGGGGAACACCTCGCCCCACCGCGCGATCAGCCCCACGGCGGTGAAGGCGACCAGTTCGGACACCAGCGACAGCACCACCACGTAGGCCTCCATGGGCATCCAGCCCGGGAGGTCGCCCTTCCCGTCGCCCGGCCCCAGGCCGCCGTCATCGATGAGCGGCAGGTGCAGGGCGAACACCGCGATCCGCCAGAGCCCCGCCGGCAGCACGGTGAACGGGACGGCCAGCGCGGCGATCCGCGCCCAGCGCGGCACCCCGTCGACCGCGTCGTGCGCGCTCCGCCATCCGGCCCGCACCCGCTCCCAGGGAGCGGCGGGCGTGGTCGCGACCGCCATCACGGTCTCCTCTCGTGGTGCCTCTCGTCTCTGGGCACCACGATCACAGCCGCGACCGGCGCACCGATCCCCCGCCGGGGCGATCCCGCTCCCCCGCGCGGGTGAATCAGGGCTTGCGGGCCACGGCGGCGTAGCCGGGGACTTCGGCGGGGGTGTCCCAGGGGGTGTGCTCGGGGCGCCAGCGGGACATGGAGACGACGCCCGGGTCCAGGAGGTCGAGGCCGTCGAAGAAGCGGGTGATGGCGGCGCGGGTGCGCGGGACCATGGGGTTGGCGGACTTCTCGTTCCAGTCCTCCTGGGCCTCGGCCTGGGCGGTCGCGCCCTCGTCGAAGTCCAGGGTGGCGTGCGTGATCACCAGGTGGCTGCCGGACGGGACGGCGTCCAGCAGCGCCGCGAGGAGGCGCCGGGCCTCCTCGTCGTCGTGGACGAAGTGCATGATGCCCAGCAGCATGATCGCGACCGGCCGGTCGAAGTCGAGGGTCGCGGCGGCCTTCGCCAGGATGCCGGCGGGGTCGCGCAGGTCGGCGTGGATGTAGTCGCAGGCGCCCTCGGGGGTGCTGCTGAGCAGGGCGCGGGCGTGCGAGAGCACCAGGGGGTCGTTGTCGACGTAGACGATGCGCGCGTCGGGGGCGGCCCGCTGGGCGACCTCGTGGGTGTTGTCCATGGTCGGCAGGCCGGTGCCGATGTCGAGGAACTGCCGGATGCCCGCCTCGCCCGCCAGGTGCCGGACGGCCCGGCCGAGGAAGGCGCGGTCGGCGAGCGCGATGTCGGTGATCTGCGGGAACATCGCGCGGAACTGCTCGGCGGCCCACTGGTCGACCTCGTAGTTGTCCTTCCCGCCGAGCAGATAGTTCCAGACCCGTGCCGAGTGCGGAACCGTCGTGTCGATCTGCGGGGTCTCGGCCATCTCGGCGCCTCCCGTTTCGTCGGCCTTCCGCCAACCTAGCGCTCCCGCGCCGCCTCATGATCGAATCCGCGGCGCCCCTCCCGATCTGGCCGCACGTGGACGGTCGCGAACGGTCGCGAACGGTCGCGAACGGTCGCGGACGCGGTCCGTCGCGTCGTTCATCCCGAGGGCTTGCGGAGCAGCAGGTGGCCGGCCGGGGAGTGCTCGTTCTCGTCCGGGCGGCGCAGCAGGCGGGCGACCTCGGTCAGGCCCGCCCGGCGTGCGATGCCGGCCAGGTACCCGATCGGCCGCCGGTGGGCGCGGACGACCTTGTGGTCGAACGGCTCCGGGGCGTCCCCGTCGGTCGACTGGAAGGCCAGCAGCAGGTGGCCGCCGGGCGCCAGGACGCGGTGGAACTCGGCGAACGCCTCCGGGAGCTCCGCCGGCTCCAGGTGGATGGTCGAGTACCAGGCGACGACGCCGGCCAGTGAGGCGTCCGGGAGATCGAGCGCCGTCATGGTGCCCTCGGCGAAGCTCAGGTGCGGGTGGTCCGCGCGGGCCTGGGCGAGCATGGCCGGGGACAGGTCGACACCGGACGCGTCCACGCCGAGGGAGTGCAGGAACGCCGTGATCTGGCCGGGGCCGCAGCCGACGTCGGCGACCGGCCCCCGGTCCCGGACGAGGTCGGCGAACGCGGCGATCAGGGACCGGTCGAGGGGCAGGTCGTCGAGGTAGGTGCGGAAGAGGTCGGCGTACAGGACGGCGACGGCGTCGTAGGCGGCTCGGGTGGCGGATTCGGTCATGGGGCCCGACGATAACGGGCCTGGCGGGCGGCGGGGCCGGTCGGCGACAGGCCGGACAGCCCGGCCTCGATCGCGGCGGCGGCCCGGCGGCAGAACGCCTCCGGCTCGTCGGCGGCGTCCGGGCGCTCCGCCACCAGCGCGTCCGCGATACCGCCGCGCAGCAGGTCGGCCGACCGGACGCCCTGGGACGCGGCCATCTCGTCCGCCCGGGACGGGGTCCGGTGGACGATCACCGAGGCGCCCTCGGGCGGGAGCGGGGACAGCCAGGCGTGCCGGGCCACGAGGACGCGGTCGGCGGGCAGCAGCGCGAGCGCCGCGCCGCCGGCTCCCTCGCCGAGGAGCAGGCAGAGGGTCGGCGCGGGCAGCGTGATCAGGTCGGCGAGGCAGCGGGCGATCTCGCCGGCCAGCCCGCCCTCCTCCGCCTCCGCCGACAGGACGGCGCCGGGCGTGTCGACCACGGTGACCAGCGGCAGGCCGAGCTGGGCGGCCAGCCGCATCCCGCGCCGCGCGACGCGCAGCCCGGCCGGGCCGAGCGGGTGGCCGCCGCGCTGGCTGCTCCGGTCCTGGCCGACCAGGACGCAGGGCGCCGCGCCGAAGCGGGCCAGCGCGAGCATGAGCCCCCGGTCGGCCTCGCCCTGCCCGGTGCCCGAGAGCAGGGTCACGTCGGCGGCGCCGTGCCGGAGCAGCTCGCGGGCGCCCGGACGGCCCGCACGGCGGGACCGCTCGATCGACTCCCACGCCGTCCCGTCCGGCGGAAGGTCGGCGGGCAGTGCCACGGGAGCCGACGGCGGCCCGCCGCACAGGACGTGCAGGGCACGCGACGCCGCCTCGGCGAGATCGTCGATGCCGACGACGGCGTCGATCAGGCCCTTGGCCGCGAGGTTCTCCGCGACCTGCACGCCCGGCGGGAACGGCTCCCCGTAGAGGCCCTCGTACACGCGCGGGCCGAGGAAGCCGATCAGCGCGCCCGGCTCGGCCGCCGTCACGTGGCCGAGCGACCCCCACGACGCGAACACCCCGCCGGTCGTCGGATGCCGCAGGTAGACCAGGTAGGGCAGCCCGGCGGCGCGGTGCGCGGCGACGGCCGCCGTGATGCGGGCCATCTGGACGAACGCGGCCGTCCCCTCCTGCATGCGGGTGCCGCCCGAGGACGGCGCGGCCAGCAGCGGGAGCCCCTCGGCCGTGGCGCGTTCGACGGCGGCGACGATCCGGTCGGCGGTGGCGAGGCCGATCGAGCCGGCGAGGAAGCGGAACTCCGACACGACGAACGCGACGCGGCGGCCCCGCAGCAGGCCCTCCCCGCTGAGGACGGCCTCGTCGCAGCCGCTGCGCTCCCGGGCCGTCGCCAGATCCCGGGCATAGGAGGACGGATGCTCCTCGGCGGGCGGCCGGTCCCAGGACGTCCAGGCACCGCCGTCCAGCACGCGGCGCAGCAGTTCGCGCGCCCCGACCCGTTCCGCCACGCGGCCCCTTCCCTCGGTCTTCCCAGCATGATGACCTCAAGGCGGGACCACCCGGCACCCGGGGGTCGACACTGGGAGGAACCCGGCGTCAGGCCCGGGAGAACAGGAGTGCACGTGTCCGAGGAGATCTGCTTCGCCTCAGCCCGCGACCTGGCCCGCCGCATCCGCGTCCGCGAACTGTCGGCGCGCGAGGTCGTGCGGGCGCACCTCGACCAGATCGAGCGGACGAACCCGCAGGTCAACGCCATCGTCACGCTGGTCGCGGAACGGGCGCTGCGGGAGGCGCGGGCCGCCGACGAGCGGCTCGCCGCCGGGGTGCGGCCGGGCCCGCTGCACGGCCTGCCCGTCGCCCACAAGGACACGCACGCCACCGCCGGCGTCCGTACCACGTCCGGGT
The DNA here is from genome assembly GCF_004348335.1 of Actinomadura bangladeshensis. Taxonomy (GTDB): domain Bacteria; phylum Actinomycetota; class Actinomycetes; order Streptosporangiales; family Streptosporangiaceae; genus Spirillospora; species Spirillospora bangladeshensis. Next base: position 6,337 of record NZ_SMJW01000265.1, on the reverse strand, counting down.
CGCCGATCTTCGCCGACCACGTCCCGGACCAGGACGAACTGGTCGTCGAGCGGATCCGCGCCGCCGGAGCCGTCACGCTCGGCAAGACGAACGTGCCGGAGTTCGCCGCCGGGTCGCACACCTTCAACCCCGTCTTCGGCCTGACCCGCAACCCCTACGACCTCTCCCGGTCGGCGGGCGGCAGCAGCGGCGGCGCGGCGGCGGCGCTGGCGTGCGGCATGCATCCGCTCGCGGACGGCAGCGACATGGGCGGCTCCCTGCGCAACCCCGCCTCGTTCTGCAACGTCGTCGGGTTCCGCCCGTCGCCGGGCCGCGTGCCGTCGTGGCCGGTGCCGGCGGGCTGGGCGACGATGGGCGTGCAGGGCCCGATGGCCCGCGAGGTCGCGGACGCGGCGCTGCTGCTGTCGGTGCTCGCCGGCCCCGACCCGCGCAGCCCCATCGCGCTCGACACGCCCGGCTCGGCGTTCGCCGCGCCGCTCGACCGCGACCTCCGCGGGCTCCGCGTCGCCTGGTCCCCCGACCTCGGCGGGGCGGTCCCGGTCGACCCGGCCGTCACCGGCGTCCTCGAACCCGCGGCCAAGGTGTTCGAGGAGCTGGGCTGCACGGTCGAGGTGGCGTGCCCGGACCTCTCCGGCGCCGACGAGGTGTTCCGCACGCTGCGCGCCTGGCACTGGGACATCGCCCTGCGCCCCCTCCTGGACGAGCGCCGCGCCGACTTCAAGACGTCCCTCGCCGAGAACATCGACGCCGGACGCACCCTCACCGGCGCCGACCTCGGCCGGGCGGAGGTCCTGCACACCGCGCTCTTCCACCGCGTCCGGGAGTTCTTCGAGCGGTACGACGCGCTTCTCCTGCCGGTCAGCCAGGTGCCGCCGTTCGACGCCGGCATCGAGTACCCCGAGGAGGTCGCCGGGCACCCCATGCCCGACTACCTGGAGTGGATGCGCTCCTGCTTCCTCGTCTCGGCGACCGGGTGCCCCGCGCTGTCGGTCCCCGCCGGATTCACCTCGGACGGCCTGCCGGTCGGGCTGCAGATCGTCGGCCCCCACCACGCGGACCTAGCCGTCCTGCAGATCGGCCACGCATTCGAGCAGGCGACCGCCCACGCCGCCCGCCGCCCACCCCTCCTTCGTTGACCTGCGGCGTGTTGTTGTTATGGGCGTCCTCATAACAACAACACGCCGCAGGTCAACGGAGTTCGCGGGGGATGCGGAGGACGAACCGGGCGCCCTGGTCGCTGTCCGCGGCGACGAGCGTGCCGCCGTGCGCGCGGGCGATGTCGCGGGAGATCGTCAGGCCGAGGCCGGTGCCGGAGCGGTCGCGGGCCAGGCTCTCGGGGAGCCGGTGGAAGCGCCAGAAGATCCGCTCGCGGTCCTCGGGCGCGATGCCCGCGCCGTCGTCGCGGACCTCCAGCACCGCGTCCGGGCCGTCCGCCGCCACCGTGACCCAGATCCGGGACCTCGTGTGCCGCTCGGCGTTGTCCAGCAGGTTCGTCAGCACCCGCACGAGGTGGTGCGGGGTGGCCCACACCACGACGCCGGAGGCCGCGTCGACCTCGACGGGGACGCGCCGCGCCCGGCGGTCCACCTCCGCGCGGACCAGCTCGCCGACGTCGACGTGCTTGCGCTCGACGTGCACGCCGGCCCCGAGCCTCGCCAGGACGAGCAGGTCGCTGACGATGCCCTGCAGCCGGTCCGCGTCGCCGAGCGCCGCCCGCGCGACCGCCGGCCAGTCCTCGTCCTCCGGGTGCTCCAGCGCGACCTCCAGCTGGGCGCGCAGCCCCGCCAGCGGGCTGCGCAGCTCGTGCGAGACGTCCGCGACGAACGCGCGCTGCCGGGCCAGGACGTCCGCCAGCCGGTCCAGCGTCACGTTCACGGACGTGGCGAGGGCCGCCACCTCGTCCTTCGGGCCCGGGACGCTGACCCGCCGGTCGCTCTCGCCGCCCGTGATGTCGGCCAGCTCCGCGCTCATCACCCGCACCGGCCGCAGCGCCCGCCGCACCGCCAGCGACACACTCCACCCGACCGCGGCGGTCGCGACGAGCGCCATCGCCACGAGCAGGCCCATGAACCGGCCCTTGTACTGGGTGAACTCGGTGATGGGCGCGCCGGCGTGCACGATCCGGACACCGGTGTCGGTCCGCACCAGCTCCGACACGAGGTAGACCTCGGCCTTCCCCCGCACGTGCACGATGCGGAACTCCGGCCGGCCCGCCACGCGCGGCTCCGGCACCTTCAGCGGCCCGCGCCCCGACAGCGACTCGCTGGACGCCAGCACGGCGCCCTCCCCGTCCACGACCTGCAGCAGAGTGAAATCGGGGTCCTGGACGTGCAGGGTCCCGCGCGGGTCCGTCTCCTGGACGAACGTGGACAGATCCGAGATGACGAGCGTCCCCTGGCCGTGCAGCCCGTCGTACACCGTGTGCCGGACGACCTGGTAGAAACCCACCGCGCCGGCGACGAGGAGCAGGCCGACGATGAGCGTCGCGGCGGCGGTCACGCGGGTCCGCACCGACCAGCACGACGGCGACAGCGCGCCCCCGAGTCTCCGCACCCCGGCGCTCCTCCCCCTCCGGCCCGCGCATGGCGTGTCCGGCGCCGCGATCGGGCCACCGCGCGCGCGTCCCGGTACCCGGGGGGCCGGCGCAGACAAGGTTCTTCCTGGTCTCGACTGCCCGAAACCTCACCGCGAACGGGCGCCTCCGCAGCGGCCCGCCGGCGGGCGTTCGCGCAGTTCATTGCAGAACCCGCCCATAATCCGCCGCCGAACGGGGATGGACGGACGGAAGATGACCGAGGGAGCCAGGAACACCGCATGGACGGAGACATCAGGCCGCTCGACCCCGCCGACCCGCGCGAGGTCGCCGGACACACGCTGCTGGGCCGGCTCGGGTCGGGCGGCATGGGGACGGTCTACCTCGGCGCCGACCCGGTGTCCGGCGGACGCGTCGCGGTGAAGACGATCCATCCGCACCTGGCCGGCGACCCCGTGTACCGCCGCCGGTTCAAGGACGAGGCGTACCTCGCGAGCCGCGTCGCGTCGTTCTGCACCGCGCGGGTGCTCGCGCACGGCGAGGAGGACGGCCGCCCCTACCTCGTCACCGACTACGTCGGCGGCGTCTCGCTGCACAGCCGGCTCGTCGCCGAGGGTCCGCTCCCGCCTGCCGACCTGCACGGCGTCGCGGTCGGCGTCGCGTCCGCGCTCGCCGCCATCCACGCCGCGGGGCTCGTGCACCGCGACCTGAAGCCCGCCAACGTGATGCTCACGCTGTCCGGCTGCCGCGTCATCGACTTCGGCATCGCCAGCGGGCAGGACGAGGCGAGCGGCACCGACGCGTCCGGCAAGGTGCTCGGCACGCCCGGCTGGATGGCGCCGGAGGTGCTCGTCGGCGGCCCCGCGACCCCGGCCGCCGACATCTTCGCCTGGGGCTGCCTCATCGCGCACGCCGGGACGGGGCAGATGCCGATCGGCGGCGATCCCGCGACGCTCCGCATCGGGGACCCCGACCTGTCCCGGCTGCCCGAGTCGCTGGTGCCCGCCGTCCAGGCCGCGCTCGCGCCGGACCCGGCGCACCGGCCCACCGCGCCCGACCTGCTGCTCGCCCTCGTCGCGCAGCCGCAGCCGCACCCGCACATCGGCGGCTGGCCGGAGGCGGACCCGGCGCCGCGGCCGCAGCGGCCCGCCGACCCGGCACCGTCCGCCCCGCCGCGCTGGGAGGAGACCGAGACCCGGGCGTTCACCCCGCCCGGCATGGCCACGGGCACCATCCCGCCCACCTTGCGGACCCGGCTCCTCGCGGGCGTCGCCGCCGCCGCCGGGACGCTGCTGATCGGCGCCATCATCAGCGGGTTCACGCAGGGCAGGGGCGACTCGCCGGCGGCGCCGGCCACGGCCGTCCCGGCGAGCCCCTCGGCGCCGGCCGCGCCGCCGAAGCGGGCGAGCGCCGTCAAGCCGGCGGTGGCCAAGCGGCCGCCGGTGAAGCCGCCCAAGCCGAAGCACAGGCCGAAGCACCAGGCCAAGCACGGCAAGCACGGCGGGCCGAAGGGCGGGCACAGGCGGGGGTAGGCCGCCGCGCGGCGGGCGGGCCGGTCAGGTGCGCCAGATGAGCACGAGCGCGCAGTCGTCGTCGCGGGCCGCCGCCATCGTCTCGACCAGTTCGCGCGCGCCGCTGCCGAAGCCCTGCGGGACGAGCCGCTCCGCCTCGCCGAGCAGCCGGTCGATCCCGGCGTCCAGGTCGCTGCCGGGCGACTCGACCAGCCCGTCGGTGTAGAGGAGCAGCGCGTCGCCGGGCCGCAGCTTGCCCGTCTCCGGGACGCAGCTCAGGTCGGGGACCACGCCGAGCACGACGCCCTTGGCGGAGCTGACCCGCCACTCGCCGCTGCTCGCGTCGAACTGGACCGCCGGCGGATGCCCGGCCGATTCGACCGTGTACTCCCCCGAAGCCAGGTCGACGACGACGTGCACGGCCGTGACGAAGCCCTCGTCCCACCGCTGCCGCTGCAGGTAGGCGTTGCAGGCGGGCAGGAACCGGTCGCTCTGGACCGATCCAAGAAGCCCGCCGAAGGCGCCCGACAGCATCAGGGCCCGGGTCCCCGCGTCGGTGCCCTTGCCGGAGACGTCGACGAGCGCCACCTCCAGCGTGTCGCCGTCGCAGGACGACACGACGAAGTCGCCGCCGAACGACGACCCGCCGGCCTGCAGCATCACGACCTGCGACTCCCAGCCGTCCGGCAGCTCGGGCATCTCGCCCTGCCGCCGCAGCCGGTCGCGCAGCTCCAGCAGCATCGAGTCGCCGCGCAGGCCCTGCACGCCGAGCTGCTGCCGGGTCCGGGCCAGGGTGAGCGCGAGCACCGCCGTGATCGTCAGCGTGGCGATCATGCCGGGGCCGATCGCGGCGACGTCCTTCCAGGCGTTGTAGGCCGCCATCGCGACGACCACGCCGAGCAGCGCGAGCAGGCTGCGCACCTTCAGCAGCAGCCCGCCGCCGAGCACGATCAGCACCAGCGCGCCGGACGGGGCCAGCCCGCGCGAGTCGCTCGTGGTGGCGAACCCGATCGCGATCGCCAGCACCGCGAGGACGGCGAAGACGTTCCGCTCCCTGGTCAGCTTCCCCTGCCGGGCCAGCCGGTACAGCGCCACGAGCAGCGGGACGCGGCGCAGCACGGCGCGCACCCGCGGCGGAAGGAGCTGCACCAGTCGTTGAAGCATGACTCCGGCACTGTATCGAGCAATCGGGCCCTCCGGTCGGTATCCGGGGACCCGGTGACTCTTTGCAACGGTCCAGCTCCGTTTTATATGGGTATGTATCACCCGGGGGACAGGTGGTTCCGCGGTGAGAGGAGACGGCGCATGGTCCAGTCCGGAATGCGGGTCACGGTGGACGCGGCGATGCGCGCGCGGGACGTGTCGCGTCCCCGCCCCGAGGGCGGGGAACCGCCGGCCGCCGCCCCCGGCCCGGGCAGGCCCGCCGAACCCGCCCGGCGCACCAAGGCCGCCAAGAACGCGCGGCGCCGCCAGGGCAAGCGCGGCGCCGCCGCCCGCAGATCTTCCGAGAACGGCCTGTGACCGCCGCTCCCGTCCCCCGGTGGGCTCTCAGCCCTCGCGCGGGAGCGGCGGGAGTTCGCCGGTGTGCTCGTAGGCGCTGAGCATCCTGATCCGGCGGGTGTGGCGCGGCTCCTTGGAGTAGTGCGTCCCGATGAACAACTCGACGAACCGGGTCGCGGTGTCCAGGTCGTGCTGGCGGGCGCCGAGCGCGATGACGTTGGCGTCGTTGTGCTCGCGGGCGAGCTTCGCGGTGTCCTCGTTCCAGACCAGCGCGGCCCGCACGCCCTTGACCTTGTTGGCCGCGATCGCCTCGCCGTTGCCGGAACCGCCGACGACGATGCCGAGCGCGCCCGGCTCCGCGGCCGTCCGCTGGGCGGCCCGCAGGACGAACGGCGGGTAGTCGTCCACGGCGTCGTACGCGAACGCGCCGCAGTCGACGGCCTCGTGCCCGTTCTCCTTCAGCCAGGAGACCAGGTGCTCCTTCAGCTCGAAGCCGGCATGGTCGGTTCCCAGAAACACGCGCATGCGGGGATTCTCCCAGGTCGCCGGGCGCGGCTCGCGCGGGGGTCGGGTCGCCGGGTCAGGCGTCCCCGCCGTCGCGCTTGCGGTCGATGATCGTCCGGTCGGCGAGGCCGAGGTCGTCGTCCTTCGCGGCGTCGTCCGCCGCGTTCTCGGGCGCGTCCGGCTTCGGCTCGTCCGGTGCCCCGGGGGCCGCGGGCGGGGCCTGCTCGGGCGCCGGCGCGGACGGCTGCGGCGGCACGGGCGGCGCGCCGTACTGCTGCTGAGGCTGCGC
>NZ_SMJW01000264.1 GCF_004348335.1 Actinomadura bangladeshensis | reverse complement strand
GGGCAGGGGCCTGTCGAAGAGCGGGACGGGGCGCCTGTCGAGGTGCGGGGCAGGGGCCTGTCGAGGTCGCTTCTGGTCGGGCTGGTCGTCGGCGCGGGTCAGTGCAGGTTGGCGTCTCGGGCTATGAGGCCGGCCTGGGTGCGGTTGGCGCAGCCGAGTTTGTCCAGAAGGCGGGAGACGTGGCCCTTGACGGTCGCCTCGCTGAGGTGGAGGCGGCGGGCTATCTGCGCGTTGGACAGGCCCTCGCCCAGGGAGGCGAGCACCTGTGTCTCCCGTTCGGTGAGGCCGCCGAGGAGTGTGCGCGTCCGGTCTCGGTCGGACGCGCGGCCGGTCGCGGTGCCGACCAGGCGCATGGTCGCGGCGGCCGACATCACCGTGTGCCCGTCGGCGGCGACCCGCACCAGTCGTGCCAGGTCTTCGGGCGGCGTCGACTTCAGCAGGAAGCCGACTGCGCCGGCGCGGAGTGCACGGATCACGTACTCGTCGGCGTCGAACGTGGTCAGCGCGACGACGGCGGGCGGGGAGCGCAGCGCGGCGATCCGCTCGATGGCGGCGAGGCCGTCGACGCCCGGCATCCGCAGGTCCATGAGAACGACGTGCGGGCGGTACCGGACGACGGCCTCCACCCCGGCGGCCCCGTCGTGCGCCTCCGCCACCACCTGGAGGTCGTCGGCCGCGCCGAGGATCGTGCGCAGGTGCGCGCACACCATCGGCTCGTCATCGACGAGCAGCACCGTGATCTGGGTTCTCCTGCCGGGAGTGGCCCCCTCCGCCCCGCCGGTGTTCATGGTCGGCGCGCACTCCTTCGTCCGCTGGGCCGCCGCTGCCCGTGCCGGGGACGCCTCCCGGACCTCCCGATGCTCATGAGGCGGGCCCCATGACCGGCACGTAGGCGGGCAGGGACGCCGCCACGCGGAAACCGTCCCGATGCGGGCCGGCGGTGAACGTGCCGCCGATCAGCTCGACGCGTTCACGCAGCCCGGCGAGGCCCGCGCCGGAGCCGCTGGCGGCCAGTTCGGCGTCCGGCTCGCGGGTGGGGGCGGCGTTGCGGATGCTCAGCTCGACGCTGTCGGCGCGGTAGTGGACGTCCACGTTGACGGCGGCGCCGGGCGCGTGCTTGCGCGCGTTCGTCAGCGCCTCCTGGACGACCCGGTACGCCGTGCGTCCCACGGCGGGCGATGCGGACGGCGGATCGCCGCGCACCGCCAACTCCACCGGGACACCGGCCGTCGTCGACTCGGCGACCAGGGCGGACAGGTCGGGCAGCGGTTCCGCGGGGCCATCACCGGGGCCGCGGCGGAGCAGGCCGATCACGTCGCGGAGCTCATCGAGGGCCTGGCAGCCGGTGCCGCGCAGCTCCTCGGCCGCTGCGCGGGTGGGCTCGTCCGGCGCCCGGACGCGCAGCGCCCCCGCCTGCAGCACCATCAGCGTCACCCGGTGCGCGACGACATCGTGCATCTCGGCGGCGAGCCGGGCGCGCTCCTCCGCGCGGGCCTGCTCGGCCAGCAGGTGCTGTTCCCGCTCGGCCCGCTCGGCCCGCTCGGCAAGCCCGTGCACGACGCGACGGCGTGCGGCCGCGTACATGCCGAGCAACGCCCCGCCGGCGACCACGCCGACGCTGCGGAAGACCATCGCGTCGACGCTGCCGGTCTCCGCGGCCGTGAAGGGCCGCATGGCGGAGTCGGGGAGCACGTCGCCGAGGAACCCGATGGGCAGGAGCAGTGCGGCGATGGGCAGCCCGCGCATCCAGACCCGCCGACCGCCGTCGTGGGGGAACGCCGTCACCGCGTACGCGGCGAGCGGCGCCGTGGGCGGCCACCAGACGGCCGGGCCGAGGCTGTGGTCGGCGTCCGTCCGCAGCAGCGTCCCGGGTGCGGCCAGTTCGACGAGCCAGACGAGGACGGCCACCCCGGCGGTGATCCAGCCGACCGTGAGCGGAGCGCGGCGGCGGAACAGCAGGGCGAGGACGGGCAGGAGGAGCAGCACCGGCATCGCGCCGCCGCGCCAGCGGACGATCGTGTCCGGACCCGCGATGGTGGACGAGGTGAACGCCGCCCCGGACAGCACGACGACGACGTCGGCGGCCAGGTCTCGGGGCCGTCCGGCGGGAAGGAGCCGCGCGAGGGCGGGAAGCGGCGATGGCGGGCGCACATCACCACCGTACGCAGCCCGGGGGGCGCCGCCACCCCTACGAAAGTCGTGTTCCCGCGCCGTTCGTAGGGGGCGGTCACGACCTTCCGCGCTGTCGCGGGCCGTCCCGTCCGGCTGGAATCGGCGGCATGATGCTCAAGCTCGCGCTCCGGGGCCTCGCCGCGCACCGCGCCCGCCTGCTGATGTCACTGGTCGCGGTGGTCGCGGGGGTCGCGTTCGTCGCCGGCACGCTGATCTTCTCCGCCACGCTGGACCGCTCGTTCGACCGCGCCTTCGCCGACCTCGGCCGGGGCACGGACGTGATCGTCCGCTCGCAGCGGGCGTTCGAGCCGGGGCTGGGCGAACGGGCGGGGGAACGTCCCGTCCCGGCTTCGGCGCTGACGGCCGTCCAGGGGGTGGACGGCGTGGCGAAGGCGCACGGGGAGGTCAGCGGGTTCGCCGCCGTCGTCGACCGGTACGGCCAGATCGTCGGCGCGGAGCCGCAGACGGGCGTCGCCTGGGACGGCGACCCCGACCTGTCGCTGCCGCGCCTGACGTCGGGCCGTCCACCGTCCGCCCCGGACGAGATCGCGATCGACGTCGCCACCGCCCGCGACGCCGGCCACCGGATCGGCGACCGGGTCACGGTCGCGCTGCTGTCGGGCACCCGGACGTTCCGGCTGACGGGACTGTTCGAGGTCGGCGACTCGGCATTGAGCGGCCAGCTCTCCATGACGGCGTTCGCACCGAGCACCGCGCAGCGCCTCCTCTCCGACCGGCCGGGGACCTACGCACGGATCGTCGTGCACGCGGACGAGGGCGTGTCGCAGCAACGGCTCAGGGACGCGGTCGCGACGGCGCTGCCACCCGGGCTCGAAGCGATCACCGGACGGCAGGCCGTCGACGAGCGGGCGGCACCGGTGAAAGCGGCCCTCAACCTGATCCGGAGGTTCCTGCTGGTCTTCGCCGTCATCGCGGTGTTCGTCGGCTCGTTCATCATCTTCAACACGTTCGCGATGCTGGTGAGCGGCCGGGTCAGGGAGCTGGCGCTGCTGCGCTCGGTCGGGGCGTCGCGCGGGCAGGTGACGCGCTCGGTCCTCGGCGAGGCGGCCGGGGTCGGGCTGACCGGATCGGCCATCGGCCTCGCGGTCGGCGCGGGCGTCGCGCTCGGGCTGTACCGGCTGTTGACGGTCGTCACGAACGGTGAGGTGCTGCCCTTCGGGACGCCGGTGGTGTCCGCGCAGGCGGTGATCGCGTCGTTCGCGGTGGGGACGCTCGTCACGCTCGCCGCCGCGTTCATCCCGGCCCAGCGGGCATCGCGGATCCCGCCCGTGGCCGCGCTCCGCGAGGAAGCCGCCTCCCGTCGGCCGCTGCGACACCGCATCGTGGGCGCCGGCATCGCGTTCGCTGCGGGCGGCGGCCTGGTCACGACCGGTCTCGTATCGGACGAACTGGCCGCGACCGGCGCCGGTGCGCTGACGCTCTTCGTCGGGGTGATCGTGGTGTCACCGGTGCTGAGCGGTCCGGCGATCCGGCTGCTGGCCTGGCCGTTCGCGCGGTTCGGCGGAAGCGCGGGCCGGATGGGCGGGCGGAACGCGCTGCGCGATCCCCGGCGGACGGCGGCGACCGCGTCCGCGCTCGTCATCGGGCTGGCGCTGATCGCGACGGTGTCGGTGATCGTCCAGTCCATGGCGGCATCGGTTGACCGGCGGTTCGATGCGGACCTCACCGCCGACTACCAGGTCACGGGGCGCAGCCAGATCACGCCCGTGGCGCCGGACGCCGTGCGGGCGATGGCGGAGGTCCAAGGCGTCCGCTCCGCGATCCCGATCCGTACGGCACGGTTCGAGCTGGACGGCTCTGTGCGGACGGCCGCGGCCGGCAAGCCGGGCGAACTGCTGAACCATTTCCGCCTGCCGCTCGAGTCGGGCTCCTCGTCCCCCCGCGGCGACGAGTTGCTGGTCGGCCGCAGCGTCGCGCGGGCCGAAGGCTGGACGGTCGGGAGCACGGTCACGGGCCAGTACCAGGACCGAGCCAAGCGAACATTCCGCGTCGCGGGGATCTACGCCGACCGTCCGTCCATCACCCCGTCCGCGCCCAGCATGATCATCAACTGGGCCGGCTACCGCACGCACGACCCGAATGCGCCCATCGACCGCATCGAGATCAACGTGACGACCGCGTCCGGGGACGCACTGGAGGCGGCGCTCGCCCCCTGGCCCAACCTCCGGCTGAAAGACCGAGCCCATATCAAGGCCGACGCCGCGGGGGACATCAACCTGTTCCTCAACCTCGTCCTCGGGCTGCTGGTGCTGTCCGTGATCGTCGCCGCCCTCGGCATCGTGAACACGCTCGCGCTCGCGGTGACCGAGCGGACCCGGGAGATCGGCCTGCTCCGCGCCGTCGGCATGCAGCGCCGCCAACTCCGCCGGATGATCCGCTACGAGGCGGTGGTCGTCTCGCTGTTCGGCGCGGTGCTGGGCGTGGCCACCGGAATCCTGCTGGGCATCATCGTCCAACACGCGATGGCGGCAGGGGACAGCGGCATGGAGGTGCTCGCCATCCCCTACGGCCGGCTGGCGATATGCGTGGCCGCAGGCGCACTGATCGGCGTCATCGCCGCCGTATGGCCCGCCCACCGCGCCGCCCGAATGAACGCCCTACAAGCGATCACATCCCAGTAACCACCCCGCACCCCGCCAACCCGGTCATGGACGCCGCCGAGCCCGCCGAGCGATCACATCCCGAGTGAATGGACGCGGCCGAAGCGCATGAAGTCGCCGGCGTCCAGCCTCGCGTCCCGGGGGTAGTTCGAGGTCAGGCCGCCATGTCGGAGGTGCAGCGGGCGGGGACGGCCGTCTGAAGGGCTTGGAGGCCACGCGCTATCAGCGGGTTGTTGCGACTGCCGCGCCGTACGCAGGTCAGTACGCGGCGCTTCGGGACACCGTCACCGGTCAGCGGAACCCGGGTGACCGGCTGGTCGGACGGCCCGCCGGCCAGCCGCGGCACGAGCGAGACTCCGAGACCGTTGGCGACGAGCGCCCAGATCACCGACCAGCTGATGGCGTGATGGGCGAACCGGGGGGTGAACCCGGCGGCGCCGCAGTACGCCAGCACCTGCTGATGGTGGGCGCAGACCTCGGGCTCGACGCTGATCCAGGTCTCGTCGGCCGCGTCCTCCAGCCGAACGCCGGTGCGGCGCGCGAGCGGATGCCCGGCCGGGACGATGAGGTCGTACGCCTCCTCCAGCAGCGGCTCGCGGTCGAAGCGCGGGTCGCCGGGCGGCGGCGCATCGGGGGTGGGCTCGATGACCGCGATGTCGGTCTCCCCTGCGGCGAGAAGCCCCATGGCCACATCAGTGTCGCATTCGCGAACCTCGACGCGGAGGTCCGGGTCGTCCCGCAGCAGGATGCCCGCGGCCGGCGCGACGAGCCCGCCGACCGCCGTCGTGAACCCGCACATGCGCAGCGGCCCGGCGGCCCCGGCGCGGTGCGACTCGAGGTCGGCGAGGGTCTCCTCCCACTTGGCCAGCAGCCCGTCGGCGTGCTCGATCAGCACCTGCGCGGCCGGTGTCAGCCTGACCTTGCGGCCCTGCGGCTCCAGGAGCGGCACCTTCAACTCCCGCGCCAGCTCGCGCAGCTGGTGGGACACCGCCGACGGCGTGAGATGCAGCGCCTCCGCCGCCGCCGTGACCGTCCCCTGCTGGTGGACGAGCCGGAGCATGTGCAGCCGCCGCAGATCGATCATGTAAACATATTGCACGATTCGGTGCGGAAATCTGAAATGGACCGCAATAGTCGTCCGGTTGCAGACTGCTGAGCATGAACGAGAGCACGCTTGTCTCCCAGCATCTCACCAGCGAGGGCATCGTCGTCTGGACCCGCTGCTCCTGCGGGCGGCTCCGCATGGACCTCATACCTCACGCGGGGTCTCGGCGCCTGACGGCCGGCCCCTGCCCCCACGGCACCAGCCAACGTTGACGATCCTGCACCGCAGCCCGCCGACCGCCGCATCGAGCAAATGCAAGCGGACCGGGCCGGCGCGCCGAGCAGGCCCTCCAGGAACGACCTGATCATCAACCCCGCGGACTCGCCCACCGCACCCCAGCGCACCTCCTACCGCACGCGCAGCATCTCGCACCGCAGCGCACCTCGGAGCGCACGGCACTTTGCCCGGGGCGTGCCGGGCGGGGGCGGGCGGTCGGTTAGTTGAGGGTTACCTCGTAGTGGAGGGTTCGGTAGTGCTTCAGTTTGTGGGCGAGTGGCACTGCGAAGCCCTGCAGGAGCGGGTGTTTGCGGGCCAGTAGTCGGCGGATCGGCTGTGATTCGTCCTCGGTGAGCAGGCGGACGCGGCCGTGCACCGCCGGGCCGGTGACCTTGCCCCGGAAGGTGCTCGGGGCGAGTTCCACCTCGGGGTTGCGCGCCAGCCGCTTCGTCTTGAACGCCTTGTCGTAGGTGCGGAAGTAGGCGTGGTCGCCGCGCACGACGACGTTGACCGGCGTCCCGACCGGCGTTCCGTCCTTCCGGTAGGAGGTCAGCAGGACCGTCCGCTGCTGCTTCAGTCTCTCGAGCGTCGATGTCGTGTTCATATCCAGAAGACGGGATACCCGCCCCAGGACGTGACATCACCGCAGGCCGGCCGCTGAGGAGGCGTGTCCATTCCCGGGTGGCCTTCTCGGGCATGTGTCCGCGGCGGGAGGTCGCCCTGGCATGTGTCCGCGGCCGGGAGGTCGGCCCAGGTTTGTGTCCGCGGCCGGGGGCGTTCCTCGCTGGGGGTCAGCGTAGGGTGGCGGCTTCGGTGGCCAGTTTGCGGATGTGGTTCCAGTCGCCGTTGCGGACGGCGTCGGCCGGGGTCAGCCAGGAGCCGCCGACGCAGCCGACGTTCGGCAGCGCGAGGTAGTCGGCGGCGTTCCCCGGGCCGACTCCGCCGGTCGGGCAGAACCGGACCTGCGGCAGCGGGCCGGCGAGCGACTTCAGGTAGGCGGTGCCGCCGGCGGCCTCGGCGGGGAAGAACTTCATCGCCGTGAGCCCGCCCTCCAGCAGCGCGATCACCTCCGACGCGGTGGCGGCGCCCGGCAGGAACGGGAGTCCGGTCGCGACCATCGCCGCCTGGAGCCGGGGCGTGCAGCCGGGGCTGACCAGGAACCTGGCGCCGGCGGCGGCGGAGCGTTCCGCGTCCTCGGGGCGGACGATCGTCCCGGCGCCGATCACCGCGTCCGGGACCTCGGCGGCGATCCGGGTGATCGCCTCCAGCGCGGACGGGGTGCGCAGCGTCACCTCGATCACCGGGAGCCCGCCCTCGACGAGGGCGCGGGCGAGCGGGACGGCGGCCTCCGCGTCGTCCAGCACGACCACGGGGATGACGGGCGCGAGGTCGAACAGGTCTTCGGCGATCATGCGGGCTCCATGTCGGGCAGGCTCTGCGCGAGCCGGACGGCGGCGCCGACCAGGGCCGGGCCGGGGTGGACGATGAGGGCGGTCGGGATGGCGCGCATGTAGTCCTCGACGGGAGGCTTCCCCTCGAAGCGGGCACGGAACGAGCTGTCCCGCAGGACGTCCGCGATGCGCGGCAGGATCCCGCCGCCGAGGTAGACGCCGCCGCGGGCGCCGAGCGTGAGGGCGGCGTTGCCGGCGAGCGACCCGAGCAGCCCGCAGAACATGTGCAGGGCCTCGTCGCAGCGCGGGTCGTCGCGGCGTTCGCTGATCTGCCGCGCCGTGAGCTCCTCGCCGGGATCGCCGTCGAGCGTGCCGAGGTACCGGTGGATGCGGGCCAGGCCGGCGCCGGAGAGCAGATACTCGGCGGTCGCGGCGCCCTTCTCGGCCCGCAGGAGACGTGTCACCTCGATCTCCCGGTCGGTCGCCGCCGGGACGTCGACCTGCCCGCCCTCGCCGGGCACCGGCACCCAGCCGGACGGCGTCGGGATGAGCCCCGCGACGCCGAGACCCGTGCCGGGGCCGACCACCGCGAGGGGCGCATCGGCGGCCGGGGCCCGGTCGCCGATGAGGATCAGATCGTCCGCGCCGAGGCGCGGGAGGGCGTAGGCCAGGGCCTCGAAGTCGTTGATGATGTCGAGGTGCGGCAGGCGGAGGTGGGCGCGCACCGCGTCGAGCGTGCCCTTCGGCCAGCCCGCGTTGGTCAGGTGGTAGGTCCCGTCGGCGACCGGGCCCGCCACGGCGAGGCATGCCGCGGACGGACGCACGCCGACCGCGTCCACATACGCGGCGGCGGCCTCGGCGAGGCCGGGATGATCGCGGGTGGGGAGCGACCTGACCTCGGACGGGACGCCGTCCGGGCCGTCCACCAGCGCGAACCGGGCGTTCGTCCCGCCGACGTCGGCGACCAGCCACACCCCGCTCATGCGCTCCTCCCGCCGAGAGGTGCCCGCCACGTCCCGCGGCCGGCCGCGCTCATGCCCGCCTCCTGCGGGGAACTCGCCCGCCGGTTCGCCCCGCTCATGCGAACACTCCGGCGCCGCGCTCGGCCGGGCCCACCGCGTTGCGGAAGGTCTGGAAGAGTTCGCGGCCCGTGCCGTAGGTCTGCCCGGGCGCGTGGACGGCGGGCTCGCGCGCCGCGAACTCCTCGTCCGGGACGAGGACCTCCAGGACGCCGGCACCGGCGTCGAGGCGGACGACGTCCCCGTCCCGGACGCGGGCGAGCGGCCCGCCCGCCGCCGCCTCCGGTGACACGTGGATCGCGGCGGGCACCGCCCCGGAGGCGCCCGACATACGACCATCCGTGACCAGCGCGACGCGGTGGCCGCGGTCCTGCAGGACCGACAGCGGCGGGGTGAGCCGGTGCAGTTCCGGCATTCCGTTCGCGCGGGGGCCCTGGTTGCGGACGACGGCGACGACGTCCCGGTCCAGCTCCCCGGCGGCGAACGCCTCCTGGAGCCGCTCCTGCGAGTCGAACACGCGGGCGGGCGCCTCGATCACCCGGTGCTCCGGCTTCACCGCGGACACCTTGATGACCGCGCGTCCGAGGTTCCCGCGCAGGGTGCGCAGGCCGCCGTGCGTGTCGAACGGCTCCGCGACCGGGCGCAGGACGCTCGTGTCGCCCGACTCGCCGACGGTGTGCCGCCATTCGGCCTTGCCGTCGACGAATTCGGGGACCTTCCGGTAGTCGTCGAGGGTGGCGCCGCCGACCGTCCGCGCGTCCGGGTGCAGGAGTCCGGCGTCGATCAGCTCGCCGATGAGGAACGCGGTGCCGCCCGCCGCGTGGAAGTGGTTCACGTCGGCGGTGCCGTTCGGGTAGAGGCGGGTGAGCAGCGGCGTCACCGTGGACAGCTCGTCGAAGTCGTCCCAGGTCAGCTCGATGCCCGCCGCCGCGGCCATGGCGACCAGGTGCAGGGTGTGGTTCGTCGAGCCGCCCGTGGCGAGCAGGGCGACGACGCCGTTCACGAACGCGCGCTCGTCCAGCAGCTCGCCGATCGGCGTGTAGTCGTCCGCCAGGTCCGTCAGCTTCAGGATGCGGCGCCCGGCCGCCTCGGTCAGCGCGTCCCGCAGCTTCGTGCCCGGCGGGACGAAGCTGGCGCCCGGCAGGTGCAGGCCCATGACCTCCATGAGCATCTGGTTGGAGTTGGCCGTCCCGTAGAAGGTGCAGGTGCCGGGCGAGTGGTAGGACGCGGCCTCGGCGGCGAGGAGCTCGTCGCGCCCGATCTCCCCGGCCGCGAACCGCTTGCGGACCTTCGCCTTCTCGCCGTTGGGCAGCCCGGACGCCATCGGCCCGGCCGGCACCAGGATCACCGGCAGGTGCCCGAACGACAGCGCCCCGATCACCAGCCCGGGGACGATCTTGTCGCAGACGCCCAGCAGCAGCGCGCCGTCGAACATGTCGTGGGACAGCGCCACGGCCGTCGCCATCGCGATGACGTCCCGGCTGAACAGCGACATCTCCATGCCGGCGCGGCCCTGCGTGATGCCGTCGCACATCGCGGGGACGCCCCCGGCGAACTGCGCCGTCCCGCCGGCCGACCGGATCGCGCCCTTCAGGATGTCCGGGTAGTCCTGGAGCGGCTGATGCGCCGAGAGCATGTCGTTGTAGGACGACACGATCGCGATGTTCGGCGTGACGTCGCCCCTGAGCCACAGCTTGTCCTGGACGCCGCACGCCGCGAAGCCGTGCGCGAGGTTCGCGCAGCCCATGCCGGTGCGCACCGGGCCCTCCGTCCGGGCGTCCCGGATCCGGCTCAGGTAGGCGCCGCGCGTTCCGGCGCTCCGCTCGGCGACGCGCCGGGTCACTGCCTCCAGCACGGGATGTACGGCCATAGAACGCTCCAGACCAGGGGGGATCTCTCGATCAGCAAGCTACCGAGACATAGGTCATCTCTTCAACCCCACTTATGAATTTCAGATGACAAAAGTTTGTATCTTGCGCCAACTGGACGCTCCGAACAGGGCCATGCTTGACTGGTCTGATGCCCCGCC
>NZ_SMJW01000263.1 GCF_004348335.1 Actinomadura bangladeshensis | reverse complement strand
GCGGGCTGCCCGCCCGGCGGGTGGACGAGGTGATCGAGCTGGCCGGGCTGGCGAGCGCGGCGCGGCGGCGGGCGGGCGGGTTCTCGCTCGGCATGCGGCAGCGGCTCGGGATCGCGGCGGCGCTGCTCGGGGACCCGCCGGTGCTGATGTTCGACGAGCCGGTCAACGGCCTGGACCCCGAGGGCATCACCTGGATCCGGGGCCTGCTGCGCTCGCTGGCCGCCGAGGGCCGGGCGGTGCTGGTGTCCAGCCACCTGATGAGCGAACTGGAGGGCGGCGCCGACCACCTGGTGGTGATCGGGCGGGGCCGGCTGATCGCCGACACCAGCGTCGCCGACCTCCTGGACGCCGCGTCCGGCGGGCGGGTCGAGCTGCGCACCGCCGAGCGGCAGGAGGCCATGACGGTGCTGGCCCGCGCGGGCGCCACGGCCACCGCGACCGGGCCGGACGCGGTGACGGTCGCGGGCCTTCCGTCCGAGCGGATCATCGCGCTGCTGACCGGCGCCGGGGTGGCGTTCAGCGGGATCTCCGCGCACCGGGCGACGCTGGAGGAGGCCTACATGGAGCTGACCAGGGACGCGGTGGAGTTCCAGGCCGTGACCGGGCAGGGGGCCCGGTGACCGCCCCCGCTCCCCCCGCGGGGACGCCGTACCGCAGCGGACTCCGGGCGGAGGCGCGGGACGGGTTCGGACGGCTGCTGCTGGCCGAGTGGACCAAGCTGCGCACCGTCCCCCGCTGGATGCTGGCGCTGCTCGCGTCGGTCCTGCTCACGGTGCTGGTGGCGCTGCTGTCGGCGGCGGGCACCGACTCCACGGGCTCGGGCGGGCAGGCCGCGCCGCCGCGGCTCCCGGCCGTGTTCGATCTCGGGCACTACACCTACCGGCCCCTCGCGGGCGACGGCTCGATCGTCGCCAGGGTCGCCTCCCAGGACGGCGGCGGCGCGTGGGCGAAGGCCGGGCTGATGATCCGGGGCGGCACGCAGCACGGCACCCCCTACGCGGCGCTGATGGTGACGCCGGGCCACGGCGTGCGGCTGCAGACCGGCTACGAGAGCGGCGGGCAGGGCGGCGGGACGGCGGCCCCGCCGCGCTGGCTGAAGCTGACCCGCACCGGCACGACCGTGACCGGCTACCACTCCCCCGACGGCCGGGCCTGGCACCGCGTCGGGTCGGTCCGCCTGGACGGGCTGCCGGAGCGGGCCCTGGCGGGCATGTTCGCGGCCGCGCCCGACCAGGTGCAGGTGCGGCGGCAGTTCGGCGGCGAGAGCATCTCAGGCAGCCCCGGCACCACCCGCGCGACCTTCGACCACGTGTCGGTCTCCCCGGCGGCGCCGGGCGCGTCCTGGCGCGACCGGGGAACGCCGGGCGGCCCGGCCTCCGACCCGGACGCCGACGGCCGCACCGAGTCCGGCGGAACGTTCACCCTGAAGGGCACGGGCGACATCGGCCCCGACAGGTTCGCCGACGACGTCACCCGGACCACGCTGACCGGCGCGCTGATCGGCCAGGCGGCCATCGTCGCGCTCGCGGTGCTGTTCGTGACGGCCGAGTTCCGCCGCGGGATGCTGCGCACGACCTTCGCGGCGTCCCCGCGCCGCGGCCGCGTCCTGGCGGCCAAGGCGGCCGTGGTGGGGCTGGCGTCGCTGGCGGCCGGGCTCGCGGCGGCGTTCGGCGCGGTACTGCTGGCCGGGCCGGTGCTCCGCTCGCACGGCATGTCGCCGCCGCCGCTGTCGGACGGCGCGGTGCTGCGCGCGGTCCTCGGCACGGGCGCGCTGCTCGGCGTCGTCGCGGTGTTCTCCCTGGCCGTCGCGGTGATCGTACGGCGCAGCGCGCCCGCGATCACGATCGTGCTGCTGCTCCTGCTCGTCCCGCAGATCGTCGCGACCGGGCTGCCGCTGTCGGCGGCGCGGTGGCTGGAGCGCCTCACCCCGGCCGCCGGGTTCGCGGTCCAGCAGACCGTCACGCGGTTCGACCAGGCCATCGCCCCGTGGGCCGGGTTCGGGGTCCTGTGCGCCTACACGGCGGCCGCGCTGGCCCTGGCGGCCCGGCTGATCCGGAAGAGGGACGCGTGAACGCCCTGCACGCCGAGTGGACGAAGCTGCGGACGCTGCCGAGCACCTGGTGGGTCCTGGCAGCCCTGGCGGGCCTCACGGCCGCCGTGGGCGCCGCCGTGACCGGTTCCGTCGACACCGCCCACTGCACGACCCCCGCCGGCTGCATGGAGGACACGCCGAAGCTGGCGCTGTCGGGCGTCCAGATCGGCCAGGTCGCCGCCGTCGTGCTCGGCGTGCTGGCGGTCGGCGGCGAGTACGCCACCGGGACGATCGCGGCGACGCTGGCCGCCGTCCCCCGCCGGGCCGCGGTGCTGGCCGCCAAGGCCGCCGTCGTCGCGGGGGCCGTCGCCGCCGCCGGGACGGCCGGGGTGCTGGCGTCGCTGGCGGCCGGGCGGGGCCTGCTGCCCGCGGGCGGGTTCACGGCCGCGCACGGCTACCCGCCGCTGTCCCCGCTGGACGGCCCGACGGCGCGCGCCGCGGCCGGCACAGTCCTGTACCTGGTGCTGGTGGCGCTGCTGGCGCTCGGGGTGGGGACGGCGCTGCGGGAGCAGGCGGCGGCGATCACGGCGGTGCTGGCGCTGCTGTGGATCGTCCCGGCGGTCACCCGGCTGGCGGCGAACCCGGCCTGGCAGGACCGGCTGGAGAAGGTCGCGCCGATGCCGGCGGGCCTGGCCGTGCAGGCGACGCGGAACCTGGACCTGCTGCCGATCGGGCCGTGGCAGGGCCTCGGCGTCCTCGCCGGGTACGCGGCGGCGGCGCTGCTGGCGGGCGGTGCCCTGCTCGCCGCGCGGGACGCCTAGCCGCCCGGTCGCGCTCCCCTCAGGCGCGCGACGCCGTGTCGTCGTCCTCGCGGATGACCTCGCCGCGGACCACCGGTCCCGGCGGGGTCTCCACGCGCTCGGGGCCGGAGTTCCGGCCGAACGGGTCGAACCCGGCGCCGGGGCCGGGCGGGAACCCGGGCGGGAACACGGTCGCGGCCCGCTCCTCGGCGGCCCGCAGCCGCCGCGCGGCGAACGCCGACAGCGCCCGCCGGACGAGGGGCCGGGTGAACGGCAGCACGAACACCAGCCCGACCGCGTCGGTGACGAAGCCGGGGAACAGCAGCAGCATCCCGCCGGCCATCACCAGCGCGGCGTCGCCGAGTTCGCGGTCCTGCAGGACGCCGGTGCGGACGGTGTCGTGGAGCGCGCCGAACGCGCGGCGGCCCTCCCGCCGGACGAGCCACGCCCCGAGCACGGTCTCGGCGGCCAGCAGCCCGATCACCGGCCAGGCGCCGATCGCCCCGCCGACCAGGATCAGCACGAAGATCTCCAGGGCGGGCACGAGCAGGAACGCCAGCAGGATCAGCAGCGGCAGCATGGCTCCATTTTCGGGGTCGTCACAAAAGCTCTCCCCCGTACAACGCCGGGACGGGCCCGTTCGTTTCCCCGCGGGCCCGGTGTCCCTCAGCGGGGCGGGCGGATCTTGCCGACGCGGTCGGCCATGCCCCACTGGGTGATGCGCAGCGCCGCCTCGGCCATCACGTCCCGGCTCATCTTGCTGGTGCCGTGCTCGCGCTCGACGAAGGTGATCGGCACCTCCACCACCCGCAGGCCCTGCCGCAGCGCGCGCAGCGCCAGGTCGATCTGGAAGCAGTAGCCGCGCGAGTCGACCTCCTCCAGCCCGATCTTCGCCAGCGTCGCGGCGCGGAACGCCCGGTACCCGGCGGTGGCGTCGTGCAGGGGGATGCCGAGCATCAGCCGGGCGTAGGTGTTGGCGCCGCGCGACAGCGCCTCGCGCCGCTTGGGCCAGTTGCGGACCTTGCCGCCGGGCACCCAGCGGGCACCGATGACCAGGTCGGCGTCCTCCAGCGCGGCCAGCAGCCGCGGCAGCTCCTCCGGCTGGTGGGAGCCGTCGGCGTCCATCTCGACCATGACGTCGTAGCCGTGCTCGGCCGCCCACCGGAACCCGGCGATGTAGGCGGGGCCGAGCCCGTCCTTGCCCTCGCGGTGCAGGACCTTGAGCTGGTCGTCCTTGGCGGCCATCGCGTCGGCGAGGTCGCCGGTGCCGTCGGGGCTGGCGTCGTCGACCACCAGGACGTCCACCGACGGGACGGCCTTGCGCACCCGGGCGGTGATGCGCTCGATGTTGTCCCGCTCGTTGTAGGTCGGGATGATCACGAGCACCCGGCCGAGGTCGGCTGGGATCTCCATCGGCGTCAATTCCCCTCGTTCTTCCTGGCTGTCCGTGCCCCCGCGAGGACCGCGCCGAGCGCGAGCGCCGCGAGCGCCCACTCCGGCGCCTCCCCGAGGCGGTCCGACAGCGTCCGCGCGGTGCGCGCCGGGACGGTCCGGACCTGGACGTCGGGGACGAACTCGCGGGACTCCGCGAGCATCCGGCCGTCCGGCGCGACGATGGCGCTGATCCCGCTGGTCGCCGCAACCAAGATCGTACGACCATGCTCGACCGCGCGCAGCCGCGACATCGCGATCTGCTGCGGGGGCAGGCTGGTGCGGCCGTAGGTGGCGTTGTTAGTCTGCACGACCAGTACGTCCCCGCGCGCCACGTCGCGGACCTCCTTGTCGTAGGCCACCTCGAAGCAGATCACGTCGCCGACGTCCACCGGCCCGAGCCGCATCACGCCCGAGCGGGTGCCCTTGGCGAAGTCGCGCGGGATCCGCTCGAACCGGGTGATCAGCTTGGTCAGGACGTCGCGGAACGGCAGGTACTCCCCGAACGGCACCGGGTGCCGCTTGACGTAGTAGTCGCCGGGGCCCGACTTCGGGTCCCAGACGATGCCGCGGTTCTCGACCTTCTCCCCGTCGGGTGTGTCGGTGAGGGCCCCGACCAGGACGGGGACGCCGACGTCCTTCACGGCGCCGTCGATGGCGTTGTAGGCGTCCGGCTCCTCGTAGGGGTCCAGGTCGCTGGCGTTCTCCGGCCACACCACCAGCTCGGGCCGGGCGACCTTGCCGGCGCGGACCTGCGCGGCCAGTTCGTGGGTGGCCTTGACGTGGTTGTTCAGGACGGCCTTGCGCTGGCCGAGGAAGTCCAGGCCGAGGCGCGGCACGTTGCCCTGGACCACCGCGACCGTGACGGGCCGGCCGGCGGCCGGGGTGGGGATCAGCAGCCCGCCGCCGGTGACGGCGGCGATCAGCGCGAGGGCGCCCGCGGCCGGCAGGAGCAGGCGGCGCGGGCCGGGGGCCTCGTCGCGGCCGGGCTCGGACGCGGGGGCCCGGCGGCGGGCGCGGCGGGCACGGTGGGCCGCGACGGCGGCGTAGGCGAGCAGCCCGCCGAGCAGCGCGGTCAGGAACGTCACCAGCGGCGCGCCGCCGTAGGACGCGTACGGGGTCAGCGGCGTGGCGGTCTGGCTGAACGCCAGCCGCGCCCACGGGAACCCGCCGAAGGGGACGCGGCCGCGGACCGCCTCCTCGGCGACCCAGAGCGCGGCCGTCCAGACCGGCCAGCCGGGCAGGCGGGAGACGACAGCGATCCCGGCGCCCATCGGCAGGAAGTAGGCGGCCTGGACGAGGCTGAGGATGATCCAGCCGTCCGGGCCGATCCGGGAGATGCCCTCCAGGACGGGGATGAAGAACGCGGCGCCGGCGACGAACGCCAGCCAGGCGCCGGTGCGGGGCCGCTGCCCGCGCAGCGCGAGCGTCAGCAGCGCGACGCCGGCGGGGGCGAGGAAGGTGAGGTCGATCGGCGGGAAGGCGAGCCACATGGTGAGCCCGGCGGCCGCGGCCAGCAGGGTGCGGGGCCAGCCCGCGCGGCCGCCGCGGCGCAGGCCGGCGCCGAGCCGGCCCGGCCGGCCGCTCGGTTCCCCGCCGCCGGGTGCGCCGTCCGGGCCCGCGCCGGGGCTCCGGGCCGGCGACCGGTCCGGGAGGGTCTCCTGGGCCACGTCCCCACCTCGTTCGCTCGTTCCCTCCCCGGAACGCTACCGGGCGCGGGCGCCCGCGGCGACCACGGCCCGTGCGCGCGGCCCGCGCGGTGGGCGGCGCGGGGCGGCGCGGGGCGGCGCGGGCGCGCGGACACGGAAGAGGGCCCGCGACATCCGTCGGGCCGGAGTCGTCTCACAGGCGGTGAGAGCGAGGCTCCGTTTTCTACTGGATGTCCGGGCCCTTCCCGGGTCCAACCCCCCGCGCGATCGGGCGGCTCCGTCCGGGTCCGCTCCCGGCGCACCGCACTGGTTGAGGCGGGCACGTTGCCGACCACTCGCGTGATCCCCGTCCCCGTCGTGCTGCGGTGACCGGCGGCGCCTCGGGCGGCCGATCGGTGAGTCCCGTGCTGGACTGCAGCAAAACTACCGGCTCACGGCCCGGTGTCAACCGCGCCATGTTCTGCGGTGACACCGTGTCAGCGCAGGTCAACGCCATGATCACCGACCGGGGAAATCGGCCCGGAAGATCGGCGATCATGGCGTGGCGGCGGCGTGGCGGCTTCGGCGACCGCGCGGTCAGCCGCCCGGCGCGGCGACGACCACCGTGCCGGTCGCGGTGACCGCGACGATCGGCTCGGCGAGCACCTCGGCGGCCGACGCCCCCTTGTCGGGCCGGCCCCGGCACACCACGCGGGCCTCGAACGCCATCGCGCGGCTGCGGGTGCCGGCGCGGAGCAGGACGGCGGTGGTCTCCAGCACGTCCCCGGCCTTGACGGGCGCGCGGAACTGGACGTCGGTGTAGGAGGCGAACAGTCCCTCGTCGCCGTCGGTGCGGATGCACAGCTCGGTCGCCGCGTCCCCGAACAGCCCGAGGACGTAGGCGCCGTCCACCAGGTCGCCCGCGTAGTGGGCGTGGGAGTAGGGGATGTAGCGGCGGTGGGTGACGGCCGTCCCGTCGCGCGGATCACTCATCGTCGGTCTCTCCCTCGGTGCGGGGGTGCGGGCGGTCGGGCAGCAGGGCGTGGACGAGGTAGCTCGCGACCTCGGCGGGCGTGGTGCCCTTGCCGAAGATCCGGTCGACGCCGAGGTCGGCCTCGGTGACGGTGTCGAACCGGGGGCCGCCGACCACCAGCAGCGGGCGGCCCACCCCGCCGGCGACGGCGGTCGGGTACTCGGCGTGGAACGCGGCGGCCATCTGCTTGGTGTTGTGCAGGTGGGCGTTGCGCTGGGTGACGACCTGGGAGACCAGGACGGCGTCGGCGTTCTCGGCCTTGGCGCGCTCCACCAGCTCCTCGACGGTGACCTGGGCGCCCATGTTCACGACCTGGATCTCCCGGTAGTACTCCAGGCCCTTCTCCCCCGCGAACCCCTTGACGTTCAGGATCGCGTCGATGCCGACGGTGTGCGCGTCGGTGCCGATGCAGGCGCCGACGACGACCAGCCGCCGGTTCAGCCCCTCGCGGATCGCCAGGTTGACCTCCTGCGAGGTCAGCAGCGGGTACGCGCGCTCCTCCGGGACCGGGATGGACGCGTAGTCGATCAGGTGCCGCACCTTGCCGTACACGATGAAGAAGGTGAAGTCGGGCCCCATGGGCTTGGCGTGCACGACGCTGGCCGGGTCCAGGCCCATCTTCCCCGCGAGCTGCAGGGCGGCGGCGTCGGCGCGCTTGCCGGCGGGGACGGGCAGCGTGAACGACATCTGCACCATGCCGTCGCCGGTCGTGTCGCCGTAGGGGCGGATGACCTGCCGGGTGTCGGCGGGTTCGGCCGGGGTCCCCGGCGGGGTCTGCGTGCCGGTTCCGGCGCTCTCGACCGTCATGCGGGCACCTCCTGCTCGGCGTCGGCGTGGGCGGCGTGCGGGTCCTCGGTGTCGAGGATCTCGATCGCGGGGTTGACGTAGCCGTCGGCGCGCGGGACGACGCCGTCCAGGCCCTTGCCGCCGTCGGGCGGGCGGCGGGTGACGCCGAACGTGCCCCCGGCGATCGCCTCGAGCAGCCCGTCGTCGGCGATGCGGCCCAGCAGGTCGACCGACTCCGACAGGACCTGCTTGGCGCGCTGGACGAGCATCCCGTCCGGGCGGGGCATGAAGTCCTCGGCGAGGTTCCCGCACGCGTCGCGGACGTAGCGGACGTTCTCCAGCGCCAGGTCGCGGTCCGACAGCCACGGGGTGTGGATGCCCTCGGTCATCATCCCGATCAGGATGATCGACTGGCCGGTCATCACGCCGGCGAGGTTGAAGAAGGCGTCCAGCAGGTAGCCGGCGAAGATGTTGCCGGTCATGTGCTTGGTCGGCGGCATGTACTTCAGCGGCGCGCCGGGGAACAGTTCCCGGACGAGCTGGGCGTGCGCGAGCTCCAGCCGGAACGACTCGGGGATCGCCGGGTTGATCTCGAAGGCGTGCCCGAGGCCGAGCTGGGCGTCGGTGAGGCCCGCCTCCTGCCCGAACCGCTCGTTGAGCAGCTGGCTGACGATCACGGTGTGCGCGGCGTCGACCGCGTCGGCGGTGGTGAGGTAGTTGTCCTCGCCGGTGTTGATGACGATGCCGGCGCGGGCGTGGATCTGCCGGGAGAAGCGCTGGTCGATGAACGTCCGGCGCGGGTTGATGTCGCGGAAGATGATCCCGTACATGCAGTCGTTCAGCATCATGTCCAGGCGCTCCAGCCCGGCGAGCGTCGCGATCTCCGGCATGCACAGGCCGGAGGCGTAGTTGGTCAGCCGCACGTAGCGGCCGAGTTCGCGGGAGACGTCGTCCAGCGCGGCGCGCATCAGCCGGAAGTTCTCGCGGGTGGCGTAGGTGCCGGCGTAGCCCTCGCGGGTGGCGCCCTCGGGGACGAAGTCCAGCAGGGACTGGCCGGTGGAGCGGATCACCGCGACGACGTCGGCGCCCTCGCGGGCGGCGGCCTGCGCCTGCGGGATGTCCTCGTAGATGTCGCCGGTCGCGACGATCAGGTACACCAGCGGGCGCGGCGGGTCGGCCGTGTCGGGGGTCGGCAGCTCGGCCATCAGCCGGTCGCGCTCGGCGCGGCGCCGGTCGATGCGGGCCATGCCGCCGCGCGCGGCCTCGCCCGCGGCCTTGCGGGCGTGGTCGGCGTCGGTGCCGGACGGGAGCCGGAACGACACCCGGCCGCGGGCGGCGGCCTGGGCGAGGTCGCCGAGGGTGGCGTGCGGGCCGGTCAGCAGCGCGTCCCAGACCGGGAGCGCGACGCCGTGCTCGAGGCCGACCTGGGCGCGGACGGCGTCGGCGAGGTGGTTGGCCCAGGGGCGCCCCTCGTCGTCGGCGCCGGTGAGGCCCGCCAGGCGCAGCAGCGCCCGCTCAACCGAGACGGTCGTGTGGGAGCGGGCCATGCCGATGATCGGCTCGGCGGCCCGGGCGGCGAGCCGCCGGGCGGTGCGCACCACCTCCGGGTCGAGGTCCAGCTTTCCCTGCGGCGCCATTGCCGTCTCCCCTCACGCAGCCGCCCCTCTCAGGCCGGGTCCGAACAATCATCCTTCACGCCGGGTTCTCTACGGGAGATCTTCCGGCATGGACACCGTATTTCACAAGAACTAGCACCAGAACTCGCCGGACTCTCTTCCCCGCACCGATCACCTTCCCTGGCCGGGCGGTCATGTCACCCGCAGGTGACGGTCATCGCGAAACCCACCAGTAGCAACGTTCCGTGAAAATACACTCACCCCACGTGATGACGGACCGGAGCCGGGAGGGGCATGATCGTTTACTGTGCGGCCGCGGCCTGCGCGATCGGGGTGGTACTGCTGGCGAGCCGGCTCGTCCGGCGCTGGAAGGGCGTGGACGACCCCGACCCCGACGGCCCCACCACCGCGCACACCGGGGCGATGCTGTCGGCGCTGTTCCTGCTGGCGTTCGCCATCGCCATCGTCGTGCCGTGGACCACCGCCGACGCCGCGCGCTCCAACACCTACGCCGAGAGCCAGGCGGTCTCCGAGGCGTACTGGGCCGCGAGCCGGCTCCCGCCACCGGACGCGCGGCACGTCCAGGCGGAGCTGAGCCGCTACGTCGCGCTCGTCCGCGGCCCCGAGTGGCGGCTCATGCGGCACGGCCGCCTCAGCACCGCCGGCCAGCGCGACCTCGACGACCTGCGCCGCTACGTGATCGCCGTCACGACCGGCACCGACGAGCGCAAGGACGCCCGCACCGCCGTGCTCGACCACCTCGGCGAGATCTCCACCGCCCGCAACCAGCGCGCCGCGGACGCCCGCACGACCCCGCCCGCCGGGCTGCTGGCCGTGACCGTCCTCACCGGCATCGCCGTCCTGCTGCTGCCGTTCCTGTCGGGCGCCCGCCCGCGCGGCGCGACGCTCGTGCCGCTGTCGATCATGGCGGCGCTGCTGGCCGCCGGGACCTACCTGACCATCGACATCTCGCACGTGTTCAGCGGCGCCCTCGCGGTCGGCCCGGAGGCGTTCACCCGCCTGCAGGCGCAACTGCAGAGCATCGGGGCGGGCGGCTGACCATGCACCCGCTCGCGTTCCGCGCCGCCGCGCTGCCGGCCGTGCTGCCCGCCGCGGTCGCGGGCGCGCTCGCCTTCCCGGCGTGCGCGCTCGCCGACCCGACCCCGCACCCCGTGATCAGCGTGTGCGTCGACATCGAGATCGGCCCCGGCGCCGGGCAGGGCGGCTCCCCCTGCGAAC
>NZ_SMJW01000262.1 GCF_004348335.1 Actinomadura bangladeshensis | reverse complement strand
CCCCGGAACTGGGCCCGGCCGCCAACGGCGCCGCCGACCCCCTGCCCGACGCCACCGAGCGGCTGCTGGACCGGCTGACGGAGGCGTGCGAGACGCGGTTCGAGCGCGCGACCATCCGGCGGGTCGTCCCGCCCGGGCGCGAGGAGGGCCGCTCGGACCCGCCGCACCTGCTGCTGACCCACCTGGAGGACGGGTTCGTCCGCCAGTACCGCATCGGCGCCCACGTCGGCCCGGTGACGGAGGCGGACGTGGACGCGTTCGTCCGGCACGTGCACGCCGACGGCACCGACCACGGGTCCGAGCTGGTGTACGTGGGTCCGGCGCCCGCTCGGTCGCTGCGCGAGGACGCGCTGCGGCGCGGCATCCGGGTGCGCAGCATCACCGAGTTCCAGGGGCTGCTCGACCTGTCGGAGTACGTGACGGCGCAGACGCGGCGGCTGTCCGGCGACGGGCTGTACCCGCCCTCCCTGTACGTCCCGCAGCGGTTCCGGGAACTGGACCGCCTCCAGACGCCCGACGAGGGGACGCGGCCGGCCGGCGACGTCCGCGACGACGTCGTCGGCGAGATGCTGCGCCTGCTGTCCGCCGACCACGGGCGGTTCCTGCTGCTGCTGGGCGACTTCGGGCGCGGCAAGACGTTCGCGCTGCGCGAGCTGGCCCGGCGCATCCCCGGGGAGCTGCCGCACGTCGTCCCGATCCTCATCGAGCTGCGGGCGCTCGACAAGGCGCACTCGGTGGACGGCCTGGTCGCCGCGCACCTCGCCAACCACGGCGAGGAGCTGATCGACCTCAAGGCGTTCCACTACATGCTCCGGCAGGGGCGCATCGTGCTGCTGTTCGACGGGTTCGACGAGCTGGTCACCCGGATGACCTACGACCAGGCCGCCGACCACCTCGACACGCTGCTGCAGGCGGCCCGCGACCACGCCAAGATCGTGGTGGCGAGCCGCACGCAGCACTTCAAGTCGCAGGCGCAGGTGCTGACGGCCCTCGGCGAGAAGGTCGGGGTGCTGCCGCACCGGCGCGTCCTCGGCCTGGAGGAGTTCGCGCCGCCGCAGGTCCGCTCCTACCTGGTGAACCGGTACGGGGACGAGGCCGCGGCCGACGCGCGGCTGAGGCTGCTCGCCGGCATCGAGGAGCTCCTCGCCCTGACGCCCAACCCGCGGATGCTGTCGTTCATCGCCGACCTTCCCGAGGAGCGGCTGCGCGCCGTCGCGCAGGCCCGCCGCGCCGTCTCCCCCGCCGACCTCTACCACGAGATCCTTTCGTCGTGGCTGGCCTACGAGGCCGACCGGGTCGGCGGCTCCGGCGGCCCGTCCGGGCTGAAGACCGAGGACATGTGGCAGGCCGTCGGCACGCTCGCGCTGCGGCTGTGGGAGGGCGACGAGCAGTTCCTCAGCCTCGCCGAGCTGGCCGACGTCGCCGACACCCTCACCGGCCTCGCCGGCGGCCGGATGTCCCCGCACCAGGTGACGCACGCCGTCGGCGCCGGCAGCCTGCTCGTCCGCACCGACGACGGCCTGTTCGGATTCATCCACACCTCGGTGATGGAGTGGCTCATCGCGCGGCACATCGCCGGCGAGTTCGGCGCGGGCGCGGTCCCCGCCGCGCTCGGCCGCCGCGCGCTGACCCAGCTCGCCGTCGACTTCCTGTGCGACCTCGCCGACACCCGCGCCTGCCAGGACTGGGCGGCCGGCGTCCTCGCCGACCCCGCCGCCGGCGACTTCGCCCGCGCCAACGCGATCCGCATCACGACCCGGCTGCGCACCCCGGCCCGCACCGACCTGCGCGGCGCGCGCCTGCAGGGCGAGGACCTGTCCTACCGCGACCTGCAGGAGGTCGACCTCACCGGCGCCGACCTCACCGACGCGCAACTCGTCGGCGCGAACCTGTCGCGGGCCGTCCTGCGGGACGCCTCGCTCGCCGGCGCCCGGCTGGACGAGGCGCGCCTCACCGGGGCCGACCTGCGCGGCGCCGACCTGTCCCGGGCCCGCCTCGCCCGCGCCGACCTGCGGGACGCCGCCGTCACCGGGAGCCGCTGGACGCGCGCCGCCCTCGTCGACGCGACGCTCCCCGAGCGGATCGCCGCCGCGCCCGAGCTCCGCGAGGCCGCGATCGCGCCCGGCCGCCCCATCGACATCCAGATCGCGCCGCCCGCGGTCGGCGTCCCCTACGGGTTCCACTTCGCGACCAGCCGCCTCCCGCAGCCGCTCGCCTACAGCCCCGGCGGGTCCGTGGTCGCCGTGGGCAGCGAGGACGGCGGCGTCCTCGTGTGCGATGCCGTCACGGGCACCCCCCTGCGCACGCTGCAGGGCCACACCGACCGCGCCTACGCGGTCGCGTTCGACGCCGCCGGCGACCTCCTGGCGAGCGGTTCGGCGGACGGCACCGTCCGGATCTGGGACCTCGCCACGGGACGCTCGGCGCACACCCTCACCGTCCACCCCGAGGGCG
Organism: Actinomadura bangladeshensis; assembly: GCF_004348335.1. Classification (GTDB taxonomy): domain Bacteria; phylum Actinomycetota; class Actinomycetes; order Streptosporangiales; family Streptosporangiaceae; genus Spirillospora; species Spirillospora bangladeshensis. The sequence continues at coordinate 8,120 of NZ_SMJW01000262.1, read as the reverse complement.
TGTGGCCGGTCGTCGTGGGCGGCCGCGCCGCCCCAGGCGCCGGCCTCCTCGCGGCGGGCGCCGCCGACGGGACGATCCGCGTCTGGGACACCGCCTCCGGCGCCCTCCTGCACGAGCTGTCCGGGCACACCGCGCCCGTCTACACCGCCGTGTTCGACCCCGCCGGTTCCCTCATGGTCACCGGCGACGCGGGCGGCACCCTGCGCGTCTGGGACCTCGCGACGGGCGCCCTGCGGCGGGAGCTGACCGGTCACCGGGGCGCGGTGTACCGGGCCGTGTTCCACCCCGGCGGCTCCCTCCTCGCCGCGGGGGACGAGGCCGGCGTCGTCCGGCTCTGGGACATCCGCACCGGCGAGATCGGCCAGGAGCTCCTCGGCCACACCGGGCGCGTCTACGCCATCGCCTTCCACCCGGACGGGAACCTCCTCGTCACCGGCGACACCGACGGGTCGGTCCGCATCTGGGCGGACGGGCGGCAGCGCAGCGTCCTGTCCGGTCACGAGGGCGGCATCTACCAGGCGGCGTTCAGCCCGGACGGCGGCCGCCTCGCCACCGCCGACAGCGCCGGATCCGTCCGGCTGTGGGATCCCGCGACCGGGCGGCAGCGCCTCGAACTCGCCGGGCACCGCGGCGCCGTGTGGCCGTTCGCCTTCCGGCCCGACGGCGCCCAGCTCGCCACCAGCAGCAACGACGGCACCGCCCGGCTGTGGGACGCCGAGACCGGGCAGTGCCGCACCGTGCTGCGCGGCCACGGCCGCCGCGTCACCGGCGTCGCGTTCAGCCCCGACGGCGGCATGCTCGCCTCCAGCGGCAACGACGGCCTCGTCCGGCTCTGGGACCCGCGCACCGGCCGCCGGATCCGCGAGCTGCACGGCGTCGCCGACAACCTGACCTCCGCCGCGTTCAACACCCGCCACTCCCAGCTCGCGACCGCCACCAACGACGGCGGCGTCCACCTATGGCAGGCCGGGACGGGCACCTTCGAACGCGAGCTGAACGTCGAGACCGACCACGTGTGGGCGCAGGCGTTCGCGCCCGCCGGGGACGTCCTCGCCACCGCCAACGACGACGACACCGTCCGCCTCTGGTACTGGACGACCGGCCGCGAGACCGCCACCCTCGCCGACCACCGGGGCCGCGTCCGCTCCATCGACTTCCAGCCGGGCGGCGCGCTCCTCGCCACCGGCTGCGACGACGGCGCCGTCCGCCTCTGGAACCCCCGCACCGGCGAACTCACCGCCGTCCTGGAAGGCCACACCGACCGGGTCTACCGGGTGGTGTTCTCGCCGTCCGGGGAGACCCTCGCCAGCGCGAGCAACGACGGCACCGTCCGCCTCTGGGACCCGTCCACGGGCGAGGCGCTCCACACCCTCACCGCGCACACCGGCCGCCTGTGGACGACCGCGTTCCACCCGTCCGGGGCGATGCTCGCCAGCGCGGGCGACGACATGGTGGTGCGGCTCTGGAACCCGTCCAACGGACGCCTCCTGCACACCCTCCCCGGCCACACCCGCCGCATCTGGTCGGCGGCGTTCAGCCCGGACGGCTCGCTGCTCGCCACCGCCGGCGACGACGGCGCGATCATCCTCTGGGACGTCTCCGACCGCGACGCCCCCGCGCGCCGCATCACGCTCCTCGGGCTGGCGGAGGGCTGGGCCGCCCTGGCCCCGGACGGCCGCTACAAGTGGGAGGGCAACGCCGCCGCCGAGTTCTGGTACGCCATCGGCATGTGCCGCTTCGAACCCGGCGAACTCGACGCCTACCTGCCGGAGGTCCACCGCCTCCCCCTCGACACCCCGTTCTAGAACGGGGGCTCTAAGACGCGGCGCGCCGGGTGAGGGCGTCCCAGAGGGCGTCCACCTGGGTCCTCAGGTCGTCGAGGGTGCCGGAGTTGTCGATGAGGTGGGTGGCGACGGCGCGGCGTTCCTCGCGGGACGCCTGCGCGGCCATGCGGGCGCGGGCGTCCTCCTCGGTCATGCCGCGGCGGGACGTCAGGCGGTCGAGCTGGGTCTCCTCGGGGGCGTCCACCACGACGACCTCGTCGTACATGGGCGCCAAGCCGTTCTCCGCCAGCAGGGGGACGTCGTAGACGACGACGGCGCCGGCGGGGGCGGCGTCCATCAGCTCCTGCATGCGCTCCCCCACCAGGGGGTGGACGATCGCGTTGAGGGCGGCGAGGCGCTCGGGGTCGGCGAACACGATCTTGCCGACCTTCTCGCGGTCCAGGGCGCCGGACGGCAGCAGGACGTCCGCACCGAACTCCGCCACGACGGCCGCGAGGCCCGGAGTGCCCGGCTCCACGACCTCCCGGGCGATCTTGTCGGCGTCGATGACCACCGCGCCGCGCTCGTCCAGCCGCGCGGACACCTCGCTCTTGCCCGACCCGATTCCGCCGGTGAGTCCCACTTTCAGCACGGACTCACCCTAATGGCCGGCCCGTTTCCGCCGGGACGAGGGCCCGCCGGCGGCGCCGCCGCGGGCGGACGATCAGGTCAGCCCGTTCCCGCAGGGACGAGGGGCTTGCGCATGTGGACGAGCGTGAGGTGCGCGGCGACGCGTTCGCGGTGCGTCTCGGCGTAGCCGAGGCGGCGGTACAGGCGCAGGTTCGCCTCGCTGAGGTGGCCGGTGAACAGCACGCACGCGTCGACCCGCCCGGCGACCTCGGCCTCCAGTCCGGCGAGCAGCCGCCGGCCGATGCCGCGTCCCTGCAGGTCGGGGACGACGACGAGCCGCCCCACCAGGCACGTGCGGTCGCTGAACTGGGCGCGGACCGCGCCGACGAGGCGGCCGCCCAGCACCGCCTTCAGCACCACCGCGTCGGTCTCCAGCACCTTGCGCAGCTGCTCGGCCGACTCGACCAGCGGCGGAAGGAACGGGTCGCCGTACAGCTGTGCCTCCGCGACATAGGCGGCGCGCTGGACGGTCAGCAGCTCCCCCGCGTCCCCGGGGCCCGCCCGCTCGATCACGACCGGCTCGCTCACGGGGTCCGGCCCCGGCGGGGCGGGCGCGCCGGGCCCGCTCACCGGCCGACCCGGACGGTCACCGCGACCGGATAGTGATCGGAGGCACCCGACCTCGGCACCTCGTAGTCGGTGACGAGGACGCCGTCCGACCCGAAGATCCAGTCGTGCGTGGCCCCGTCCGGCCGGGTCGGGTACGGCTCGCCGCCGAGGGCGGCGCTGCGCAGGTCGGTGCCGTCGGTCATCGCGGCGAGCTCGGGGCTGCCCGCGTCGGTCTGGAAGTCGCCGCCGATCAGGGTGCGGGGCGCGCCGCCCCAGGCCCGCAGCAGCGCCGCGATCTCCCGGGCCCGCTCGCCGGCCTGGTCGTCGCCGCCCTCCAGGTGCGTCGACCACACGTCCATCGTCGTCTTCCCGACCGCGAGCCGCGCCCACACGTACCCGCGGATCTGCGACCAGTCGCCGCGCGGCATCCGGCCCCGCCCGGAGCTGCGCACCGGCAGCGACGTCAGGATCGCGTTGCCGAACTGGCCGTCGGCGGCCGGTCCCCAGATCAGCTTCATGCCGAGCCGCCGCGACAGCCACACGCCGACGTCGGTGGTCCCGGACATCAGCGACCCGCGGCCGGCCTCCTGCAGCAGCACGACCTGGGCGCGCTGCCCCTCGATGACGCGGGCGATCCCCTCCGGGTCGAGCCGCCCGGACTGGTTGACGCCGTCGTGGATGTTGTAGCTGAGCACCCGCACCCGGTTCGGCGCGGCCGCGGGCTGCGCCTCGCCGTCCGGCGCCGCGACGGTGAACACCAGCGTCCCGGCGAGCAGCACGAGGGCGGCGGCGCCGGCGGTGAGCGCGCGCAGCGGGGCGCGGGCGGGCAGCGGGCCGCCGCGCGCCGCCGCGAACGCGGCGAGCGCGCCGAGCAGGATCCCGGCGAGGCCGGGCAGCACGTTGTTCGGCACCGGCAGCGGCGACACCGCGCTGACCTGGTACGGGATCAGGATCGCGGCGACCAGCAGGCCGCCGAGCGCGGCGCCCGCATCGATCCGCCAGACCGGCCCGCCGGTCCCGGCGCGGCGCAGCGGCGCGCGGACCGCCACCGCCAGCAGCCACGCCGCCACGACCTGCCCGATGACCACGATGGGGACGACCTCGACGCCGGAGACCGCGTACGTCCCGGCGACGGCGCCCGCGCCGACCCCGAGGACGGTCCCGCCGAGCACGCACACGCCGCCCGGCACCGCCCGCACGGCGAGGCCGGAGGCGAGGAACGCCAGCGCGAACCCCTGGCCGATGACGATCGTGACGTGCGCGGCGGTCAGCGACTGCCAGCCGGACGACGCCACGAACGCGGGGCTGGCGAGGACGAGGACCTGCAGCGCCAGGAACGGCCCGAGCGCGGCGGCGCCGAGCGCGTCCCGCCACGACACCCCGGGCGGGGCGATGGGCCCGGACGCCAGCTCGCGGTAGAGGGCGGCGGCGCCGACGCCGACGAACGCAAGGCACGCCAGCCACGGGCCGATGCCGTCCCGCCAGACGGGGTCCCAGGTGGCGAAGCACATCCGCACGGCGCCGTCGATCGACAGGCCCGCGACCGCGGCGGTCGCGAAGCCGACCCCGGACAGGCCGCGGGCGCCCTCGTACAGCGCCGCGAGCGCGATCATGCCGATCGCGGTGCCGGCGAAGGCCAGCCAGGTGCGCGGGTCGATCGCCTGCGCGAGCAGCCGGACGGCGAACAGCCCGCCGACGCCGGCGAGCAGCAGCCCGCGCGGCCCGGCGGCGCGGCGGATCAGCGGGGCGAGGAACCCGGCGAGGTAGATGGCCGCGACGCCGGCCGCGGCGACCGGGAGGCCGGCCTCGTCGGCGAAGTGGTCGAGTTGCGGCAGCGAGAACCGCAGGGTCTGTGCGAGCACCGCGACCGTGACCGCGATCAGCGCGAGCCGGGCGGGGCCCTGCGGGACGATCGAGGGGCCGGTCTCGGCGGGGCCGCCGGTCCTGGTGCCGACGTCGGTGCCGGCGTCTGTGCTGGCCAATTGAACGAGTGCTCCCGGGGACGAGCGGACCTTCGGGGGTGCGTGCGGCGGCGCGGGACGCCGCCCTCCTCCGCCATGGTGGCGCAACCGAAGCACGGCCGGAGGCCGATCCTGAAGATCGTTCTCCGGCCGTGTTCGTGTTGTTCGTCACCACCGGCCGGCCGGGCGGGCCGCCGGAGGAGGGGTGGCGGCTACTGGCCGCCGGAGAGCTTCTCCCGCAGCGCGGCGAGCGCCTCGTCGGTGGCGAGGGCGCCACCGCCGGACTCGCTCTCGCCGCCGCCCGAGTAGGAGGTCTCGCCGCCGCCACCGCCCGCGGGCGCCGTGTCGGCCTCCGCCTCGGCCTTGCGGGCCTCCTCGATCTGCTTGCGGTGGGCGTCGAAGCGGGCGCGGGCCTCGGCGTACTGCCGCTCCCAGGTCTCGCGCTGCTCGTCGAAGCCCTCCAGCCACTCGCCGGTGTCGGCGTCGAAGCCCTCGGGGTACTTGTAGTTGCCCTGGTCGTCGTACTCGGCGGGCATGCCGTACAGCGTGGGGTCGAAGTCCTCTTCCTCCATGCTGGCCGCGCCCTCGTTGGCCTGCTTCAGCGAGAGGCTGATGCGGCGCCGGTCGAGGTCGATGTCGATGATCTTCACGAAGATCTCGTCGCCGACCTGGACGACCTGCTCGGGGATCTCCACGTGGCGCTCGGCCAGCTCGGAGATGTGCACCAGGCCCTCGATGCCCTCCTCGACCCGGACGAACGCGCCGAACGGCACCAGCTTGGTGACGCGGCCCGGCACGACCTGGCCGATCTGGTGGGTGCGGGCGAACTGCTGCCACGGGTCTTCCTGGGTCGCCTTGAGCGACAGGGAGACGCGCTCGCGCTCCATGTCGACGTCCAGGACCTCGACCGTGACCTCCTGGCCGACCTCGACGACCTCGGAGGGGTGGTCGATGTGCTTCCAGGACAGCTCGGAGACGTGCACCAGTCCGTCGACGCCGCCGAGGTCGACGAACGCGCCGAAGTTGACGATCGAGGAGACGACGCCCTTGCGGACCTGGCCCTTCTGCAGGGTGTTGAGGAAGGTCTGGCGGACCTCGCTCTGCGTCTGCTCCAGCCAGGCGCGGCGGGACAGGACCACGTTGTTGCGGTTCTTGTCCAGCTCGATGATCTTGGCCTCGAGCTCGCGGCCGACGTAGGGCTGCAGGTCGCGGACGCGGCGCATCTCGACCAGCGACGCGGGCAGGAAGCCGCGCAGGCCGATGTCGAGGATGAGGCCGCCCTTGACGACCTCGATGACGGTACCGGTGACGATGCCGTCCTCGTCCTTGATCTTCTCGATCGTGCCCCAGGCGCGCTCGTACTGGGCGCGCTTCTTGGACAGGATCAGGCGGCCTTCCTTGTCCTCCTTCTGGAGGACCAGGGCCTCGACGTGGTCTCCGACGGTGACGACCTCGTTGGGGTCGACGTCGTGCTTGATGGAGAGCTCGCGCGAGGGGATGACGCCCTCGGTCTTGTAGCCGATGTCGAGGAGGACCTCGTCACGATCGACCTTGACGACAGTGCCTTCGACAATGTCGCCGTCGTTGAAGTACTTGATGGTCTCATCGATCGCCGCGAGGAAGGCTTCCTGCGACCCGATGTCGTTGACCGCTACCTGCGGGGTGGTCGAGGTGGCCTCGGTGCTGCTCGTCATGTGTCGGCTGGCTCCGGTACGGACATGGAAGTCGTATGGGTTGTGCGCGGAGGGCCGTTATCCGCCCTGCCGAAGACCGGAATCGGACGCGGGCACCGCGTCAGTGAACCGAACCGTTGTCGCCGACCTGACCGAGCGCGAGCCTGCTCCGTCCGAAGCGCGCGCAGGCCCACAGCGCAGCGATCAGGATATGGGACCAATCTCGCGTGGTCAATCCGGCCGGGGCGGGGATGATCAGTACGTCCGCGCACGGGCCCGGTACTCCTTGGCGATCCGGTCCTCGGCCGCCTTCGGAAACGTCACGGTGTTCGGGTCCCCGTCAGAGGTGTACCGCTCATCGGGGTTCTTGTCCAGGTACTCCAGCCACGCCGTCGAGCAGTACTTCTTGCAGTCGTTCTCCTTGATCTTGCCCTCGGAGCGGATCCGGTCGATCTTCCACCGGTCGAAGTCCGCGTCGAACGGCGACATCGCGGGCCGCCAGCCGGCGAGGAACATGCCCTGGAAGGAGTACCTGCCGCCGTCCTTCTCAGCCCACGCCTCCTTCTTCGGGACGGACCCGAAAGGGTAGGCGAACGTGGTGGTGTGCGCGCCGGTGAGCTTGACGATCTCGTCCTCCATGCCGCCGATCTCCTTGCGCACCCCCTTCTCGGACATGCCGGACAGGCTCGGGTGCGTCACCGTGTGGTTGCCGATCTCGAACCCGTGCTGCCGCAGCCACGTGAGCCCGGCCGCGGCCTGCACCTGGTCCATCCCGAAGAGGTCCTTGTTCAGGTAGAACGTCGCCACCGGGCGGAAGCCGGGGTTCTCCCGCGCGACCTGCTCGATGACCGCGACCGCCGTGTCGGGCTTCGGGTTGCCCCGGGCGTCCAGCCCGAAGTGCCCCGGCGTGCTGTCGTCGAAGGTCAGCACCACCGGGTGCCTGCCCGCCGGGACGTTGAACCGCCCGCCGACGAACTCGGCCGCCGTGATCGGGTAGTAGCCGTCCTTCGCGAGCCCGGTCAGCTCGTCGTACAGCTCCTTGGTCGACCGGTCCAGCGACAGCTCCGGCTTCTTCAGGATGCGGTGGTACATCAGCACCGGCACCTGGCCCAGCTCGTTCGCCTTGACCGCCGCGGCCCCGGGCGCCGCCGCCTGGATCGGCGCGGTCGCCGACGCCGACGGCGACCCGGACGGCCCGGCCGTCCCCGATCCCGCCGGGGCGGGCGCCCCGCCCGCCTTCGCGGCCCGCGCCGTGGGCGCCGTGCTCGACGCCGCCCCGGCCTGCTCGGCCGCCTTCCCCTCGTCCCGCGCACGCCGCTCCGCGGGCAGGACCAGCCCGAGGACGACGGCGCAGACGATCACAACTCCAGCGATCTTGTGAAGGAGAGGCACGATACCCCCGCCGGTAGACCCGAACAGGACCAGGGGGACAGCGTACGACCCCCCGGACATCTAGGACACCTACCGCCTACCCACAAGATCCC
>NZ_SMJW01000261.1 GCF_004348335.1 Actinomadura bangladeshensis | reverse complement strand
GGTGTAAGGCCCCCGGTAGACGACCGGGTTGATAGGCCGGAGATGGAAGCGCGGTAACGTGTGGAGTCGACCGGTACTAATAGGCCGAGTGGCTTGAACACACTGAACGTTCAAACCAAATCGCTGCGTTGTTCGCGTCCCTGTGTGGTTCCCAGAAAACAACCTGGGCACCTGTAGTGCATAACTGGATACCGAGCCTGACGGCTTGGACGTTGATTTGCCTGCCCCTGTGGGGTGGTGCGTTGAGGCGTTCGGTGGTTTTGGCGAAGGGGAAACACCCGGTCCCATCCCGAACCCGGAAGTTAAGCCCTTCAGCGCCGATGGTACTGCATGGGAGACTGTGTGGGAGAGTAGGACGCCGCCGGACACATATTGCAGAATGGCCCCGCCGACACGGCGGGGCCATTCTCGTTTTGGCGGTGGAATGGCCTCGCTCGAGAATGTCACTGGTCGGTGCTGCGGCGTGCCGTCCTCGCCCAGGACGGGAGCCAGACCGTCCCGGGAAGCGGCGCCAGGCTCGCGAAGTGGTTGATGACCGCCCGAAGTCCCGGATGCGGATTGAGCCTCGGGAGCATGAGGGAGAGCGGGTAGGCGAGCGTCGGTTCGACGATCGGGATGCGGCGCAGGTCGTAGTTCGCCGGCCAGATGTACCGGTCGCGTGCGCCTACGAGGGTCGCAACGTCCGAGGAATCCGCGAGGGTGTCGAAGAGGACCTCGTTGCCGAAGTTCGGACCCGTCGCGTCGACGCGGAGGTCGAAGGCCGTGACGAGTTCGTCGTAGAACTCCGCCCATTCGCTTCGCGGCACGATGCCGGGCACCCAGATCCGGAGCTTGCGCAGCCGGTCCGGTGTCAGTGTCCGGGCGGAGGCGAGCGGGTGGCCGGGCCCGACGAGCAACTGCAGCGGGGAGTCGAACGCGCGGACCATGTGCAAGTCCCGTGGCAGCGTCGCAGGATCGGTGACGGTACGGAACGAGGCGTCCACGTCGCCTGCCTGGACGGCGGCCGCCGCCACATGAGGATCGTCGACCTTGAGGGTCACCACGTCGAGGTCGATTCCGGGATGCGATCGCCAATAGTCGTGCAGGATGACGGCCTGCGCGCTTCGCAGGCCCAGAACATCGATCCGAAGGGCCCGTGAGACCGGCCTCACCGCGGTGACGGCGCGGTCCACACCCGCGACGATGCTCCGCGCATGGGGGAGGAACGCCTGGCCGTCCAGTGTCAGCTCGACTCCTCGGGCGGTACGGGTGAACAGGCGCACCTCCAGCTCGCGTTCTAGGGAGGCGATCCGCTTCGACACCGCCTGCTGTGTGACACCGAGTTCGTCTGCCGCATGCTGCAGCTGTCCGAGCTCGGCCGCCCGGACGAACGACCGCACCGCTTCGCTGTCCATTGAGCCAGCGTAGGCGCGCACAACTCACCGTTGTGGCTCGCCGGGACGCGGTTGTTTGAACGCCTTGTGGCATCCCTGCTGTGCTTTTGGAGCCCAACTGCCGGTTGTCCGCGAGGGAGTCATGTGCGCGTGAGATTGGGGGCCGGTTTCGGCTGGCTGTGGTCGGCCTACGCCGTCAGCACGTACGGCACGTGGCTCGCGTTCGGAGCGTTCCCTCTGATCGCGGTTCAGGTGCTGCACGCGCCGGCATTCGCCGTCTCGCTCCTCGAAGCCGCCGGACTCGCCGTCGCGGCGATCGTCGCGCTCCCCCTCGGGCCGTGGGTCGAGCACCGGGCCAAGCGCCCCGTGATGATCGGGATGGACCTGGTCCGCTTCGCCGCCATGGCGAGCATTCCGCCGGCGTACTTCCTCGGCCTGCTGTCCTACGTCCAGCTGCTGGTCGTCTCGATCATCTCCGGCACCGCGAGCATCGCGTTCAACGCCGCATCCGGCGCGTACCTGAAGTACCTCGTCCGAGGCGAGGATCTCCTCGTCGCGAGCGGGAGGTTCGAGGGAACGAGCTGGGCGGCGACCGCGGTGGGCCCGCCTCTCGGCGGTGCCCTCATCGGGCTGCTCGGCCCGGTCGTCACGATCCTGGCCGACGCCTTCAGCTACCTGCTGTCGGCGCTCGCGGTCGGCCGCATCCGCGGAGGCGACGGCGCGGCGCCCCGCGACTCGTCCACCCGGTTGCGTGCGGCCGATCTGCTGGACGGCTGGCGGTTCATCTTCGACGATCGCGTCCTGCGGCGCCTGTTCCTCAACTCGATCCTGGTCGGCGGCCTGATCATGGCCACCTCTCCGCTCGTGGCGGTCCTCCTGCTGGGCGAGTACCACTTCGCCGCGTGGCAGTACGGTCTGGCCTTCGGCATCCCGGCGGTCGGCGGCTTCGTGGGCGCTCGCCTCTCCGCGCGCCTCGTGGGGCGCTACGGCCGGTACCGCGTCATGATCGTCTTCGGCTGGCTGCGGTCGATCTTCCCGCTCGGTCTCGCGTTCGTCCACCCGGGGATCACCGGGCTGATCACCGTGATCCTCGTCGAGGGGCTGCTGATCGCGTGCATGGGCGTCTTCAACCCGATCTACGCCACAGAACGCCTGCAGCGGACGCCGTTGAGCCGTACCGCGCGGGTCCTCAGCGCGTGGAGCGTCAGCAGCAAGCTCTCGCAGGCCGGCCTCATGATGGTGTGGGGCGTCCTCGCGACGTTCACCAGTCCGCTCGCAGCGATCACCGTCTCGGGCGTTCTCCTGCTCGCCACCCCGCTCCTGCTGCCCAAGCGGACACCCGCGGTGGACGATCCCGAACCCGCCCGGCCGGCCGAAGGCGTCCCGGCCGCCTGATTCACCGCTGTGTCAGCGGGTCACCTTGTCCAGGAACGCATGCAGGTTCACGAAAAGGCGCGCCACCTTCTCGTCCAGGCTGAGAGACTCCTCAAGCCCGCTACCCGCGACAGACTGCTTCTTGCCGCGGACGTACAGGGAGCAATCGAGGTCAGTGCACATGTACTGTCCGACCGAGTTGCCCTGGCGACCGGCCTCGCCGGTTCGGCGCGCGGTCATCAGGGCCACGCCGCCGCCGGTGCGCGTGGTCAGGCACAGCGAGCACATGCTGCGCGAGGTGAAGCCACGGGACGCCCCGGACGCGACGCGCAAGGAGATGCCGACCAGGCGGTCATCGCGTTCGGTGACGAGATACGCCCGTCCGGGCGCGCCCGGGTCCTGCCAGCCGAGGAAGTCGAGGTCGTCCCAGGGGAGATCGGCGAAGTCCTTGGGCAGGCCGAGGCGCTTGGCCTCGCCCTTGGAGCAGTTGATGAAGGACGTGCGGACGTCGTGTTCGGTGAGCGGTTTCATGGGCTGCGAGGCTAATCTTCCTAAGGGGCTTAGGCAAATGCTTTAATAGTGTAGGTGGACAGGAAGGGTGCCATGGCACGCGCGGGAGTGACCGTCGAACGCCTGACCAGGGCGGCGGCGGAGGTGGCCGACGAGGTCGGCTTCGACAAGGTGACCGTCGCGGCGCTCGCGCGCCGGTTCGGTGTCAAGGAGGCGAGCCTCTACTCGCACATCAGGAACGCGCACGACCTGAAGACGCGGGTGGCGCTGCTCGCACTGGCCGAACTCGCCGACGAGGTCGCCGCCGCGGTGGCGGGACGCGCGGGCAAGGACGCGCTGGTGGCCTTCGCGGGCGCGTACCGCGGCTACGCCAAGCGGCATCCCGGCCGGTACGCGGCCGCCCGGATGGAGCTCGACCTCGAAACCGCGCGCGCGAGCGCGGCGGGACGGCACGCCGAGATGACGCGGGCGATCCTGCGCGCCTACGACCTGCCGGAGCCCGACCAGACCGACGCCGTGCGGATGCTGGGCAGCGTGTTCCACGGCTACGTCAGCCTGGAGACCGCGGGCGCCTTCCAGCATCACCCGCGCGACGTGGAGGCGTCCTGGGAACGGACCCTGGACGCCCTCGACAGCGCCCTCAGGAACTGGCCCAAGCCCTGACGGGACCCTAGAAGTCCTTGCCGGCGAGGACGGTGTCGGCGTCGACGATGCGGTACGCGTACCCCTGCTCGGCCAAGAAGCGCTGCCGGTGGGCGGCGTAGTCCTGGTCGAGGGTGTCGCGGGCGACGACCGCGTAGAAGCGGGCCCCGGCCCCGGACGCCTTGGGCCGCAGCAGGCGTCCCAGCCGCTGCGCCTCCTCCTGCCGCGACCCGTAGGCCCCCGACACCTGGACGGCGACGGACGCCTCGGGCAGGTCGATGGAGAAGTTCGCCACCTTCGACACGACGAGGACGTTGATCTCACCCGACCGGAACGCGTCGAAAAGGCGTTCCCGTTCGCGCACGCGGGTCTCGCCCTTGATGACGGGGGCGTCCAGGAGCGCGCCGAGTTCGTCCAGCTGGTCGATGTACTGGCCGATGACGAGCGTCTGCTCGCCGTGGTGCCGGTCGACCAGCGCCTTGATGAGCTTGGTCTTGGTGTCGGTGGTGGCGCAGAAGCGGTAGCGCTCCTCCGGCTCGGCGGTCGCGTAGGCGAGGCGCTCGGAGTCGGTGAGGGTGACGCGGACCTCGACGCAGTCGGCCGGGGCGATCCACCCCTGCGACTCCATGTCCTTCCACGGCGCGTCGTAGCGCTTCGGCCCGATCAAGGAGAACACGTCGCCCTCGCGGCCGTCCTCCCGGACGAGGGTGGCGGTGAGGCCGAGCCGGCGGCGCGCCTGCAGGTCGGCGGTCATGCGGAAGATCGGCGCGGGCAGCAGGTGCACCTCGTCGTAGACGACCAGGCCCCAGTCGCGGGCGTCGAAGAGCTCCAGGTGCGTGTAGGCGCCCTTCCGGCGCGTCGTCATGATCTGGTACGTGGCGATGGTGACCGGCCGGATCTCCTTCTTCGTGCCGGTGTACTCGCCGATCTCGTCCTCGGTGAGGGACGTGCGCCGCAGCAGCTCCTGCTTCCACTGGTGCGCCGACACGGTGTTGGTCACGAGGATCAGCGTGGTCGCCTGCGCGCGGGCCATCGCGGCGGCGCCGACGATGGTCTTGCCGGCGCCGCAGGGCAGGACGACGACGCCGGAGCCGCCGTGCCAGAACGCCGACGTGGCGTCCTCCTGGTAGGAGCGCAGCTGCCAGCCGTCCTGGACGAGGGAGATCGCGTGGGCCTCGCCGTCCACGTAGCCGGCGAGGTCCTCGGCGGGCCAGCCGAGCTTGAGCAGCGCCTGCTTCAGCGCGCCGCGCTCGCTCGGGTGGACGGCCACCGCGTCATCGCCGACGCGGTCCCCGATCATCCCCTTGACTTTCTTGGCCCGCAGGACCTCCTCCAGCACCGACCGGTCGGAGGACGACAGGATGAGCCCGTGCTCCTCGTCCTTCTCCAGCCGGAGCCGCCCGTACCGCGCCATCGTGTCGGCGACGTCCACCAGCAGGGCGTGCGGGACGGGGTAGCGGGAGTACCTGATCAGCGTGTCGACGACCTGCTCGGCGTCGTGCCCGGCGGCGCGGGCGTTCCACAGCGCGAGCGGCGTCACCCGGTAGGTGTGGACGTGCTCGGGCGCCCGTTCCAGTTCGGCGAACGGGGCGATCTCCTTGCGGCAGGCGCCGGCCAGCTCGTGGTCGACCTCCAGCAGCAGGGTCTTGTCGGACTGGACGATGAGCGGACCGTCGGTCAAAGCAGAAGCCCCCGTCGCGAAGCGGATGATCGATGCCACGTCCGGACACCCGTTGCCGCACGCTACCCCAGGCACGGCGGCGCGTCGTGCGATCCGGACGGGAACGCATCCTTCAACGGCGCCGACGGCCCCGCTCTTCCCGAAGGGCCCGCCTTCCCGAAGGGGCTCGGTCGTCCCGGGGAGCTAGATGCCGGACCCGGAGTCGTAGCCCGAGTCGGCCCGGAGCACGATGATGACGTAGACGATCCCGAGGATGATCCCGCAGACGATCGAGAGGGCGAACAGGATCCAGCCCGCGACGGTCAGCTTGCGCGCCGACTCGGGGTTGGTGTCGACACGGCTCATCGCGATCGCGGACACGATGGCGCCCGGGATGCCGAGGATGCCGCAGCACAGCAGCACGCTCGCGATGTTGCAGACCAGGCACGCGGTGGTGGACCCGCTGCTCCGCTGCCGGACGGGCACGCCCGGGGGCCCGTAGCCGTAGCCGTAGCCGAGCGGCTGCGGTTGAGGCTGCGGCTGCGGCTGCGGACCGCCGGGATACGGTGATCCGCCCCAGCCCTGCTGCGACCCGTACGGGTCCTGCCAGCCGGGCGGGTTGCCGCCGTATCCGCTCACGGGCGGGCCTCCTCCGCTCACCGATGGGACCTCAAGACTAGGACCTCCGGACGCCTCCGCGGGTCCATCGCACCGAAGATCACAGGCCGCGGATCACACCCGTCCCGGCGGCGCTACGTGGCGGTGTCGCCGTCCAGTTCGGAGACGCCGGTGATGCGGTGGAGGGCGAAGCGGTGCACGGCCGCGCGGGTGGCGTCGTAGCCGGTGAGGAAGCCGCCCTCGACGCGGACGGGCTCCACGATGCGGCTGGACGCCTGGCCCTGCTGGTCGAGGTAGCCGATCCAGACGCGCCCGCCGCGGTCGACGGCGGCGCGGAGCAGCTCGATGGTGGCCATCGCGGGCGAGCGGGGCGGTTCGCCGGCCGGTGCCTGCCGGGCGTGCTCGGCGCCGTGCCGGGACGCCTCGTCGCCGGCCCGCAGCGCCCGCACCGCGGCGGAGATCACCGAGGTGTCGGTGCGGGAGTCGGGGCGGAGCCGGACGATCTCGGCGGTCGGCGGCGGGTCGGCGCGCTGCGCGTCCGGCCGGGTGACGATGACGCCGCCGCCGGGCGCCTCGGCGACCGGGGCGAAGCCCATGGCGCGCAGGGCGTCCAGCAGGTCGGCGCGCTGCAGCCCGGACGCGAGGACGGTCGGCGCCAGCCGGTGCAGCCGCAGCGGCTCCGCGCGCCGGTCGGCGAGGATCTCCTCCAGCGTCGCGGCGGAGTCGGTGCGGACGTAGGACGACAGGGCGCCGACGCGCAGGTGCCCGTGCCGGCGGGCCACGTCGTCGATCAGGTAGGTGAGCGGCTGCGGCAGCGGGGTCGCGGAGTGCCGGGTCAGCAGGTCGGTGATGTCGGCGGCGGACCGTCCGGCGTCCAGGGCGCGGCGGACCGACTCGGGCGTGAACCGGTAGACGGTGGCGCCGCCGGTGGACTCGACGTCGGCGGTGAGCGCGAGCTCGCGGGCGAGGTCGGTGACGAGCGGGCCGGGCGCGACAGCGGTCAGGTCGGCCTGGATGAGGATCTCGTCGACGGGCGCGGGCAGGTACTTCTCCAGCGCCGGCTCGGGATCGTCGCCGGCGAGCAGGTCGCGGGCGAACGGGACGAGTTCCCCGAACCCGGTGAGGCCGAGCGCGGCGGCCTCGCGCAGCGTCCAGCCGAGCAGCCGCTCGCGGGTCGGGCCGCCGCGGCGGGGCCGCAGCCAGCCGAGCCGGGTGCGCAGCGCGTCCTCGTCGACGAGCTCGCCGCGGCCGGCGCCGGCGAGGACGTCCAGGATCTCGCGGCGGGTGGCGGGGGCGCTGGAGCGGACCATCGCCTCGCTGAGCGCGTTGATCAGCCGGTCGCGGTCGTCGCGGTCGCCGGCCAGCCCGGCGGCGCGGTCGGACTTCAGCCAGCCGCGGGCCAGCTCCGTCCAGCGGCCGGCGGTGTCGCGCATCAGCCACAGGTCGTAGGCGGGGGTGGGCAGCCATTCGCCGTCGAGGTCGCCGCTGCGGGTGAGCAGCCCGGCGGCGTAGGCGATCTCGACGAGCAGGGCCGCCTTCCACTCGGGGACGTCCAGCAGGGTCGCCGCGGTGCGCAGGTCGCGGACGGCGAGGCCGCCGCTGCGCAGGACGGGCGGCGGGTCGAGGCCCCAGCGTTCGAGGATCTCCTCGATGAGGCGGACGGCGCCCGCGGCCTCGCCCGCCGCGGCGCGGACCACGACGTCCTCGGGGCGCGGCTCGCCCGGCCGGGCCGGGAGCGGCGGCGGTTCGGCGGGCACGTCCCGGACGAGCCGGCCGGCGCGCAGGTGCAGCGCGACCTCGCGCGGCAGGGTGACCGTGCGGTCGTCCTCGGCGGCGAGGAGGCCGCGGGCGAGGAGCCGCTCGATGGGGGTGGTCGCGGTGCCGATCCGGACGGGGCGGCGCGCGTTGGCGACCCGTCCGACGGGCGGCCCCCAGGCCAGCTGGTCGAGGGCGGCGCGCGCCTCCGGGCCGGCGTCCTCGATGAGCGCGGCCGGGTCCGCCAGCAGCTCGGCGAGCCGGCGCAGGAGGCGCGCGGAGTCGGGGAACCCGCGCGGCGCCGCGCCCTCCAGGTCGGTGATCAGGTCGGTGAGCCGCTCGGCGGGGTAGCCGGCGAAGACCTCCTGGGCGGGCGGGCCGAGCCCGGCCGGGTGCGGGAGCGCCTGCCGGACGCCGGGCGCGGCGGCGGGCGTCCCGCCGCCCCAGGCGAGCCCGTAGCGGCGCAGCGTGCCGAGCGCCCGCTCGACCTGCGCGGACGTCGTGCCGAGGCCGGCCGCGAGCGCGTCCGCAGTCGGCGCGGGCAGCACGATGAGGCATTCGAGGACGGCGAGCGTGAAGCGGTCGAGCCGGTCGAGCGCGCGGGACACCGCGGCGGGCGTCGCGGCGCGGGCGGCGAGCGCGGTCAGGTCGGCGGGGACGGGCGCGAGCAGTTCCGGACGCGCGGACAGCAGCGCGCGAAGCTCGTCGTCGCCTCGCCCGCGCAGCCAGTCCGCGTACGTTTCCATGCCGTTCCCCCACCTTATGTCGCGTGCACGCCGCGATGACGCGGGACTCCAGGGTAGGAGCTCGCGGAACGTGCCCGAAGCCGGCGGGGGCCGCGCCGTCGCAGGTCAGGCGCCGCGGGTCAGGTGGCGGGCGTCCGCTCCAGGTGCACCAGCCCGAGACCGAGCCGCGCCCAGCTCTCCACGAACCGCTTCTCGTCGATGCGGGTCGGCGGTTCGTACATCGACTCGTTCGCCAGCCAGTAGTTCACCACCGCGCCGCCGAGGATGGAGGCGATCGCGGGCCAGTCCTCGCCGGAGCCCTCGAACTCGGGCTGCTCGGACAGCCAGGTCGCGATCCCGTCGTACAGCGGGTTGACGATGCCCTCGCGCATCTCCGCGACCAGGTTCGGGAACTGGTCGAGGTCGCGGAACAGCACCCGGATGAGGTCCTGCTCCTCGCGCATCTTGGCGAGGCCCGCCTGGCACGTCATGCGCAGCCGGATCTCCAGCGGGCGGTCCTCGAAGACGGTGGCGTTGCTGAGGACGTCGCTGATCTGCCGGCGGGTCCGCTCGATGTGCTCGCGGATGGCGGAGGCGAGCACCTCCTCCTTGGACCGGAAGTGCCGGTAGAGGCCGCCCGCGCCGGGGGACAGGCCCGCCGCGGCCTCGATCTCGGCGACCGACGTCGCCGCGTAGCCCCGGTCGGCGAACAACCGGAGCGACTCGGACACGATGCGATCGCGCGTGGATGGCGTCATGGTGATGAATTCCTCCGGAAGAACACTAAGGCATGTCGGGGCCGCGGGCCGCCGCCTCCGCGCCGCACCGCCCCGATTCGGGGCGGCGAGCCGTGCTGCGGGACGCGGCGCGCCCGGATCCGGGATGCGCCTCCTGCGGGGGCGCGGGGGACTAGAGTTCGTGCCGCACGCCCCGTCGCCGGAAGGGGTGTCGCCGGAAAGGTCGACGATGTTCAAGTCTCCGCGGAAGGCGGCGGGCGGAGCGTTCCTGCCCGAGGACTTCGTGGTGCCCACGCTGGTGGCGGGGCCCGACTTCCAGATCCGCCCGATCACCGTGCACGACGTGGTGAAGGACTACGGCGCCGTGATCGGCAGCCTGGACCGGCTGGCCGGCCGGTTCGGGCCCGAGTGGGGGTGGCCCGACAGGGAGTTCACCTTCGAGCAGGCGCTGATCGACGTCGCGTGGCTGCAGAAGCAGGGGCAGCTGCGGCGCTCGTTCAGCTACGTCGTGATCACCCCGGACGGGGAGCGGCAGCTCGGCCGCATCCATGTGGCCCCGTCCGACGAGCCGGGTTCGGACGCCGTCGTGGTGTTCTGGGTCCGCGCGGACGAGGAGAACTCCGTCCTGGAGAAGGAGCTGGAGGCGTTCGTCCGCCAGTGGGTGACGACGGCCTGGCCGTTCGAGAACGTCCGCTTCCCGGGCCGCGACTAGGCGGCCCGTCCGGCCCGTCCGGCGCGGCCGGGGTCAGTCCAGGCGGCGGACCAGGCCGACGAGGACCCGGCCGATCACCAGGTAGACGAGGGCCGCCAGGCCGTAGTTGACGGCGACCTCCGTCTTGCGGTCGGCGGGCTGGAAGACGTCCTTGAACTGCCAGCACAGGTCGGTGGCGCGGTCGCCGAACCAGCGGACGAGGTCGTTCGCCGTGTTCGCCTCGAACGCCACGAACACGATGTGCACGGCCAGGACCAGCACGACGAGCGTGGTCGCGACGGAGATCGCGGTGGCGATCGCGCCGGCGGTGCGGCGCCGGGCCCCGGCGGTGCGGTCCCGCAGCGAGCGCCGGACGCGGGGGGCGCGGTGGTCACCGCCCGGCTCGGTGCGCGCCATGCCGTGCTCCTGCGTGCGCGCGGGGGCGGCGGCCTCCTGGGCGGGCTCCTGGGCGGGCTCCTGGGCGGCCTCCTGGGCGGGCGGCGCCTGGTCGACCGGCCGGTCGGGGTTGTCTGCCATGTGCGGCCTCCTTCGCCGGGGGCACCGGGGCTGTGCCGGGGGCGGACCTGTCTCTTATACACA
>NZ_SMJW01000260.1 GCF_004348335.1 Actinomadura bangladeshensis | reverse complement strand
CCCCTGCCCCCTTCACGTCCCGCCGCGCGGTCGTGGTGATGCGGTGCGAGTTGGATCCGGCGTCCGGCTCGGTGATCGCGAACGCCATCTTCACCGAGCCGTCGGCGAAGCGCGGCAGCCAGTGCTTCTTCTGGTCCTCGGTGCCGGACCGGGCGATGATCGTCGCGCAGATCGCCGGGGAGACGACCATCAGCAGCAGCGGGCAGCCCGCGGCGGCCAGCTCCTCGCACACGGCCGCGAGGTCGCCGATGCCGCCGCCTCCGCCGCCGTACTCCTCCGGCACGTTGACGCCCAGGTAGCCGAGCCGACCGGCCTCGGCCCACAGCTCGTCGGTCTTCTGCCCGGACTTGGCCTTCTCCACGTAGTAGGACGCACCGTACTCGGCGCCCAGTTCGGCGACGGCCGCGCGCAGCGCCCGCCGCTCCTCGCTCTCGACGAAGCTCATTCGGGGGGCTCGTTCCTTTACTCGATGACGGCGAGGACGGCGCCGGACTCGACCTGCTGCCCGGCGGCGACGTTCAGTTCCGCGACCGTCCCGGCGGAGGGGGCGGCGATGCGGTGCTCCATCTTCATGGCCTCCAGGACGACGAGGGTCTGCCCCTCGGCGACGCCGGCGCCCGCTTCGGTCTCGACGCGGACGACCGTCCCGGGCATGGGGGCGAGGAGCGAGCCGGGGGCGATCTGGCCGCTCGGGTCGGCGAAGCGCGGGACGGCGCGCAGCGCGACCGGGCCGAGGCGGGAGTCGACGTGGACCTCGTCCCCGGCCTCGGTCACCGCGAAGGTCTCGCGGAGGCCGCCGACGTCGAGGACGACCCGGTCGGGCGCGGCGCCGACCAGGGACGTTCCGGGGCACAACTCGGAGGCCAGGCCGTCCCGGCGCAGGTCGTAGTCGACGTCGACGGTCCCGTAGGGGCCCTCGAACGTCCGGCGCTGCGGCTGGGACCGGACGTTGCGCCATCCGGACGGCAGCCCGCCCAGCACGCCCGCCGAGGCCCGGTTCGCGGCTGCCCGGGCGAGCGCGGCGGCCAGCGCGGACACCTTCACGGCCGCTTCGTCCGCCAGGGGCGCGGCCAGGTCGGCGAGACCGACGCGGTCGAGGTAGCCGGTGTCGGTGTCGCCGGCCAGGAAGCCCGGTTCCTCCAGGATCCGGACGAGCAGGTCGCGGTTGGTGGTGAGGCCGTGGACGCGGGCGCCGCGCAGCCCGGCGGCCAGCCTGCGGGCGGCGGCGGCCCGGGTCGGTGCCCACGCGATCACCTTGGCGAGCATCGGGTCGTAGTGGACGCCGACCTCGGTACCGCTCTCCACGCCGCTGTCGAGCCGCAGCCCGTGCGCCGCGGGGACGGCGAACTCGGCGTCCACGCCCGGCACCTCGAACGTGTGCAGGGTGCCGCCGGCGGGCCGCCAGTCGCGCGCGGGGTCCTCGGCGTACAGGCGGACCTCGATGGCGTGGCCGCGCGGCTCGGGCGGAGCCTCGGCCAGGCGGGCGCCCTCGGCGACCTCGATCTGCAGCCGGACGAGGTCCACCCCGTACACGCATTCGGTGACCGGGTGCTCGACCTGCAGGCGGGTGTTGACCTCCAGAAAGAAGAAGCGGCCGTCCCGCGCGAGCATGAACTCGACCGTCCCGGCGCCGGTGTAGCCGATGGCGCGGGCGGCGTTCGCGGCCGCCTCGCACAGCTCGGCGCGCAGCCCGGGCGGCACCGCCGGCGACGGCGCCTCCTCGACGATCTTCTGGTGCCGGCGCTGGATCGAGCATTCGCGCTCGCCGAGCGTCCACACGGTGCCGTGCGCGTCGGCGAGGACCTGCACCTCGATGTGCCGGGCGTTCTCCAGCAGCGGCTCGCAGAACACGGCCGGGTCGCCGAACGCCGACTCGGCCTCGCGGCGCGCGCCCGCGAGGGCATCCGCCAGCTCCTCCGGCGTCCGGACGATGCGCATGCCGCGCCCGCCGCCGCCCGCGGACGCCTTGACCAGCAGCGGGAAGTCTGCGGCCGTCACCCGCTCCGGGTCCAGTTCGGGCAGCACGGGGACGCCCGCGGCGGCCATCAGCTTCTTGGCCTCGATCTTGGAGCCCATCGCGGCGATCGCGTCCGGCGGCGGGCCGATCCAGGTGAGGCCCGCGTCGGCGACGGCCCGCGCGAAGCCGGCGTTCTCCGACAGGAACCCGTAGCCGGGGTGGACGGCGTCCGCCCCGGCGCTCTCGGCGACCGCGAGGAGCCGCTCCGCCGACAGGTACGTCTCGGCGGGGGCGGCGCCGGGCAGCCGCCCGGCGGTGTCGGCCTCCCGGACGTGCGGCGCGCCCGCGTCGGGGTCGGAGAAGACGGCGACGGTCCCGATGCCGAGGTCCCGGCAGGCCCGCAGGACGCGGCGGGCGATCTCGCCGCGGTTGGCGACCAGCACTCTGTTGATCATTGGCCTCACATCCGGAAGACGCCGAAGCCGTCGGCTCCGCGCACGGGCGCGTTGTGGACGGCGGACAGGCACAGGCCGAGGACGGTGCGGGTGTCGCGGGGGTCGATCACGCCGTCGTCGTAGAGCCGCCCCGACAGGAAGAACGGCAGCGACTCGGCCTCGATCTGGGCCTCGACCATCTCCCGCATGGCGCGGTCCTGGTCCTCGTCGTAGGCCTGCCCGCGCGCCTGCGCCGCCTGCCGCGCGACGATCGACAGCACGCCGGCGAGCTGCTGCGGCCCCATCACCGCCGACTTCGCGGACGGCCAGGTGAACAGGAACCGGGGATCGTAGGCCCGGCCGCACATCCCGTAGTTCCCCGCCCCGTAGGAGGCGCCCATCACGATCGTGATGTGCGGGACCCTGCTGTTCGCCACCGCGTTGATCATCAGGGCGCCGTGCTTGATGATCCCGGCCTGCTCGTACTCCCTGCCGACCATGTAGCCGGTGGTGTTGTGCAGGAACAGCAGCGGGGTGTCGCTCTGGTTGGCGAGCTGGATGAACTGCGCCGCCTTCTGCGCCTCGTCCCCGAACAGGACGCCCTGCGCGTTGGCGAGGACCCCGATCGGGTAGCCGTGGACGCGCGTCCAGCCGGTGACGAGGCTCGTCCCGTAGAGCGGCTTGAACTCGTCGAACCGCGAGCCGTCCGCGACCCTGGCGATGACCTCGCGCGGGTCGAACGGGATCTTCAGGTCCTCGGGGACGATCCCGGCCAGTTCCTCCGCGTCGTAGCGCGGCTCCTCGACCGGGCCGGGCCGGGGCCCGAGCTTGCGGTGGTTGAGGTTCTTGACGATCTGGCGGCCGAGCCGGAGCGCGTCCGCCTCGTCCGCGGCCATGTAGTCGGCGAGGCCGGAGGTGCGCGCGTGCATCTCCGCGCCGCCGAGCTCCTCGTCGTCGGCCTCCTCCCCCGTCGCCATCTTCACAAGCGGCGGCCCGCCGAGGAACACCTTCGCGCGCTCCTTGACCATGACGACGTGGTCGCACATGCCCGGGATGTACGCGCCGCCGGCCGTGGAGTTGCCGAAGACCAGCGCGATCGTCGGGATGCCCGCCGCCGACAGCCGGGTGAGGTCGCGGAACATCCGCCCGCCCGGGATGAAGATCTCCTTCTGGGTCGGCAGGTCCGCGCCGCCCGACTCGACCAGGTTGATGACCGGGAGCCGGTTCTCCAGGGCGATGTCGGACGCCCGGAAGCTCTTCTTCACCGTCCACGGGTTGCTGGACCCGCCCCGCACCGTCGGGTCGTTCGCCACGATCATGCACTCGACGCCCTCGACGACCCCGATGCCCGTGACGACGCTCGCGCCGACGGGGAAGTCGCTGCCCCACGCGGCCAGGGGGCTCAGCTCCAGGAACGGCGAATCGGGGTCGAGGAGCAGCTCGATGCGCTCGCGCGCCAGCAGCTTCCCGCGCTTGCGGTGCCGGGCGACGTACTTCTCACCGCCGCCCTCCAGCGCCTTGGCGTGCTCGGCGTCCAGCGCCGCCAGCTTCTCCAGCATGGCCGCGCGGCGCTCCCGGTATTCGGGGCTCCGCGTGTCCAGCGTGCTCTTGAGGGTCAAAGGACTCCCTCCGGGATGTCGACGAGGCGGGACCGCAGCCACTCCCCGAGGGCCTTGCCCTGCGGGTCGAACCGCGTCGAGGCGGAAACGCCCTCCTGCAGCAGCCCTTCGACGACGAAGTTGACCGCGCGGAGGTTGGGCAGGACGTACCGGTGGACGGTGTGCTCCCGGGTCTCGGGCAGCAGCTCTCCGAGCCTCTCCACGGTGAGGAAGGGTTCGAGCCAGCGCCATTGGGCGTCCGTCCGGGCCCAGACGCCGATGTTGGCGTCCCCGCCCTTGTCTCCGCTCCGGGCCCCGGCCACCCGCCCCAGCGGAGCCCGGACGGTCGCCCCGACGTCGGCGACCGCTTCGAGCCGAGGTTCCGGAGCGGCCGGTGTCGGGGCCGTGGCGGGCGCAGGTGAGATGGACACGCGTGCGCCATCGGGCATGACGGCGACGTGGTCGATCACCTCGTTCGGGACGTACGCCGGCGTGTAGACCCCGTACGGGCTGCCTTTTCCGGGCGGCGACGTCATCGTGAAGCCCGGATAGCCGGCGAGGGCCAGCTCCACCGCAGCGTTGCTGAACGCACGGCCGACCTTGCCCGCGTCAGGGTCGAGGACGGCGCAGCGCAGCAGCACGGTCGCCTCCCCCTGCGTGGCCGGATCCTCCTCGGCGGTACCGATGAGCGTCCACTCCACGCGGGCGGGCGGGGCGTCGCCGAACGCGGCCGCCATGTGGGCCTTGACCGACTCCGCCTTGGCCTCGATGCCGAGCCCGGTGAGGACGAACGTCATCTCGTTCCGGTGCCCGCCGAGATGGTTCAGGCACACCTTGGTGGCCGGCGGCGGCGGTGCTCCGCGCACCCCGCTGATCCGCACGCGGTCGGGCCCGTCCTGCGCCAGCTCGATCGTGTCGAACCGCGTCGTGACGTCCGGCCCGGCATAGGACGGCCCGCCGATCTCGTACAGCAGCTGGGCCGTGATGGTCTCGGTGGTGACGGCTCCGCCCGTCCCGTCGTGCTTGGTGATGACGCTGGAACCGTCGCGGTGGAGCTCCGCGATCGGAAAACCCGGCGCCTTTACGTTGTAGATCTCTTCAAAGAAGGCGTAGTTGCCGCCCGTGGCCTGCGCCCCGCACTCCAGGACGTGCCCGGCCGCGGTCGCGCCCGCCAGCGCGTCCCAGTCGTCGCGCGCCCACCCGAAGTGCGCGGCGGCGGGCCCCACCACCAGGGAGGCGTCGGTGACCCGCCCGGTCACCACCACGTCGGCTCCGGCCCGCAGGCACTCGGCGATCCCCCAGGCGCCCAGATAGGCGTTGGCGGTGAGCGGCGCTCCATGGCGGGAGTCCGCGAGGCCGAGTTCACCCGCCCGCGCCAGCAGGTCGTCGCCCTCCACGTGGGCGATCCGCGCCTCGATCCCGAGCCGTGCGGCCAGCTCGCGCAGCCGGTCCGCGAGCCCCCGGGGGTTGAGCCCGCCGGCATTGGCGACGATCGCGGTACCGCGCTCCACCGCGAGCCAGAGGGACTCCTCCATCTGCCGCAGGAACGTCGCGGCGTACCCGGCGTCCGGGTCCTTCATCCTGCCGCGCCCGAGGATCAGCATGGTCAGCTCGGCGAGGTAGTCGCCGGTGAGGACGTCCAGCGCCCCGCCCTCCAGCATCTCCCGCACCGCGGAGAAGCGGTCGCCGTAGAAGCCCGAGGCGTTCCCGACCCGCAGCGGTTGGCTCATGGCTGAACACTGCCAGCCCGCCCAGAAAAAATCAATCGTGCATGATTGTTTTCTGCCGGGACGGTTTGGTTGACTGGAGCATCCGCCGAGCCAAGGAATCCATGACCGCCCAGGCACTCCCCCGCGAACCGCAGCAGGACCGCAGCCGCGCCACCCGCCGGCGCCTCCTGGAGGCCGCCATCGACTGCCTCGCCTCCGTCGGCTGGGCGGGGACGACCGTCGCCGTGGTCGCCGAGCGCGCGGGCGTGTCCCGGGGCGCCGCCCAGCACCACTTCCGGACGCGCGAGGAGCTGGTGACGGCGGCGGTCGACTACGGCTCCGAGGTGCGGATGGCGCAGATGCGCGAACGCCTGGACGCCCTCGCCGACCACCGCCCGTCCACCTCGGACGTCGTGACCCTGCTCGGCGAGATGTACACGAGCCCGCTGTTCCGCGCCGCGCTGCAGCTGTGGGTCGCGGCCAGCTCCGACGAGCAGCTCCGCGCGCAGGTCCTCCCCCTCGAGGCCCGCGTGGGCCGGGAGGCGCACCGCCTCACCGTCGAGGCCCTCGGCGCGGACGAGGGCGTGCCCGGCGTCCGGGAGACCGTCCAGGCGACCCTCGACCTGGTCCGCGGCCTCGGCCTCGCCGACCTGCTCACCGACGACTCGGCCCGCCGCACCCGCCTGCTGAACCAGTGGGCCGCCACCCTCGACACGGCCCTCGGCCGCTGACGCCCGCCGGCCCGCACCCGATCTCCAGGACGCGTATCCCGGGCGTGGTCGCCAGCGCGTCCACGATCTCCACGAGGCGGGGCGGCAGCGGCGGCATGGGACGACGATGAGCCATCGGCGTTCAGGACGGTCGTGTCGGGCCCCCAGGGCCGCGATGCGGATACAGGTCGCGGAGCAGCGCGATCTCGGCTCCGTGGTGGACGACCTCCCGGTTGATATGGAGGACGAGCGCGGCGAGGGGCAGATCCTCGTAGGGCGCCTCCGCGGGGCCGCTGGGACGCGCCAGGTCGTCCGGGCCGAGGCTCCGGACCCCGGCCGTCCACGCCGCGTAACCGGCGTCGAGCCGGGCCAGCGCCTCATCGGCGGAGGCCGCGTACCGGAAGCTCTGGTAGTCGACGGGCGGCCCGCCGAGATGGCCGGCGACGCGCATGCCGAACACTCCGACGATGATGTGGCCGAGCCGCCAGGCGATCGTGGTCACCGGGGCCGGCACGGGCTCGGGGAACGCGAAGTCGATGACGTACTCCCCCGCTCCGGCGGCCATCGGGCTCGTCGCCTCACCGCGCGGGCGGACGCTCCACGCGCCCGGCGCCGGCTCCCAGAAGTACTCGTCGTCGGTGAGCCCGTCCAGGCGCGGCCTCAGCAGGTTCCGCCAGTGCCAGTCGAGCTGGCCGACGAGCTGTTCGGTCCAGTCGATCTCCATGCCGGCCAGCATAGACACACGTAGCGAGCTCTCCCCACCCTCACCGGACGGGGCGCGCACTCCCCGCCACCGGCAGAAACGCACCGCCCGCTCAGGCGACGAACTGCTTCTGGGAGGACCCCGGCCAGCAGGGTTCGAGCCGCTGCTACCGGCTTTGGTTGGCATTGCTCTGCCCTTCAGGGCGGGGTGAAGCCTGCCCCTCCCGAGGGGCAGGAAAGCGATACACGGATCGCTCCCTTGGCGATCCGGCATCCATCCGCCGGTGTCAGGCCGGGCGGTCCTGCTGCTCGGTGTACTACCGCAGGACGCTGATCGGCGAACCGCCGACCGAGCCGGAGAAGTAGGAGGCCGACCACAGCCTGTTCGCCCGCCAGCAGTGGCGGGCCAACTCGGGGAACTCCAGGTGCATCCGGCGAGAGGAGATCTTTTGAGGCTGTTGACCAGCTTTGGACAGCGCCGCCTGGGCCGCACAGTTCACCAGCGGGTGCGCATGGTCGCCCGCGCCGTTGAATTCGGCGAGTTCGCCCTCGAAGTCGCCGCACACCGCCCGCATGATCTGTTCCAGAAGCTCCAGTGGAGTTCGGTGAAGAGCCGGAACTTGGTCACGAAGACCACATGGCCGTGCGGCATGCACACCGCGCCCGCCTGTCCATGAACTCGGCGCTAGCTCAAAGTATTGATAATATTACGGAATGCAGTTGCGGTATGCGTTCCGTCTCTACCCCACCGCCGGGCAGTGCCAAGCCCTGGCGCGGGCGTTCGGCTGCGCCCGTGTGGTCTACAACGACGCACTTCGGGCGCGGGAGGGCGCGCGCCGGGCGGGTTTGCCGTTTGTGCGGGCGGCGGAGTTGTCGGCGGCGCTGACGGCGGCGAAGAAGACGCCGGAGCGCTGCTGGCTGGGTGAGGTGTCGTCGGTGGTGCTGCAGCAGTCGCTGCGGGACCTGGAGACCGCCTACCGGGCGTTCTTCGACGGGCTGGCCGGCAAACGCCCACGGATGGGGCCGCCGAAGTTCAAGTCCCGCAAGGACGCCCGGCAGGCGATCCGGTTCACCGCCAACGCCCGCTGGAAGATCACCCAG
Source organism: Actinomadura bangladeshensis (assembly GCF_004348335.1). Taxonomy (GTDB): domain Bacteria; phylum Actinomycetota; class Actinomycetes; order Streptosporangiales; family Streptosporangiaceae; genus Spirillospora; species Spirillospora bangladeshensis. Next base: position 2,480 of record NZ_SMJW01000260.1, on the reverse strand, counting down.
GGCGGAAGACTCGCACTGCCCAAGGTCGGCGACGTGAAGGTGCGGTGGTCGCGGCGGCTGCCGTGCACGCCATCCACCGTGACGGTGATCAAGGACGCCGCTGGGCGGTACTTCGCGTCGTTCGTCGTGGAGACCGATAGCGTGCCCGACCCGCCCGACACGACGGCCGAGGTCGGGATCGACCTGGGCTTGGAGCACTTTGCCGTCCTGTCGGACGGCCGCAAGATCGGCTCTCCCCGGCTCCTGCGCCGCGCCGAGAAGAAGCTGCGCAAGGCCCAGCAGGCGCTGTCGCGCAAGCAGAAGGGATCGGCCAACCGCGGCAAGGCTCGTCTGCGGGTCGCCCGCGCGCATGCCAAGGTCGGTGACGCGCGCCGCGAATTCCATCATCGGCTCTCCACCGAACTGGTCCGCGACAACCAAGCGGTCTATGTGGAGACGCTGTGCGTGAAGGGCCTGGCGCGCACCCGGCTGGCCAAGTCGGTGTACGACGCCGGCTGGTCGATGTTCGTAGCCATGCTGGAGTACAAGTCTCGGCGGTACGGCAGGGTGTTCGCGCGGGTGGATCGGGCGTTCGCGTCCTCGCAGATCTGTTCGCGTTGCGGGCACCGCGACGGCCCCAAGGCCCTGCACGTCCGGCACTGGGCCTGCGGGCAGTGCGGGGCCGGCCATGACCGGGACGTCAACGCCGCCCGCAACATCCTGGACGAAGGGCGCCGCATCGCCCCCGGGTGATGCTCGATTGGTCGCCGCTGGACGGAAACCCCCAGGCGCCTGGGGGAGGCGGAGACCATAAACGCCTGTGGAGGGCAGGTAAGACCTCCGGCTCTGATCGGGGGCTCAGCCCGGCGAAGCAGGAAGCCACGGAAGTGACCGCGCCTGAGCGGTGCGGCACAGGCCAAATCCCCGGCCTTCAAGCCGGGGAGCGCGTCAACTTCGGCGGCCAGCGCTTCCCGAACGGCCACAACGTCCAGCAGACGGCCACCTCCTGGCGGAACCTGAACACCGTCTGGAACGAGGTTGTCTACAGCGAGGGCAACTTCACCGGCCAATCGCAGGAACTCGAGGACGAGACCGACGGGAACCTGAGCCCCGGTATCAACGACCACCTCGGTTCGTTCGACGCGGCCTGACCCGATGAGAGGCTCCGGGCGTGGAACCCCGCGCCGCCCGGACCCGCCGGAGCCACGGCAAGAGAGGCCCACGGCGAACTTTGCACGGGCGACCGCCGCGCTGCTTGTCCCCTTCGTCGTCGCGGGGTGCTTACCCCAGCAGCCGGACGAACTCCCCGTCCGCGTCAAACACGTCCGTGACGTCGACTCACTCGTCCTCCTGCTCGACGCCTACCGGACGAGCCCCGCTCAGCGAAGACTCATGCAGCGTGCCGAGAAGACGCTCGTGAGCCCATGCCTGCGACGATTCCGTATAGCGGTCGACTTCGGCGATCCGGCGGCTCCGCCGTTCTCCCAGAACGCCCGCCGCTACGGTCTCGCGGACGAGGCACGAGCGAGCAAGCTCGGCTACAGCACCCCGGAGATCACCAGACGACCGCCTCGGCCGAATCTGCCCCCGCTGGCGAGAAAGGCCGCCTGGGGCGACGGGCCCGCGAAGATCCGCGGCCGCAACCTGCCGGAGGGTGGCTGCGTCGGCGAAGCCGGCCGGACGCTGAGCACGGGCGCCCCGCCGGCCGGGATACTCGCGGACCTTCTGGCCTTCAGCACACTCGAAACGTCGGCGAAAGACCGCCGCGTACGGGTCGCCTTCGGACGCTGGAGTAGCTGCATGAAGCGGTCCGGACATACGTATGCGACGCCGAAGGACGCCAACCGCGACCGGCGCTTCATTGACGGGCCCGACCATCGCGTGAGCCCGACGGAGACCGCGACCGCCGTCACCGACGTCCGGTGCAAGCACCAGGCACATCTCATCGACGTCTGGGCGGGCGTCGGGGACGCCTACCAGAGACGGCTCATCGCTCGCCACAAGAGCGAACTCGACCGCGAGCGCGCCACTCACGCCATCCGTCTGAGCATTGCGAACAAGGCACTGGAGACTTCGGGATGACACGAGAATGGCCCCGCCGTGTCGGCGGGGCCATTCTGCACTATGTGTCCGGCGGCGTCCTACTCTCCCACACAGTCTCCCATGCAGTACCATCGGCGCTGAAGGGCTTAACTTCCGGGTTCGGGATGGGACCGGGTGTTTCCCCTTCGCCAAAACCACCGAACGCCTCAACGCACCACCCCACAGGGGCAGGCAAATCAACGTCCAAGCCGTCAGGCTCGGTATCCAGTTATGCACCACAGGTGCCCAGGTTGTTTTCTGGGAACCACACAGGGACGCGAACATCACACAAGCAGCGATTTGGTTTGAACGTTCAGTGTGTTCAAGCCACTCGGCCTATTAGTACCGGTCGACTCCACACGTTACCGCGCTTCCATCTCCGGCCTATCAACCCGGTCGTCTACCGGGGGCCTTACACC
>NZ_SMJW01000025.1 GCF_004348335.1 Actinomadura bangladeshensis | reverse complement strand
GGATATGGGCTGATCATGGCGGGGTTTCACGTTTAGACTGGGGGATCACGTCGGCCGACAGTGGAGACCTGATGGAGAGCAGAAACCCCGCGTTCCGGGGGAACGCCTTCGACCCGCGGGCCGGAGGTGCGGCCTACGGCGCACCCGGCTACGGAGCACAGCAGTACGGTACTGAGCAATACGGGGCCCCCGGGTACGCGCCGCCGGCGACCCGGCCGATGACCATGGACGACGTCGTCGTCCGCGGATTCCTGACCCTCGCCGCCCTGGTGGTCACCGCGGCGCTCGCCTGGGCGCTGGTGCCGGTCGAGGCGGCCATGCCCGTTCTCGTCGTGGCGCTCATCGCCGAGATCGGGATCTGGGCGTTCATCACGTTCGGCCGCAAGGCGAACGCGCCGCTGGTGCTGACGTTCGCGGCGGTCTACGGGATCGTCGTCGGCATCATCAGCCACGCCTACAACGACCTCTACCACGGCGTCGTCTTCCAGGCCGTGGTCGGCACCGCGCTGGCGTTCGGCGCCACGCTCGCCGTCTACGCGCTGCGCATCGTGCGGGTGACGCCGAAGTTCGCCAAGTTCGTCATCGCCGCGGGAGCCGCGCTCATCGGGCTGATGCTCATCAACATGGTGGTGTACCTGTTCGGCGGTGAGCAGGGCATCGGCATCCGCGACCCGGGCAGCCCGCTCGCCTACATCTTCAGCGTCGTCGCCATCCTCGTCGGCTGCTTCTTCCTGCTGCTGGACTTCGACGCCGTCGAGCAGGGCGTCCGCCAGGGGGCGCCGGAGAAGTTCGCCTGGTACTGCGCGTTCGGGCTGGTGCTCAGCCTCGTGTGGATCTACCTGGAGATCCTGCGGCTGCTCAGCTACTTCAGCGGACGCGACTAGCCGCAACAACGATCAGCCCCGCGCCGGACGGTGCGGGGCTGATCCGTGCGGGATCTCTGCGCCGTGGTCGTGCGCGGCGGCACGACGGCGGGGGCGTCCGCTGGCGGGATCCCACCGGGTTCTCGGGTCCGGTCCTCAGTAGTGCCGCTCGCGGCGCGTGCGCTCGTGCTCGCGCACCAGCGCGGCCGCGTAGCCGTGCGAGAGGTTGTGCTCGTCGGCCAGCCAACTGCTGCGTTCCTCGCAGCGGGTGAACGAGGGACCGTTCTCGATGGTGGTGAACCACTCGGGGATGTCACGTCCTGTGACTTGCGGAATGCGGGCGATCAGCTTGCTGTGCGTCTCCGGCGAGTGGTTCAGTGGCAATTGGCACCTCCAGGTCGCGGGGCTCTTCCTGCTGACTCTGCAACACCTCTCCGCATGTGACAAGACCCTAACGGGGACCTATCTTTTGCGTTACGTAGATCATTTTTAACGGGGATATTCCCCGGAAAAGCGCAGGTGGCCCGGCGGACGGCCGGGAAGGCCGTACCGCACGGACCACCGCGCGAATTCACGGGGAATCCGTCAGGAGAGGCGCTCCAGGACCATCGCCATCCCCTGGCCGCCGCCCACGCACATGGTCTCCAGACCGAACTGCTTGTCGTGGAACCTGAGCCCGTTGATGAGCGTGGAGGTGATGCGGGCGCCGGTCATGCCGAACGGGTGGCCGACCGCGATCGCGCCGCCGTTCACGTTCAGCTTGTCGTGGTCGATGCCGAGGTCCTCGGCGGACGGCAGCACCTGCGCCGCGAACGCCTCGTTGATCTCCACGAGGTCGATGTCGCCGATGGTCATGCCGGCCTTCGCCAGGGCCTTGCGGGACGCCTCCACCGGGCCGAGCCCCATGATCTCGGGGGACAGGCCGGTGACGCCGGTCGACACGATCCGGGCGAGCGGGGTGATGCCGAGCTCGGCGGCCTTGGTGTCGCTCATGACGACGACCGCGGCGGCACCGTCGTTCAGCGGGCAGCAGTTGCCCGCGGTGACCGTCCCGTCCGGGCGGAACACCGGCTGGAGCTGCGACACCTTCTCGTAGGTGGTGCCGGGCCGGGGGCCGTCGTCCTTGGCGACGACGCTGCCGTCCGGGAGCGTCACCGGGGTGATGTCCTTCTCCCAGAAGCCGTTGGCGAGGGCCTTCTCGGCGAGGTTCTGCGAGCGGACGCCGAACTCGTCCTGCGCCTGCCGGCTGACGCCGCGCAGCCCGGCCACGTTCTCGGCGGTCTGCCCCATCGCGATGTAGATGTCGGGGAGCGTGCCGTCCTCGCGCGGGTCGTGCCACACCGGCGCGCCGCCCTCGCCCGCCTTGGCGGTGCGGGCCTGCGCGTCCCCGAACAGCGGGTTCTGGGTGTCGGGCAGGCCGTCGCTGCTGCCCTTGGCGAACCGGCTGACGGTCTCCACGCCCGCCGAGACGATGACGTCGGCCTCGCCCGCCTTGATCGCGTGCAGCGCCATCCGGGTGGTCTGCAGCGAGGACGAGCAGTACCGGGTGATGGTGGCGCCGGGCACGTTGTCCCAGCCCAGCAGGACGGACACGACGCGGGCCATGTTGTAGCCCTGCTCGCCGCCGGGCAGCCCGCAGCCGAGCAGCAGGTCGTCGATCTGGTCCGGGCCGAGCTGCGGGACCTTCGCCATCGCGGCGGTGATCATCTGGGCGGTGAGGTCGTCGGGCCGGATGTCCTTCAGCGAGCCCTTGAAGGCGCGGCCGATGGGCGAGCGCGCGGTTGCGACGATGACTGCCTCGGGCATAACGGGTGTCTCCTGTCTCAGCGGCCGAAAAGATGTCAACCTACTCACCGGTCACGTCGCCAATCTAACCGCCGGCGGCGGGTCCGTACACGCCGACCCCCCGGCTTTATGGACGGCGAGTCCAATAAGTCCTCACTTACGCCGCTCACCTGCGGCGAATCCCGGTTTCCCGGTGACGTTCGCCCCATGCGGCCGGGACGCCGGGAGGCCGACCCTGGAGGCCACGCCACCGGCCGGTCCGGCGCAAGCGCGGGCGGCGGACCGGCCGGCGCGCGTGCGGCCCCGGCCGCTACCCATGCTCGGCCGCCGGCAGCCCGGCGCGGCGCGACCGCGCCCGCAGGCGGCTGCGGGCCTCGGACAGGCCGGTCGAGCAGCGCGCCGCCAGGCGTGCCGGAGCGATCGCGCCGACCGCCGCGATGCCGGTGGACAGCCGGCGGCCCAGGGCTCCGCGCAGCGGACGCTGCAGCGGATAGCGCAGTGTGGCCCAGCGGCCCCGCGGGCCCCGGTCGTCCCCGGCCACGGACGCGCCCGTGACCTCCGTCCCGGCCCGCTCGGCGGCCTCGGCCGCGGCCAGCGACACCGGGCGGGCGGTCTCGCCGGGCAGGTCCGGCTCCAGGCCGAGCGCGGCCGCCACCGACGGCAGCAGGGCCGCCGCCGCGGTGGCGTAGCCGCGGGCGGACGGGTGGTAGCGGTCCTCGCTGAACATCGCCAGCGGGTCGGCGGCGAACTCGCGCCCGAGCAGGTCGCCGAGGGACACCGAGCGGCCGCCGTGCTCGATGACGGCGATCGTCTGCGCCGCGGCGAGCTGGCGGCAGGCGCGCCGCGCGAACCACCGCAGCGGCTGCATCAGCGGTTTCACCGAGCCGAGGTCGGGGCAGGTCCCGACGACCACCTGGCCGCCCGCGGCGCGCAGCCGCGCGACCGCGTCCGACAGGTGGCGGACGGACTCGGCGGGGGAGACCCGGCCGGTCACGTCGTTCGCGCCGATCATGATGACGGCGATGTCCGGGCGGACCTGCAGCGCCTGCTCGAGCTGGCCGCCGAGGGCCTGCGACCGGGACCCGGAGCGGGCCACGTTCGTCAGCCGCACGGGGCGCCCGGCGATCCCGGCGAGCCCGGTGGCGAGCCGGGCGGCGGGCGTCTCCGCCGGGGTGTGGACGCCGAGCCCGGCGGCGGTCGAGTCGCCGAGCACGGCGAGCGACAGCGGCTCGCCGCCGAACTGCTCGCCGTAGAGGCCGTCGGCCGCGGGCGGGTCGCCGTTGGACGTCGACTGGATGATCCTGCGGGCGAGCCTCGCCTCCACGACGATGAGCCCGAAGGTGACGCCGCCGATCGCGGTGATGCCGCCGCCGCCGTAGGCCGCCGCGGCCGCGATCCGGCGCGCGGTGAATGCTCTCAACATGGTGCGCTGACCCTCCGTGATTAACTACCTACCCGCCCGCCGGTGCTTTGATGCCTGCCCCGTGGATCTCGGCTAACGTCGAAACGGGAAACCTTCCGGAGCCGCGTCCGCTCCGCCGCGCTACCGTCGGCGGATCGGGGACGCGATGCTCAGATCAACACTGAACCGACAAGGAAGTCGCGGTGCACGTACACGACTCGCTCGTCGAGCTGATGGGCAACACCCCGCTCGTTCGACTGCGCAAGGTGACCGACGGCCTGCGGCCGCAGGTGCTCGCCAAGGTGGAGTACTTCAACCCCGGCGGATCGGTGAAGGACCGCATCGCGGTCCGCATGATCGACGCGGCCGAGAAGTCCGGCGCCCTGCGCCCGGGCGGCACGATCGTCGAGCCGACGTCCGGCAACACCGGGGTGGGGCTCGCCATCGTCGCGCAGGAGCGCGGCTACCGCTGCGTCTTCGTCTGCCCCGACAAGGTCGGCAAGGACAAGATCGACGTGCTGCGCGCCTACGGCGCCGAGGTCGTCGTCTGCCCGACGGCGGTGAACCCCGAGCACCCCGACTCCTACTACTCGGTCTCGGACCGGCTCGCCGCCGAGATCCCCGGTGCCTGGAAGCCGAACCAGTACACCAACCCGCAGAACCCGCAGTCGCACTACGAGACGACCGGCCCGGAGCTGTGGGAGCAGACCGAGGGGCGCATCACCCACTTCGTCGCGGGGATCGGCACCGGCGGCACGATCAGCGGCACCGGCCGGTACCTCAAGGAGGCCTCCGGCGGCCGGGTGCAGATCATCGGCGCCGACCCGGAGGGCTCGGTGTACTCGGGCGGCAGCGGCCGCCCCTACCTGACCGAGGGCGTCGGCGAGGACATCTGGCCCGAGACCTACGACCGCGACATCTGCGACGACGTCATCGCGGTCTCCGACAAGGACTCCTTCCTCATGACCCGGCGGCTCGCCCGCGAGGAGGCGCTGCTCGTCGGCGGCTCCTGCGGGATGGCCGTCGTCGCGGCGCTGCGCGTCGCGGAGAAGGCCGGTCCCGACGCGGTGGTCGTGGTGCTGCTGCCGGACGGCGGCCGCGGCTACCTCGGCAAGATCTTCAACGACGGCTGGATGGCCGACTACGGCTTCCTCACCCCGCACAGCGAGGAGGCCCGGGTCGGCGAGGTGCTCACCCGCAAGGGCGGGACGCTGCCGGAGTTCGTGCACGTCCACCCGCACGAGACCGTGCAGACCGCGATCGCCGTCATGCGCGAGTACGAGGTGTCGCAGGTCCCGGTGATGAAGGAGGAGCCGCCGGTCATGGCCGCCGAGGTGGTCGGCTCGGTCGGCGAGACCGACCTGCTCGACATCATGGTGAAGGGCGAGGCGAAGATGTCCGAGCCGGTCGAGCTGCACATGTCGCCGCCGCTGCCGACGCTCGGCTACGGCGAGCCGGTCAGCAAGGCCGTCGGCGTCCTGGAGAAGTCCGGCGCGGCGGTCGTCCTCGTGGACGGCAAGCCCAAGGGCCTCGTCACCCGCCAGGACCTCCTGTCCTTCCTGGCTGCCGCCACCACCGGCTGACCCCCCGCCCTGTCCGGATGCGGCCGTGCCGGACGGGGTGGCGACGGCCGCGCCGTCCCGCCAAGATCGTCCTGTGACCGAGCAGACGATCCTGGCGGGACGGTACCGGCTCGAGAGCCTTCTCGGCCGCGGCGGGATGGGCGAGGTGTGGCGCGCCCGCGACGAGCGGCTCGGCCGCGCGGTGGCGGTCAAGCTGCTCACCGCGCCGCCCGGCGCCGGCGGCCGGACCGAGCCGGCCGCCGCGGCGCGGTTCCGCCGCGAGGCGCGGATCGCGGCCGGGCTGCGGCATCCCGGGATCGCGGCCGTGCACGACTTCGGCGAGGACGCCGGCCGGCTCTACCTGGTCATCGACCTGGTGGACGGCCGCGACCTGAACGCCGTCGTGGCCGACCACCCCGGCGGCCTGCCGCCCGAGCGGGTGTCCCGGCTCGCCGCGCGGATCGCCGCCGCGCTGGAGGCCGCGCACGAGCGGGGCGTCGTGCACCGCGACATCAAGCCCGCGAACGTCATGGTGGACGGCCGCGACGAGATCACCGTGCTGGACTTCGGCATCGCCCGCTACGCCGACGCCGTCACCGACCTGACCGGCAGCGCCGCCATCGGCACGCCCGCGTTCATGGCGCCCGAGCAGTTCGACGGCCGCGCGCCGGTCGACGCCCGCGCCGACCTCTACGCGCTCGGCGCGCTGATGCACGCCCTGCTCACCGGCGCGCCGCCCTACGTCGCCGACAGCATGCCGTCGCTGCTGCACGCGATCATGCTGAGCCCGCCGCCGAGCGTACGGGAGCGCCGCCCCGACGTCCCCGAGGCCCTGGACGGGCTGATCCGCGACCTGCTCGCCAAGGACCCGGCCGACCGTCCCGCGAGCGCCGCCGAGGTCGCCGCCCGCCTCACCGGCGAGCCGGCGCCACCGGAGGAAACGCGCCCCGCCGCCCCCACCCGGATCGCCGCGCCGCCCCGCAGGCCGGCGGCGGCTGCGGCGGGCACCCGACCGGCCGCGCCCGCCGGCGGCGAGCGCACCGCCTCGGCCCGCACCGTGCTCCGCCGCGTCTTCTACGGCGCAGCCGCGGTCTTCGCGGTCGCGACGTTCAACCCGGGCCACCTGGTCTTCAAGGGCGGCGCGTTCGACGAACCGCCGGACTGCCGGGCGATGGCGCCCGGCGACCTCGCGGGCATCGTCCCGTCCACCAGTGGGAACGACGAGGCGACAGCGTGCCAGTGGGCGGTGACGCAGGACCGCAACAAGTGGCTCTTCACCCTGCGCGCCGTCCGCGCGGCCCCCGGTGCGTACAAATCGGGCCCCCGCCGCGCGAGCGACTCGGTCCGGCAGGCGAGGAAGGGCGCGCCGGGCGCCCAGGAGCTCCCGCTGGGCGACGGCGGGCTCCTCCTTGAGGACAAGGACACCCACCGGACGCTGCTCTTCCGCGTCAGCAACCTGGTGGTGCGGCTGGAGGTCGGCTTGTACGGCCGGGACGAGCTGGACATCGAGCCGACCGCGGACAAGATCGCCGGGCAGCTGGCCGGGCGGCTGCGGGACCTGGCCTGACCGACGCGAGAGCGCCGGAGACCTGAGGCGGTCTCCGGCGCTCTCGTTCTTCATACCGGGTTGCGGAGCCGGCCGGTGGGCGGCGTTTCGGGCCGGGCTCCGCAACCCGGCGTCCAGGGGGCTCCTACTGGCGGAACCCGGACGGGACGTAGTCCTCGCGGGTGTCGGCGGGGCCGGCCGGCTGCTTCTGCGGCCGGTCGCCGTGCCCCGGCCACCAGGCCCGGTGGCCCAGCAGCGCGGTGATGCCCGGCACCAGGAACATCGACATGACGAAGGCCGACAGCGCGATGCCGATCGCGACGGAGAAGCCCATCTGCTGGAGCATCGACACCGGCGCGAGCATCATCACCGAGAACGTGCCGGCCAGGATGAGGCCCGCCGCGGCGACCGTCGGGCCGCCGTGGTGGACGGCCAGCGCGGCGGCCTCCCGCGGGCTGTGCCCCTCCTTGGCCTCCTCGCGCAGCCGCGCGGTCATCAGGATGTTGTAGTCGGTCCCGATGGCCAGCACGAACAGGTAGAGGATGATCGGCAGCTGGAAGGTGACGCCCGCTTCGCCCATCGCGCCCTGGAAGACGTACACCGCGGAGCCGAGCGTCGCGGCGAAGCCCAGAAGGACGGCCACCACCAGGTAGAGCGGGGCGACGACCGAGCGCAGCAGCAGTGCCAGGATCAGCGCGATCAGCACCGCCGCCACCGGCAGGATCACCGACAGGTCGCGGTTGTTGACGCTGTTGATGTCGGCGAAGATCGCCGTCGAACCGCCGACGTAGGCGCGGGTGCCCTCCGGCGCCGCCTTGTGCACGGCGGGCGTCAGGTCGTCCTTGACCAGGCTGATCGCCTCGTTGGACGCGGGGTTCTCCTTCAGGATCAGGTCGACGCGGACCACGGACTTGTCCTGGCCGGGGACGGGCTGCTGCACCGCGCCGACACCGGGCGCGGTCTTGGCCGCCTGGTTGAAGGACGCGAGCTGCTGCTCGCTGACCGGCTGCCCGTTGTCGGACTTGATGAACACCTGGACCGGGGTGGTCAGGCCGGGCGGGAAGCCCTTCTCCATGTCCTTGGTCGCCTGCGCGGACTCGGTGTCCTGCGGGAAGCCGGCGGCGAAGTCGTAGTCGGCCTTGAACCCGAGCGCGCCGAGCGCGAGGACGACCAGCACGAGGCCGGACGCGGCGGCGGCGACCGCCGGGCGCTTGCCGACGCCCCGGCCGATGGCCTGCGAGATCGAGCCCTTCGGCTGCTTCTTCCACGCCTTGGACGGCCAGAACACGGCGGTGCCGAGCAGCGACACGAGCGCGGGCATCAGCGTCAGCGAGGTGATGCCCATCACGATCACGGCGATGGCGAGGGACGGGCCCCAGGCGCTGAACACGCCGAACGTCGCGAGCAGCAGCACCAGGAAGGTGACGGCGATGGCGGCGGCGGCCGAGGAGATGACCTCGCCGACCCGCTCCACCGCGGTGATCATGGCGGTCTTCTTGTCGTCGCCGGCCCGCAGCCGCTCCCGGAACCGGAACATCAGGAACAGGTAGTAGTCCGCGCCGATGCCGAAGAGCACGATCAGGATGATGGTGCTGAGACTGTCGTCGCCGGAGAAGCCGAAGATCTTGGAGGCGACGCCGATCAGGCCCATCGAGACCTGCATCGTCACCGTGATCACGATGATCGGCAGCACCGCCGCCAGCGGGGCCCGGAAGATCAGCAGGATCAGGCCGATGATGAGCACGAAGGTCGCGATGCCGACGATCTCGAAGGACTGGTTGAAGGAGTCCTCGTTGTCGACGAAGCTCGCGACGTCACCGCCGACCTTGGCCTCCATGCCGCTGCCCTGCAGCAGCGCCGGAAGGTCCTTGCGGATCTCCTTGACCGCGTCGCCCTGCTTCTCGTTGTCGGCCATCGAGGTGCCCTGCATCGGCACCATGATCACCTGGACGGCCTTGTTCGGCGCCACGGTCTGCGGGCCGGTCAGGAAGTTCAGCACCGTCGCCGGCTTGTCGGCGTTCAGGGACTTGGCCGCCTCCGTCACCTTCGCGGTGTCCTCGGCCGTCAGCGGCTTCCCGTCCGACCGCTTCACGACGATCAGCGAGGAGGTGTCCTCCTGCTGCGGGAACGCCTTCTCAGCGATCTTCATCGCCTGGACCGACTCGTACTTCGAGGGCAGGAAGTCGCCCTGGTCGGACTCGGTGGTGAGCTTGGGGGAGAAGGCGATGATCACGACTGCGGCCACGAGCCACGCCACGATCGTCCACCACGGGTGTCTCACGACGAAGCGCGCGAGCCGAGCGAACATGGGGCTTCCTTAATCAAGGGTCGTTGGGGTACCTCTAAAACGGTAGAGATCACGCGGGCCCTTGGGGTCACCCCCAGCGCCGAAATGAGGGCTGATACCTCCGGGGGAGTGCCTCCTCCTCTAGGAGGGGCGAGCGGTGGATAGCCTCGTACCCATGGACAACGAGGTTCAGTACGGGTTCGAGACCCTGGCCATCCACGCGGGACAGGAGCCCGACCCCGCCACCGGCGCGGTCGTCACGCCGATCTACCAGGTCTCCACCTACAAGCAGGACGGGATCGGCGGCCTGCGCGGCGGCTACGAGTACTCCCGGTCGGCCAACCCGACCCGTACCGCGCTGGAAGCATGCCTGGCCGAGATAGAGAGCGGGGCGCGCGGGCTGGCGTTCGCGTCGGGGCTCGCCGCCGAGGACGCGCTGCTGCGCGCCGTCTGCCGGCCGGGCGACCACGTCATCATCCCGGACGACGCCTACGGCGGCACCTACCGGCTGTTCGCGAAGGTCGCCGCGCCGTGGGGCGTCACCTTCGACCCGGTGCCGCTCGGCGACATCGCCGCGGTGCGGGCCGCCGTCCGTCCCGAGACGAAGATCATCTGGGTGGAGACGCCGACCAACCCGCTGCTCGGCATCGCCGACATCGCCGCGCTCGCGGCGGTCGCGCACGACGCGGGCGCGCTGCTCGCCGTCGACAACACCTTCGCCTCGCCGTACCTGCAGCGCCCGCTGGAGCTCGGCGCGGACGCGGTCGTCCACTCGACCACCAAGTACATCGGCGGGCACTCCGACGTCGTCGGCGGCGCGCTGATCGTCTCCGACCCCGGCCTCGGCGAGCGGCTGGCGTTCCACCAGAACGCGATGGGCGCCGTCGCCGGGCCGTTCGACGCCTGGCTCACGCTGCGCGGCATCAAGACGCTCGGCGTGCGGATGGACCGGCACTGCGCCAACGCGGAGCGGATCGTGGAGATGCTGCAGCGGCACCCGGCCGTCCGGGAGGTCCTCTACCCGGGGCTGCCCGGCCACCCCGGCCACGACGTCGCCGCCAAGCAGATGAAGGCGTTCGGCGGCATGGTCTCGTTCCGGATGGAGTCGGAGGAGGCCGCCGTCCGGGTCTGCGAGCGGACGAAGCTGTTCACGCTCGGCGAGTCGCTCGGCGGGGTCGAGTCGCTGATCGAGCACCCGGGCCGGATGACGCACGCCTCGGCGGCCGGATCGCCGCTGGAAGTGCCCTCCGACCTGGTGCGGCTGTCGGTCGGGATCGAGGACGCGCACGACCTGCGGCGCGACCTGGAGCAGGCGCTCGGCTGAGAACTGGCTGACCATTCCCGCCCCTACTTGATCAAAACATCTATACTCGGCGCGCCAGGTTCGTTAAGGAGGGCCTCAGGGTGCGCAAGGTTCTGGTGTGCGGGGCGGCGTTCGCCGCGACATGTGTCTCCGCCGTGGCGGTCCCCATGGGCGCCCACGCCAACCCCCCGGCGCCGACTCCGTCGTCGGCCGCCCCGTCGCAGCCCGCGACCGGGGAGCCGGGGCCGTCGGGCGGTCCGCAGACCGGTGCCCCGGGGACGGAGTCGCCGTCGGCGTCCTCCACGACGCTGCCGGAGGAGGGCCAGGGCGCCCCGGACGGAGAGCCCGACGGCACCGTCACCGCGCAGGCCGTCATGGTCACCCCCGAGCTGCCGAAGTTCCGCACCTACGCCTACGGGAAGGCCGCCGCGCAGAAGATCGACGCGTACTGGCGCGACACCGGGCCCCGGGCCGTGCCGCGCCCGGTCGTGCTGATCCTGCACGGCGGCTACTGGCTGCAGGGCGACAAGGGCGGCGGCTGGAAGTACTTCGCGCGGCGGCTCACCGAGGAGGGGTTCGTCGTCCTGTCGGCGAACTACCGGCTCGCGCCCAAGGCGCACTGGCCGGCGCAGCGGGACGACTCGATGTCCGCGCTCGCCTTCGTCAAGCGGCACGCCCGGCTGTGGAACGCCGACCCGGCCCAGGTGGCGGTGGTCGGCTCGTCCGCCGGCGGCCAGCTCGCCACCCAGCTCGGCACGCTCGGCACGGGCACCCGGCAGGTCCGCACCGTGGTCGCGCTGTCGCCGCCCAACAACCCCTACCTCGCCTACCAGGACGGCGCGAAGCCCGGCGCCTCGAACACCCAGCGCAAGCTGCGCCAGGCCGTGGTCGACCTCATGGGCTGCGTGCCCGGCGCCCAGACCGGGACGGAGGCCGGCGCCGGCACCGAACCGGAGGCCGGCACCGGCGCGGACTGCTGGCCGCGCGTGGACGACGCCAGCACCGTCACGCACGTCTCACCGGACGACGCGCCGATGCTGCTCATGCACGCCACCGGCGACTTCGTCCCGGTGACGCAGAGCACCGGACTGGCCGCCGCGCTGCGCGCGGCAGGCGTCCAGACCACGGTGAAGACCGTCGAGGGCGACATGCACGCCACGCAGATGCTGAGCGACGAGCATACCTACCCGACGATCGTGAGCTGGCTCAAGAGCCACCTGAAGACCGCCGAGTAGGGCCCTGCGGGCGGACGGTTCATCCGTTCCAGACCATCAGGACGAGGATCACCAGCCAGAGCAGCGCGATGACGCCGGAGATGGCGGCCACCCGGCCGCGCTCCACCTGCGCGATCTCGCCACCTGCGGCGGCGGCCGGAGCGGCGGTGGCCTGCGCGGCCTTCTCCTCTCCCGCCGCGGCCTCCGCGGTGCCCGCCTCGGTGGCGCCCGCGTCCGCGGCGTCGGCGTCGGCGTCGGGGCGGACGGCCACCGCCGTGCGCGCCTCCTCGGCCGCCGCGAGCTCCAGCAGGTGCGCGGCCTTCCGCTGGTCGCGCTCGACGATCAGCAGCAGCACCAGCGCGACGATGAACAGCGTCATGGACACCGTCAGCCACACCTGCGCGAAGTTCCCCTCGGCCAGGCCGAGGCCGAACAAGAAGATGCCCAGCGCGGCGAGGCCGTAGACGCGCGTGGTCCAGTTGAGGAAGCGGACCACGGCCACATTGCGCTTGCGAATGTAGCGGGGGGTGGACATGGTCGCGGCGGTCAGCGGCCCCAGCGTGAAGATCGCGAAGCCGATGTGCAGGATCAGCAGGATGCGATCGGATGTCGACATGCCGCCGACACTAACCCCTCAGCGGCGGCCGCGGCGCACCCGCAGGTAGTCGCTGACGACGTACTCGCCGAGGCGGTCGGCGTCGGGCGCGAAGACCCGGCCGCCGTTGCGCCGCGCGACCTCCTCCACGAACGACACGAGCCGCCGGTCGTCGGCGAGCATGAAGAAGTTCATGGTGGCGCCGCGCCGGGTCATCTTGTCGACCTCGGCGAGGGTGAGGACGAGAGTCTCGGTGGACGGCGGGTAGTCGAACAGCGAGCGGCCGTCCGGGCGCAGGTGCGCGGTCGGCTCCCCGTCGGTGACGACGAGCACGATCGGCTCGAAGTCGGGGTGCCGGTCCAGGTGCCGTCCCGCGATCATCAGCGCGTGGTGCAGGTTGGTGCCCTGCACCATGTCCCAGTCGAGCCCGGCCATCTCCTCGGGGTGCAGCACCCGCGCGTAGTTGGAGAACCCGATGATCTGGATCGCGTCCTGCGGGAACTTGCCGGTCACGAGCGTGTGCAGGGCCAGCGTGGTCTGCTTGGCGACGGCCCACGTCCCGCGCAGCACCATCGAGTACGACAGGTCGACCAGCAGGCAGACGGCCGCGCCGGTGCGCCGCTCGGTCTCGTGGACCTCGAAGTCGTCCACGCCGAGTTTCACACCGCCCGGTCCCACTCCGCCGGGGGCCGCGTCAGCGGGTTCCACGCCGCCGCCCTGCCGCGGCACGCCGCCGTTGATCTCCGCGACCTCGGCGGTGCTCGGCTCGGCCACCTTCGCGAGCGACGGGCGCGCGGCGAGGCCGGTGCCGCCGTCCATGGCGCTGCGGCGGATCGCGTTGCTCACCGTCCGGACGACGTCGAGCGGCTGCTCGTCGCCGAACCGCCACTCCCGGCTGGCACCGGTCAGCTCGCCCGCCTGGCCGGCGTCGCGCTGGTCGTGGTCGCCCTGCCGGCCGGAGGCGAGCTGGGCGAACACCCGGCGCAGCGCGGTCTCGCCGAGCCGCCGCACCGCCTTCGGGGTCAGCTCCAGCCTGCCGCGGTTGCGGCGCAGGTAGCCCTGCCGCTCCAGCTCCTTCTCGATCCGGCGCAGCGCGTCCAGGTCGTCGACGGCCTGACGGCCGAGCGCGCGCCGGACGGCCTCCTCGTCGATGTCGTCGAGCCGCGCGCCGGGGTAGTCCTGCCCGAGCGCCGACTCCAGGTCGCCGAGGTCGGCCAGCTCCGCGAGCGCGGTGGTGGCGTCGCCCATGCCGAGCGGATCGTCGCCGGTCATCTGCTCCGGCTGCCCCCAGCCGAGGTCGGGACGGCGGGCCCGCAGCGCGTCGCCGAGCCGCGTCATCTCCATGGCGAGGCCCGCGTCCTGCATGGCCTGCTCCATGAGCCCGGCCAGCTCGGCGCGCTGCTCGGGGCTGAGCGAGGCGAGCAGCCGGTCCATCGCGGCGGCGCGGCGGGCGAGCGAGTCGACGAGTTCTTCGAGGTTCTGCGGATCGTCGGGGAACATGTCCCCGTACTGCTCCATGAACCGGTCGAAGTCGTCCTGGGTGTGCTCGCCGCGGGCGTCGCGCTCCAGCATCCCGTTGAGCGCGGCCATCATGTCCTTGACCCGCTCCATGGCGGCCGGGTCCTGGTTCTCCAGGGCCTGCTTCATGCCCTGGAACTGAGCGTCCAGGACCTCGCGGCGCAGCAGGTCCTTCAGCTGCTCGAACGTGCGGCGGGCCGCATCGGACCGCCACTGGTAGTCCGACAGCCGGCGGACGGCCTGCGAGGTGTCGGACGGCAGCGCGTCCAATTCCGCCTCGCGCAGCCGCGCGTCGTCGCCCGGGTCGGGGAACAGCTCGGCCCGCTCCTGTCCGATCGCGGTGTCCAGCAGCGCGCGCGCCTGCTCCAGCGTGCCGTCGAGGCGGCCCCGGTCGCGCAGCGCGCGGCGCCGCTCGCGCACCTGGCGCAGCATGTCGTCCAGACCGCGGCGGTTCCGCGCCCCGGGCAGCCCGCGGCGCAGCAGCTCGCGCAGCGCGTCGTCGGGCCGGGTGCCGTCCAGCACCGCGTCGCCCATCGCGTCGAGGGCGTCGCGGACGTCGTACGGCGGGGCGAGCGGGTCGGGCCCGTCCTCGTAGGCCCCGTAGCGATATCGGCTCATCGAAGCTCCTTACGCGTGGAGACCTCAGGTCCGGACGGTCAGGTCCGGTAGGTGGCCGTTCCGTCGGAGCGGCCCTCGGCGGTGTCCTTGGACAGCCGGCGGGTGAGGAACAGCCCCTCCAGGGCGAACTCCAGCGCGGCCGCGGCCTGCCCGGGGGACTCCCCGCTCAGCCCGAGCCGTTCCATGATCTTGGCGAGGCCGGGCACCTGGCCGATGCGGCGCAGCAGCTCGTTCGCCGGCACCAGCTCGCCCGACTCGACGCGCTCGCCGGAGTCGAACTTGTCGAGCAGCCCGGTCAGGTCGGCGGCGCCCAGCGTCCGCCGGTAGGTCTCGGCGACCGCGCGGCGCAGCAGGTGCTCCAGCACCTCCTGCTCGCGGCCCTCCTCGCTGACCTCGAACTCGACCTTGCCCATCAGCGACGGGACGACCGCGGGCAGGTCGCAGACCCGCGCGACGGCGTGCTCCTCGCCGGTGAGCGCGGCGCGGCGCACCGCGCCCGCCGCGACGGTCTCCGCGCCGGCCAGCGCGAACCGCGCCGACACGCCGGACCGCGCGTCCACCGCCGTGGACTCCCGGACGAGCCGGGTGAACCGCCCGATCACCTCGATCAGGTGGTCGGGCACCTCGGCGGGCAGCCCGGCGAGGTCGGCGAAGTCCGACTCCTGCCGGATCAGCGCGAGCTCGGCGTCCAGTTCGAGCGGGTAGTGGGTGCGGATCTCCGCGCCGAAGCGGTCCTTCAGCGGGGTGATGATGCGGCCGCGGTTGGTGTAGTCCTCGGGGTTGGCGGACGCGACGAGCAGCACGTCCAGCGGCAGCCGCAGCGCGTAGCCGCGGATCTGCACGTCCCGCTCCTCCAGCACGTTCAGCAGCGCGACCTGGATGCGCTCGGCGAGGTCGGGCAGCTCGTTGATGGAGAAGACGCCGCGGTTGGTGCGCGGGACGAGCCCGAAGTGCACGGTCTCGGGGTCGCCGAGCGTGCGGCCCTCGGCCACCTTGATCGGGTCGACGTCGCCGATGAGGTCGCCGACGCTGGTGTCGGGGGTGGCGAGCTTCTCGCCGTAGCGGTCGTCGCGGTGCAGCCACTCGACCGGCAGGGCGTCGCCCAGCTCGGCGGCGAGCCGCCGGCAGCGCACGCACACCGGCGCGTACGGGTGGTCGTTGATCTCGCACCCGGCGACCACGGGCGTCCACTCGTCCAGCAGCCCGGCCAGGGTGCGGATCAGCCGCGTCTTGCCCTGGCCGCGCTCGCCCAGCAGCACCAGGTCGTGCCCGGCGAGCAGGGCGCGCTCCAGGTGGGGGAGGACGGTGCCGTCGAACCCCAGGATCCCCGGGAAGCGCGGCTCCCCGGAGCGCAGCCGGTCGAGGAGGTTGCGGCGGATCTCGGCCTTGACCGAGAGCTGCACGTGGCCGCTGTTGCGCAGCTCGCCCAGCGTTGTTCCAGAGCGTGTCGTTTCACGGGGTGTGGATGGACGCACGCGACCGACACTACGTCGCCGTCCCGCGGAATCGCACCCTCCGCCCCTGGATTCGTCCGGTTGGCCCGTCTCGATGATGTTTGGGTGGAGCGCCTCCGGCGGGGGACACTGAGAGTGTGAACGGAGCCGGTGAACGCAGTGAGGGAGGCGGCGCCGATGGCGCGATTCGGTGATGGCCTGGCCCTCGGGCCCGACCTGTCCAGCGCCGCCGAGTCGGCGGTGGAGCAGGCGCTCGCCCCGCTCAGCGCGGCGCCCGACCTGGTGTGCGTGTTCGTCACGGGCGACGACCCGGACGAGATCGAGGCGGCGGCCGTGGCCGCGGAGCGGGCCGCGGGCCCGGCGATGCTGCTCGGCTGCAGCGCGTCCGGCGTGATCGGCGCCGGGCGCGGGGTGGAGGAGCGCGGCGCGGTCAGCGCGTGGGCGGCGGTGCTGCCGGGCGCGCGGCTCGACGCGTTCCGGCTGGAGACCCTCAAGGCCGACGACCGCCTCGTCGTGGTCGGCATGCCGGAGGGGCAGGACGACGACGTCGTCGGCGTGCTGCTCGCCGACCCGTACAGCTTCCCCGTGGACGCCTTCGTGGAGCGCTCCGACGAGGCCCTGCCCGGCCTTCCGCTGGTCGGCGGCCTCGCCGAGAGCAGCGGCCCCGGCGAGGAGGGGCTGCCCGGTGAGCCGGGACGCGGCCGGGCGCGGCTGTTCGTCGGCGGCGAGGTCTACGGGGACGGCGCGGTCGGCGTGGTGATCGGCGGGCCGGTGGCCGCCGCGACCGTGGTCAGCCAGGGCGCCCGCCCGATCGGGCCCGACATGGTGGTGACGAAGGCGGAGGACAACGTCCTCTACGAGCTGGCGGGCGTCCCGGCGCTGGAGAAGCTGGAGCAGATCGTCCTCGGCCTGCCGGAGGACGAGCAGGAGCTCGCCGGGCGCGGGCTGCTCATCGGCGTCGCGATGAACGAGTACGCCGACGAGCACGAGCACGGCGACTTCCTCGTCCGCGGCGTGGTGGGCGCCGACACCGACAGCGGCGCCATCGCGATCGGCGACGTCGTCGACGTGGGCCGCACCGTCCGGTTCCAGGTCCGGGACGCGGGCGCCGCCGAGGAGGACCTCGCCGCGCTGCTCGAACGGTTCGACCTGGCGCCGGTGGAGGGCGCGCTGCTGTTCTCCTGCAACGGGCGCGGCCAGGCGATGTTCCCCGACTCCGACCACGACGCGAAGGTCCTCGACCGCGCGTTCGGCCCGGCCGGGGTGGGCGGGTTCTTCGCCGCCGGCGAGATCGGCCCCGTCTCGGGACGCAACCACGTGCACGGCTTCACCGCGTCCATCCTCGCGTTCGGCCGCCCGGAGGACTCGTGAGCGACCCGACCGCCGGCCCCGTCCTCGCCGTCGACATCGGCGGGACGAAGCTGGCCGCCGCCCTCGTCGAACCGGACGGGCGCATCGCGGCCTACGACCGCGCCCCCACCCCGAACGGGCCGGGCGTGGACGGCGAGGAGCTGTGGCGGGCGCTGGAGGCCCTGCTCGACAAGGTCGCCGCCGACGCCGGCGACCCGCCGCTCGCGGGCGTCGGCGCGGGCTGCGGCGGGCCGATGACCTGGCCGGCCGCGGAGGTGTCCCCGCTGAACATCCCGGCGTGGCGCGGCTTCCCGCTGCGCGAGCGGCTCCGCGCCCGCCATCCGGGCCTGCCCGTCCGCATCCACAACGACGCGATCTGCGTCGCGGCGGGGGAGCACTGGCTCGGCGCCGGACGCGGCCGCGACAACGTCCTCGGCATGGTCGTGTCGACGGGGGTCGGCGGCGGGCTCATCCTCGACGGCCGCCTCGTCAACGGCGCCAGCGGCAACGCCGGGCACATCGGGCACGTCGTCGTCGAACCGGACGGGCCGCCGTGCGCCTGCGGCGGGCGCGGCTGCCTGGAGGCGATCGCGCGCGGGCCGGGCCTGGTGGCTTGGGCGCGGCGGCAGGGGTGGCGGCCCGGCGGCTCCGACCTCACCGGCGTCGAGCTCACCGCCGACGCGCGCCGCGGCGACCCGGTCGCCGGGGCGGCGATGCGGCGCGCCGGGCGCGCCATCGGCATCGCGATCGCGTCCGCGACCCACCTGTGCGACCTGGAGGTCGCCGCGATCGGCGGCGGCCTCTCGCAGGCCGGCCCGCTGCTCTTCGACCCTCTCGACGAGGCGTTCCGGACGCACGCCCGGATGGACTTCGCGCGCCGCGCCCGGATCGTCCCGGCCGCCCTCGGGCAGACCGCCGGGCTCGTCGGCGCGGCCGCCCTGGTCTACGCGCACGATCGCTACTGGAGTGCGGGCTGAGGGCCGCGGGGTGCGAGGATCTAAGAATGAGCGAAGCGAACCGGGGGGCGCGGGGGGTCGTCCCCCCGCAGGAACAACGCATGACCACCGTCAGCGTCGACGACGTCCGAGCTGCGCACGACCTGCTCAGCGAGGTCGCCGTTCCCACCCCCCTGATCCCGTCCCGGGTGCTGTCCGAGCAGCTCGGCGGGCCCGTCCTGCTGAAGTGCGAGAACCTGCAGCGCACCGGCTCGTTCAAGATCCGCGGCGCGTACGTGCGGATCGCCGGGCTGAGCGAGGCCGAGCGGGCCGGCGGCGTCGTCGCCGCCAGCGCCGGCAACCACGCGCAGGGCGTCGCGCTCGCGGCGTCCATGCTCGGCTGCAAGGCCACCGTGTTCATGCCGGTCGGCGCGCCGCTCCCCAAGATCGCCGCGACCCGCGGCTACGGCGCCGAGGTCGTGTTCCCCGGCCCGACCGTGGACGACTGCCTCATCGCCGCGCAGAAGTACGCCGACGAGTGCGGCGCGGTGTTCATCCACCCGTTCGACCATCCCGACGTCGTCGCCGGGCAGGGCACGATCGGGCTGGAGATCGCCGAGCAGTGCCCGGACGTCCGGACGATCGCGGCCCCGGTGGGCGGCGGCGGCCTGCTGGCGGGCATCGCGGTGGCGGCCAAGGGGGCGATGAAGGAGGCCGGCGGCCGGGAGGTCAAGATCCTCGGCGCGCAGGCCAAGCGCGCGGCGGCGTTCCCGCCCTCGCTCGCGGCCGGCCGGCCCGTCGCGGTCGAACTGGAGCCGACCATGGCGGACGGGATCGCCGTCGGCCGCCCCGGCGACCTCACCTACGCCCTGTTCACCGACCTCGTGGACGCCGTCGTGACCGTGACCGAGGAGTCCATCTCGCAGGCGCTGCTGCTCTGCCTCGAACGCGCCAAGCAGGTCGTCGAGCCTGCCGGCGCCGCCGGGGTCGCGGCGCTGCTGGAGCACGCGTACGCGGTCGAACCGCCTGTTGTCGTGGTGCTGTCCGGCGGCAACATCGACCCGCTGCTGCTGTCGAAGGTGCTGCGGCACGGCCTCGCGGGCGCCGGGCGGTACCTCGTCGTCCGCTGCCGGCTGAAGGACCGCCCCGGCGCCCTGATGACGCTGCTGGGCGAGCTCGCCGAGCTGGGCGTCAACGTCCTGGACGTGATGCACGAGCGCATTGCGGCGCGCCTGCACGTCGAGGAGGCCGAGGTCCTCATGCACCTGGAGACGCGAGGGGCCGACCACTCCGAAGACGTGATCGGCCGCCTGCGCGAGAAGGGCTACACCCTCACTCTGAGCTGACCCTCCGTTCACCTGCGGCGTGTTGTTGTTTTCGCCACGCTCATAACACCAACACGCCGCAGGTCAACGTCACAGGGAGGGCTTGCCCTCGGAGTAGAGCCACGCCTTCGCCCAGGCGTCCAGGTTCTTGTGGGAGAGTCGCTCGGCGAAGCGGACGAACTCCGCCGTCGAGGCGTTCCCGTACCGGTGGGCGGCGGGCCACGCCTCCAGCAGCCGGTAGAAGTCCCGGTCGCCGATCGTCTTGCGCAGGACGTGGATCGCCATCGCCCCGCGGTCGTAGACGAGCCCGTCGAAGATGTGGTCGCGGCCCGGGTCGGCGACCTTGCCCTTCCACAGGCCGTCGCTCGCCGGGGTCGCGTAGACGGAGTCGAAGCTCTGCTGGACGGGCGTGCCGTTCGCGTGCTCCGCCCACAGCCACTCGGAGTAGGTCGCGAAGCCCTCGTTCAGCCAGATGTCGGCCCACTTCGCCGGGGACACCGCGTCCCCGAACCACTGGTGGCCCAGCTCGTGCGCGAGCAGCCCGCCGCTCGGGATGCTGCCCGGCCGGCGGCCCAGGTCGTACACGGGGCGCCCCTGCGTCTCCAGCGCGTACCCGACACCGGCCTTGACCACGATCCCGCCCGTCGAGGCGAACGGGTAGCGGCCGAAGACGGACGCCTCGAAGTCGGTGACCGCGGCGGTCTGGTCGTGGAACTTCTTCGCGTCCTCCGGCTTGATCGCCATCGCGTGGTCGGTCGCGGTCAGGTTCGGGATGCCCGCGCCCGTCCGGCCCTTGAGGACGTCGTACCTGCCGATCGCGAGCATGGCGAGCTCGCTGGCCATCGGGCTGCGCATGTCCCAGCGGGTGGTGGTCCAGCCGTGCCGGGTCCGGCTGCCGCGCGGGTCGCCGTTCGCGAGCGTGGTCAGGCCCTTCGGCGCCGACAGCGTGAACGTGTACGTGGCCTTGTCGGTCGGGTGGTCGTTCACCGGGTAGACGGTCGCGGCGCCGAACGGCTGGTTGAGCATGACCGCGCCGTCCGCCGTGGGGATCCAGCCGGACGTGCCGAGCGTCGCGTCGTTGATCGTCGTCGGGACGCCCGAGTAGGCGACCGTCACGGTGAAGTTCCGGTGCTTGCGCAGCCCCTTGCGCGGCGTGATGACGAGCTCCTGCGCGCCCGTCCGCGTGAAGGACGCCTTGTGCCCGTCGACCGTCAGCGAGGAGATCTTCAGCGGGCCGAGGAAGTCCAGGTCGAACCGGGACAGGTTCTGCGTCGCCTTGGCCTTGATCTTGGTGACCGCCTCGATCCCCTTGGTGGCGGGATCGTACTTGAGGCCGATGTCGTAGTGGGCGACGTCGTAGCCGCCGTTGCCCATGTCGGGGAAGTAGGGGTCGCCCGCGCCGGGCGCGCCGGGGGTGAACCGCGCGGTGGCCGCGCCCGCGGGGGCGGCGGTCACCGCGAGGCTCGCGGCGACGCCCAGCGACACGGCGGCCAGGGCTCTGGGGGTTCTGCTCATCGACCTCGTCCTCGGATCATCGGTAAGCCGTCACAACCGTGATCAAGACTTTCTCGCGATCCGGGCCCGTGCAAGCGCGATTTGGTCTCGACTTCGCTCGGAGGAGGCGATTTTGTGGCCGGATCCGGCATCCGGCCCGCCGCTTCGGCCGGTCCCGCCGCTATTTCGCGGGCCGGCCCTTCTGGTACAGCCAGTCGTCGAAGAACGCGTCGAGTTTCTTGCCGGAGACCTTGTTCGCCAGCGCGACGAACTGCTCCGTCGTCCCGCTGGAGTGCGCCCGCTCCTTCGTCCACTCCTGGAGGATCTTGTAGAAGACGTCCTCGCCGACCCGGCCGCGCAGTGCCACCAGCGTCATGCCGCCCCGGTCGTACACCGAGCGGCCGAACATCTGCTTGCGCCCCGGGTTGCCGGGCGGGACGTCCCACAGCTCGCGGCCGCCCACCTCGTACGCCTCGTCGAAGTGCCGCTGGACGGTCTCCCCGCCGGTCTTCTCGTCCCACAGCCACTCGGCGTAGGTCGCGAAGCCCTCGTTCAGCCAGATGTCCTGCCAGCGGGTGAGGCTGACGCTGTCGCCGAACCACTGGTGCGCCAGCTCGTGCGCGACGATCGTCGGCTGCAGGCCGAACGCCCCGTACACCGGCCGGGTCTGGGTCTCCAGCGCGAAGCCGACGTCGGCGTTGTCGATCAGCCCGCCGGTGGAGGAGAACGGGTAGGGGCCGAACAGCCTCGACCACTCCTCGGTGATGTCGGCGTTCAGCTTGTGGAACTGGTCGAGGTCCACACCGGGCAGCGTGGGGTCGACCGCCGTGATGTTCGGGATCCCGCTCGCCGTCTTGCTCGACCGCACGCCGAACCGGCCGACGTCGACGGTCGCCAGGTAGGTGGCCATCGGGTTCTTCACGCGCCACTTCGACGTCGTCATGGCGCGCTTGCCCCTGCCGGCGAGCGTCGCGCCGGGCAGCGTGTGCCGGTGCTGCGCGACGGGCTCGACGCCGGGGCCGCCGCCCGTGCCCGGGCCGCCGGTCGGCGGTGTGCCCGGCAGTGTCGGCGTCCCGCCGGTCCCCTCCGGCGGCGTCTCGGGCTCGCCGTTCGCGATGGCCGTCAGGCCCTGCGGGACGGTGATCTCGAAGTCGAACGTGGCCTTGTCGCTCGGGTGGTCGTTGCTCGGGAACCAGGTGTGCGCGCCGCTCGGCTGGCAGGCGATGAACACGCCGTCGGACGTGCGGATCCAGCCGTACCGGCCGAGCACCGGGTCCGACACCGGCTCCGGGTTGCCCGAGTACTTGATCACCGTGGTGAACTTCGTCCCCTTCTTCAGGGGCTGGGCCGGGGTGACCTCCAGCTCCTTGCCGGCGCGCTGCTGCCGCGCGGCCGCCCCGTCCACCTTGATCGAGGCGACGTCCAGGCCGGTCAGATCGAGGTTGAAGCGGGCGAGGCGCTCGGTCGCGGTCGCGGTGATCGTCGCGGTGCCGTCGAGCTGCGTCGGCCCGTCCGGGGTGATGGTGAGCTTCAGCCCGTAGTGCTGGACGTCGTAGCCGCCGTTGCCGTCGCCCGGCACGTAGTCGTCGCCCGCCGTCGTCGGGCCCGCCGGTCCGGTCGCGGCGCCCTTCGGCGGCCCGCCGGACCCGCCCGGGTCGTCGTCGCCGAGGGGGGGCTGGCAGGCTGCGGTCAGCGACCCCGCGACGGCGAGGGCGGCCAGCCCCGCGGCACCGCGGACGGCCCGCGACCCCCGCGGGCGGGGACTGGGGGAGTATCCGGCCATATGCACTCGCCCAGCCTGCCCGTACCGCACCCCGCCGGGCAACTCGGATGCGCCGGTGGCGGGGTCAGCGGAAGTCGTACGGGTTGGGCGTGTCCGGTCCCGCCTTGACGACGACCGTGTGCGCCACCTTGCAGTGCAGGGCCTGCTTGCGGGAATCGAACAGGATCCACAGGATGTCGATGAGGCCGATGCAGCCGCAGATGCCGCCGAGCACGCTGTAGAACGCCGAACGCCCCACCGCCTGCCCGGTGGTGATCGCCTGCCCGTTGTCGTCCCGGACGACGCGGATCCGCAGCAGCATCTTGCCGAGCGTCTGCCCCCATTGGGCGTGCATCAGCCAGAAGTAGAGGAACGCGACGATGACGCTGACGGCGTTCGTCCCGACCTGGGCGCCGTTGTAGAAGTTCGTGCCCGGCTCCGGGTTGACGACGCGGTCCCAGTTGATGAACGGGATCGAGATCAGGCCCGCGACGATCCCGATGATGATGAGGTCGAGGATGCCGGCGCCGAGCCGCGCCCAGCGGCTCGCCAGTTCGGCCGTGGGACCGCCGTACCCCGGCACGTGCCCGTACCCGGCCTGGCCGCCGTAGGGCGACTGGCCGTAGGGCTGCTGGCCCCCGTACGGTTGCTGGCCTCCGTAGGGTTGCTGCTCCCCGTAAGGCTGCTGCTCCCCGTAAGGCCGTTGGCCTCCATAGGGTTGCTGGCCTCCGTAAGGCTGTTGGCCTCCGTAAGGCTGTTGGCCTCCGTAGGGCTGCTCGCCCTGCGGCGGCTGCCCGTGGGACTGCTGATCGCCGTAGCGGGGGAGGCCGCCGTACGGCTCGCCCTGGTGCGGCCCCGGCCGTCCGGGCTCCTCGTGTCCCTGCGGCCGGTTCTCCTCCGGCCCTTCCCCGGACGCGGGGTCTCTCGGCGGTTGCGTCATGCCGTCAGCGTGGCCGCGCCACCGCCGTCCAAACATCCCCGCGTCCGGGATCGTCCGAAATGGTCACCATTGATGATCAAATATTGCCGGGGTCGTTCGCCCGGCCGGGCGCGGGCGGACGGGCGTACGGGTTCGGCGTCCACGGCGTCGCCTTCATCACCACGGTCCCCGCGACCTTGTCGTGCACCGCCTGGCGCCGTTCGTCCCACAGGATCCAGGCGTTGTCGAGCAGCCCGAGGAGCCCGATGACGGCGCCGCCCGCGGCGAAGAAGTTGATCGCCACCGTCACGAGCGTGATCGCGTAGACGAAGCCCTGCCGGGCGAGCGCCTGCCCCCACGTCACCGCGGACAGGTCGGACGCCTTCACCACCCTGATGCTGAACGCCTTCTTGCCGAGCGTCTGGCCGTACTTGGCGTGCAGGACGGTGAAGTACGCGTAGCCCAGCAGGAAGACGATCAGATACCCGGTCAGCAGCCGCGGGATGTTGTACAGGTCCATCGGGTCGGTGATCGGCTCACCGGACTCGACGGACTCCCGCATCCTGTCCCAGCGGATGGAGAGCAGGGCCGCCGGGATGGCCGCGACGCTGAGGACGATGGTGTCGATGATGCCGGCGCCGAGGCGGGCCATGCGCCCGGCGAGCTCGTTCTGCGGTCCGCCGGGAGCGCCGTAGCCGGGGAGGGGCGGCGCCTGGGGCAGCGGCGGGCCGTATCCGGGCTGGCCGTATCCCGGTTGTCCGTGGCCGGCCGGGGGCGGTGCGGGCTGCCCGTGACCGGCCGCCGGAGGAGGAGGGGCCTGGCCTGGCTGGGCGCCGTACGTCCCCTGGTACGGGGGCGGACGCTCGGACGAGCCGGGCGCCTCGGCCGCCGGAGACTCGCCTCCGGCGCCGGGGGCCGCCCAGTCGCCTTCCTGGGGCTGGGGGTCCTGAGGGGGTTCGCTCATGCCCCCACAGTGTGCCCGCTGCCGGCCGGACCCGGCACACCGCGTCGGCCCGGCTCCGGACGAGACCGCGTCCGGAGCCGGGCCCCCCGAGTCGCGGGGGTTCCGGCGGCGGGGCGTCACAGGTTGCCGCGGCGCTCCTGCTCCCGCTCGATCGCCTCGAACAGGGCCTTGAAGTTGCCCTTGCCGAAGCCCAGCGAGCCGTGCCGCTCGATCAGCTCGAAGAACACGGTCGGACGGTCCTGGACGGGCTTGGTGAAGATCTGCAGCAGGTAGCCGTCCTCGTCCCGGTCCACCAGGATGTGGCGCTTCTGCAGCTCCTCGATCGGCACCCGCACCTCGCCGATGCGGGCCCGCAGCTCGGCGTCCTCGTAGTAGGAGTCGGGGGTGGCGAGGAACTCCACGCCGGCCGCGCGCATCCGGTCGACCGACGCCAGGATGTCGTTGGTGGCGAGCGCGATGTGCTGCACGCCCGGCCCGCCGTAGAACTCCAGGTACTCGTCGATCTGCGACTTGCGCCGGCTCTCCGCCGGCTCGTTCAGCGGGAACTTCACCTTGCGGGTGCCGTCCGCGACGACCTTGGACATCAGCGCCGAGTACTCGGTCGCGATGTCGTCGCCGATGAACTCCGCCATGTCGGTGAAGCCCATGACGCGGTGGTAGTAGTCGGCCCACTCGTCCATGCGCTCGACGTTGCCGACGCAGTGGTCGATCGCCTGGAAGTACCGCTTGTCCGGCCCCGCCACCACGGGGTCGGCTGGCGCGAAGCCCGGCAGGTACGGGCCGGTGTAGTTCGAGCGGTCGACCAGCGAGTGCCGCGTCTCGCCGTAGGTGGCGATCGCCGCGATGGTCACCTTGCCGTGCTCGTCCTCCAGGACGTGCGGCTCCTCCAGGCCCGTCGCGCCCTTCGCGAGCGCGTGCCGGTACGCGTGCTCCACGTCCGGGACCGCGATCGAGAGGTCGACGACCCCGTCGCCGTGCGCGGCGATGTGCCGGCCGATCTCCGTGCCGGCCTTCACCGGCCCGCGGAACACGAACCGGGCGCTGCCGGACTCCAGCACGTGCACCGCCTCGTCGGGGCTGCCGTTCTCGGGGCCGCGGTAGGCGACCCGGCGCATCCCGAACGCGGTCGAGTAGTAGTGGGCGGCCTGTTTGGCGTTGCCGACGGCGAAGACGACGGCGTCCATACCCTTGACCGGAAACTCATCCATGCCAACCAATCTCGGCATACGGCTACAAGGTGCGCAAGAGTGGCTTGAATTGCTGCACAATCTGTACAGTGACTCCCGGAACCCACCGGTATTTCTGTACATCGTGACCACGATCACGGGAGGTGTCGTGGCGATCGACGACCTGGACGCCCGGCTGATCGAGATGTTCGCCGCCGAGCCGCGCGTCGGCGTCCTGGAGGCGTCCCGCCGGCTCGGCGTCGCGCGCGGGACCGTCCAGGCGCGGCTGGACCGGCTCGCCCGGGACGGCGTCGTCGCCGGCTTCGGCCCGGAGATCGACCCGGCCGCGCTCGGCTACGGCGTCACCGCGTTCGTCACCCTGCAGCTGCGCCAGGCGGGCGGGCACGACCCGGTCGCCGCGCGGCTCGCCCAGGTGCCCGAGGTGATCGAGGCGCACACCATCACCGGCCCCGGCGACATGCTGTGCCGCGTCGTCGCCCGCAGCAACACCGACCTGCAGCGCGTCATCGACGTGCTGGTGGACGTGGCGGGCGTGGAGCGCGCCTCCTCGGTGATCTCCCTGGCCAACCAGATCCCCTACCGCACCCTTCCGCTGGTGCGGGCCGCCACCGGAACCCGAGAACGGAACCGCGAAAAATGAGCGGTGCCCTGCCGGTCGGAACGCCCCCGGGCGTTCCGACCGGCAGGGCACCGCGTACATCCATCGGCTCGCGGGCGCGTCTCCGTCGCCGGGCTGCCGACCGGGGACGCCGCCTGGGCGGCGCCCCCGCGCCAGGTGTCGCCGGGTCCCCCGGAGACGCTCTGCACTCGGCCGCGAAAGAGTGCCGCTCCGGCCGGGCGGCCGGGGCCGCCGGGGTGGGCGGTCAGGCGGCTCCGTACGGGGTCGCGTCGAGAATCTCGACCGTCATGGGGCGGCCGTTGGGCAGCGTGTAGGTGGCCTTCTCGCCGACCTTCTTGCCGTCGATGGCGGAGCCGAGGGGAGACTTCGGCGAGTACACGTCGATGGGGGCGCCGACCTCCTCGCGGGAGGCGAGCAGGAAGGTGACCTCCTCGTCGTCGCCCTCGAAGGAGATCGTGACGGTCATGCCCGGGCCGACGACCCCCTCGGTGCGCGGAGCCTCCCCGACGCGCGCGTTCTCCAGGATGCCCTGGAGTTGCAGGATGCGGCCCTCGATCTTGCCCTGTTCCTCCTTGGCCGCGTGGTAGCCGCCGTTCTCGCGCAGGTCGCCCTCCTCCCGCGCCGCCTCGATCTTCTGAGCGATCTCGATGCGGCCCGGGCCCGACAAATGGTCCAGCTCAGCCTTGAGCCGGTCGTACGCCTCCTGGGTGAGCCAGGTGACGTTGTCAGCGCGGGTCTCGGTCACGGGTACTCCTCATCCACATGTTGCGATCCTCACCCGCCCACGCGGGTGGGTGTCACATCGACATGAAGTGCGGCCGGGTGAAACCTCTAGCCTATCCGGTGTGTGCGGGTAAAGGTTCCCTGAACTCGGCGTCCGCAATCCGCCAATCGCGGCTCGGCGCACTCCGGGCGCATCTTCGGTCCGGCCCGTCCGGTCACGCCTTCCGGCAGTCGTGAATCCGGGCTCCGGTCGCGCGTGACGTGGTCGTCAGCGTCTCCGTGCCCTTCACTCCGGACTTCCCGGCCGGCACGGAGACCTCCTTCTTCGCGAGGATCGCGAAGTCGGCGTCGTAGGCGTCGATCGTGCAGCGGACCTCGTCGCCCGCTCCCTTGGCCACCGTGTACGTGATCGTCACCGAGCTGTCGGTGATGTCGTACGAGACGGTTTGTGGCACTATGCCGGGAGTCTGCCCAGCATGGGCGGCGAGAACCCCGATGCCGAGCGCCGTCGACGCCGCGAGCAGGCCGGCGATCACCATCCCGAGCCGGCCGCGCCGGGGTTCGGCGGGCGCCGCGGGTTTCGACACGCTGGTCGTCATGGCGGGGAATCTCCGTGCGGTGGGCGGACGTTGTCAGGGACAATTCTCGTCTGTGCCGGCGCATGCCTCGAACCGGGGGCGCCAAGAAGAGTTCCGAGAGGAAGATCCGTGTCCGAGGTCATCGACGGTACGCCGCTCGACCGGCCGTGCGGCGGCGGCGCCGGGCCGCTGCGGCTCATGGCGGTGCACGCCCACCCCGACGACGAGTCCAGCAAGGGTGCGGCCACGATGGCGAAGTACGTCGCGGACGGCGTCGAGGTGCTCGTCGTCACCTGCACCGGCGGCGAGCGCGGCGACATCCTGAACCCCGCGATGGACCGGCCGGAGGTCAAGGCCGACATCGGCAAGGTCCGCGAGGCGGAGATGGCGCGGGCCCGCGAGATCCTCGGCGTGCGGCAGCGCTGGCTGGGCTTCGTCGACTCCGGCTTCCCGGAGGGCGACCCGCTGCCGCCGCTGCCGGAGGGCTGCTTCGCGCTGGAGCCGCTGGAGACCGCGACCGAGCCGCTCGTGCGCGCCGTCCGCGACTTCCGCCCGCACGTGATGCTCACCTACGACGAGAAGGGCGGGTACCCGCACCCCGACCACGTGAAGTGCCACGAGGTGTCGGTGGAGGCGTTCGAGGCCGCGGGCGACCCGGAGCGCTACCCGGACGCGGGCGAGCCCTGGCAGCCGCTCAAGCTCTACTACCACATGACGTTCACCAAGGCCCGCATCCTCGCCCTCCACACCGCGATGCAGGACGCCGGCCTGGAGTCGCCCTACACCGACTGGATGAAGCGCTTCGAGGAGGAGGGCGACCGGCGCGCCAAGTGGGAGGTCACCACGCGCATCCCCTGCGCCGACCACTTCGAGACCAGGGACCGCGCCCTCCTCGCCCATGCCACCCAGATCGACCCCAACGGGCCCTGGTTCGCCGTCCCGATGGACGTCCAGCGCGAGGCATGGCCGACCGAGGACTACCATTTGGCCAGGTCCCTCGTCGACACCGAGGTGCCGGAGGACGACCTGTTCGCCGGCATCCGGGAGAAGGTGTGTCTGTAATGCCTCCCCTCTACGCCCTGCCGCTGAACGATGACACGGTCAGTCCCGGCGTCCTCGGCTTCGTGGTCTTCCTCGCCCTGCTGGCCGCGACGTTCTTCCTGATCCGCTCGATGACCAAGCAGATGAAGAAGATCCAGGCGCCCAGCGAGGAGGAGCTGAAGCAGCAGGAGTGGGAACGCGCCCAGGAGGCCGGGAGCGCCGCGGCGGCCAAGAGCCCGGCGGACGACGCCTGAGCCCGTCCGGCCCGGTTCGATCGGGCCGCGTCCGGGGAGGACCCCCGTCGTGCGCGCGAACTTCGAGGACGCCTACCGGGGGCTCGCCCCGGCGGCGGCCCGGCTGCTCCGGCTGCTGAGCCTGCCGCCCGGCGACGGCGTCGGGACCGCGGCGGCCGCCGCCCTCGCGGACGTCCCCGAGCCGGAGGCCCGCGACCTGCTGGAGACGCTGGCCGCGCACGGCCTCGTCAGCGCGTCCGGCGACCGGTTCCGGCTCGCCGACGACGTCCGCGACAGGGCGCGGAAGCACGCCGGGCGGGACGAGAGCGAGGCCGCGCTCCGCCGCCTCCTCGACCACACCCTCGCATCCGCGGTGGACGGCGACTTCCAGGGCGCGGCCCTCCTCGACCGCGAACGCTGGTCCGAGGCCGCCGACGTCATGCGGGAGAACCTCGGCCGCGCCGAGGCCGGCGGCGACCGGCGCGAGATCCTGCGGGCCCGCCTCGACCTCGCCCGCGCCCTGACCGAGACGGGCGACCTCGACCGCGCCATCGGGCTCCTCGGCCCGCTCCCGGACGAGTTCGCCGCCCTCCCCGAACCGGACGGCCACGAGCGCGCCCGCGCCCTGACCGCCCTCGGCGAGGCGTACCTGCGCGCGAACCGCCCCGTGGCGGCCACCAACTTCTTCGGCCAGGCCCTGGAGATCCTCCGCAAGGACGGCTCACCGGAAGAGCAGGCGGCCATGTTCGTCCACATAGCCGACGCCGCCCACCAGCGAGCCGACCACGCCGCCGAAACAGCCGCCCTCCTCCAGGCCGGCGATCTGGTCTGGACTGAGGGCGACGAACTCGGCTAGTCGTCGCGCGGTCAGATCTTGCCGTGGTCCCAGCTGACGATCCGGTCGGGCTCCATGACGATGAGGACGCGCTTGGCGAGGGCCTGCTCGATGCCCTCGGCGATGACCGGGTCGATCGGCTCGCCCATCTCCGGGACGGGCAGGCCCGCCATGCGGGAGCCGACGACCATGCCGACCTTGCTGCGGGTCGCGGGGTCCTCGATGATGACGCCGCGGCCGTAGAGGGCGACGCCGCGCAGCTTGCCGTACTCCGTGCCGTCCTCCACCAGGCAGGTCATGGTGGGGTCCCGGCGCAGGTTCAAGACCTTCTGCGACGCCTTGTAGGTGGTGAAGGCGATCTTCCCGTCGAGCAGGGCGTAGAACATGGTGACCAGGTGCGGCTCGCCGTCCTTGCCGATGGTCGCGATCTGCACCTTGAAGTTGTCGGCCAGGTAGGCGGCCACCTCGTCCGGCGTCATCTTGATCTTGTCGCGCTTGCTCCCGGCCAAGGGGGCCTCCCTGAGTCGTCTGTATCGCGCAGATAATAACCAAGCGCTTGCCCGGCTCCGCCACCCGGCACCATGGGGGGATGTCGGTTCGCGATCTGATCGTCCTCGGGTCCGCCAGCGCGGTGCCTACCAGGGCCCGCAACCATAACGGCTACCTGCTGCGCTGGGACGGGCACGGGGTCCTGTTCGACCCCGGTGAGGGGACGCAGCGGCAGATGTCGCGGGCCGGGGTCTCCGCGCACGACGTGACCTGGATCTGCGTGACGCACTTCCACGGTGACCACTGCCTCGGCGTGCCCGGGATCGTCCAGCGCATCGCGCGCGACGGCGTCGAGCATCCGGTGGACGCCGCGTTCCCGGCGAGCGGCGCTCAGTACTGGGAGCGGCTGCGGCACGCCGCCGCCTTCCGCGACACCGACGTGATCCGCGAGCGCCCGCTCTCCGGCGAGCGGATGCCGCTCGACACCGGCGACGCCCCGTTCACCCTGGCCGCGCGGCGGCTGTCGCACCCGGTCGAGGCGTACGGGTACCGGCTGGAGGAGCCGGACGGCCGGACGATGCTGCCCGCCGAACTCGCCGCGCGGGGCGTCCGGGGGCCGATGATCCGGCGGCTCCAGGAGGAGGGCCGGATCACCGCGCCGGACGGCCGCACGGTCACCCTCGGCGAATGCAGCGTGCCCCGTCCGGGGCAGAAGGTCGCGTTCGTCATGGACACCCGGCTCTGCGACGGCGTCCACGAACTGGCCGACGGCGTGGACATGCTGGTCATCGAGTCGACGTTCCTCCACCAGGACGCGGACCTGGCCGCCGAGTACGGCCACCTCACTGCGGCGCAGGCGGGCGCGGTCGCGGCCCGGGCGGGCGTCCGGCACCTGGTCCTCACCCACTTCTCCGAGCGGTACCCCGCCGAGGACGAGCACCGGTACGTGGACGAGGCGTCCGCCGTGTTCGGCGGAGACATCACCCTCGTCCATGATCTCGACCGGATCCCGATGCCGCCGCGCCGCCTAACCGGACTCCAGGAGGGGCAGGATTGACGGCATGGCTGACGAGTGCGATGTCGTGGTGATCGGTACCGGACCCGGGGGAGAGGACGCGGCCGGAAGGCTGGCGGAGGCGGGCCTGTCGGTCGTCGCCGTGGAGTCCCGGCTGGTCGGCGGCGAATGCCCCTACTACGCGTGCGTCCCCACCAAGATGATGGTGCGCGCCGCCGGGATGCTCGAAGAGGCCCGCCGCATCCCCGGGATGGCGGGGCGGGCCACCGTCACCCCGGACTGGGGGACGGTCGCGACCCGCATCCGGGACGAGGCCACCGACTCCTGGGACGACAAGGTCGCCGCCGACCGCCTCACCGGCAAGGGCGTGAGGCTCGTGCGCGGCGAGGGCCGCATCACCGCCCCGAACGAGGTCACCGTCGGCGACCGGGTGTTCCGCGCCCGCCGGGGCATCCTGCTCAACACCGGCACGGCGCCCGTGGCCCCGCCCATCGACGGCCTGGCCGGCACCCCGTTCTGGACGAACCGCGAAGCCGTCCAGGCCACCGAGGTCCCCGGCTCGATCCTCGTCCTCGGCGGGGGTGTCGTCGGCGCGGAGATGACGCAGGTCTTCGCCCGCTTCGGCAGCCGCGTCACCATCGTCGAGGCGGGCGACCGCCTCCTCGCCAACGAGGAGCCCGAGTCGAGCGCCCTGATCCGGAAGGTCTTCGAGCGCGAGGGCAGCACCGTCCGGACCGGCGCGGGCGTCACCGCCGTCACCCACGAGGACGACCGGTTCACCATGCACATCGGCGACGAGGCCCTCACCGCCGAACGCCTCCTGGTCGCGACCGGCCGCCGCCCCAACTTCAAGGGCCTCGGCCTCGACCGGGTCGGCCTGGACGAGAACGCCCGAAGGGTCTCCGTCGACGGCCACATGCGCGCCGCCGACGGCGTGTGGGCGATCGGCGACATCACGGGCATGGGCGCGTTCACGCACGTCTCCATGTACCAGGCGGCCGTCGCCGTCCGCGACATCCTCGGCGAGGAGGGGGCGCCCGCCGCCTACCGCGCAGTCCCGCGCGTCACCTTCACCGACCCGGAGATAGCCTCGGTCGGCCTGACCGAGGCCCAGGCGCGCGACCAGAACCTCCCCATCCGAACCGGCATGTCGCAGATTCCCGAGTCGACCCGCGGCTGGATCCACAAGGCCGGCAACGACGGCTTCATCAAGCTGGTCGAGAACACCGAGTGGGGCACCCTGGTCGGCGCGACCGCCGTCGGGCCGTCCGCCGGCGAGGTCCTGGGCTTCCTCGCGGTCGCCGTCCACACCGAGACCCCCACCGCCGCCCTCCGCGACATGATCTACGCCTACCCCACCTTCCACCGGGCCATCGAAGCCGCCCTCGCCGACCTCGCGACCTGAGCGAGTTAACCGCCCGGGGATATCGCCAGGCTCGGGTTGAGGACCGGAAGGTAGCCTTCCCCGCGCTGTCGTCTCCTTCCGCGTCCAGCTGGGAAGACCAGGACCGATGTGAGGGCCTCCGCAACAAGTGCTCGTCGTTGACGAAGGCTGTAGCCCCCCGTCTCCGGGCGCATACGCCATCGCCGAAGCCGCTCGGACGCCTCGTCGTTGAAGCACGCCTCGACCGCTTCCCAGTCCTCCTTCTCCGCGAGCAGGTCTTGAAGAATCTCCTCAAGAACCGCTGATCGCCGTAGGAAGAGCGTCTGGTCGATGTCGCCGCGCTGCCGGCGTGCGTGAAGTTCCTCCTGTTTGGCCTGGATTGCCGCGAGCTCTCGGGCTCGGGTCCAGGCATCCTGTTGAAGAGTGCCGGGTCGTGCGTCGGTGAGCATGCCGAGGACAAGGTCGGCCACCTCCTGGTCCATGCATTCACCCCGCACTGCACTCCCACCGCATCCGCCATCGCTCTTCGGCCGGCATGCGTACCGGTAGGTCGATCGGCCGGCCTTGGGAGCGCAGCCCGACATGACGCATCTGCAGAGTTGCCCGTCCACCTCCCGGCCGCAGAGGAGGAAGCCGGATAGCAGGTATTTGCGCGGCGTGCGCCCCTTGCCGTCCAGGCTCCGGCCTCCTGGGGCCCGATGGCGCGGTGAGTACCGTTTGCGGACCGTCTCCCATTCGGACGGGCTGATGATGGGTTCCCAACACCCCGGCACGGGCTCGCCGGCGTCGTCAGTGACGACCTCGCCGTTGAGCATCCGCAGCCCCGCGAGCCGGGGGCTGGAGATGATCTGCTTCACCGTCTGGGCCCGCCACGGACCCCCGTTCTCGGTCGGGATGCCGGAGCGAGCGAAGATCTGCGTGATCGAGCCCAGAGGCAGGCCCTCGACGCAGGCCGCCACGGCCTCGCGGATGACCGCCGCTTCGGCCGGCACTACTTCGATGACCCCCGGAGCGCCGCGGACGGGACGGTAACCGAAGACCCGCCCGCCCGTGTGGGCGATTCCCCGCCGTGCCTGAGCGGCGTGCCACCGCCGTGTCCGGTCGCCGCGCCGAGAGTTCTCGCCCATGATCCCGGAGACGTCGTGCCATCCCGTCTCTTCGGCGTCCGATGCGTACAGGTCGCGATGTCCTTGCCAGTCCAGGAAGGCGCGTCCAGGAGCGGCGCGGAACGCGGTGACGAAGCGTTCCCACTGGGCCGGTGTCTTGTAGATCCGGTCGACGTCCACCGTGATCACACCCTCCACAGGTTCGCCATCACCGATGCGGCCGCGATGCAGGTCGGCCAGCATGGCCTCGAATCCGGCGCGCTTCTCGTCGCGGCCCGCCGACCTGTCGTTGTCCGTGTACTGCTTGATCACGACGGCCCCGGCGTCGCGTGCCATCGCTTCGCAGGCGGCGTGCTGGGCCTCCACGCCGAGGGCCGCGGCGAGCGTCCGCCGCTTCCCTGACAGGTCGCTGATGCGCGCATACGCGATCAAGAGCGGTTGTGCCGGGCTCATCTCATCTCACCTTCCGGAAGGGGCTTGCCGAGGTCGGTGAAGTTACAGTCCGGGGCCGACATTTCACGGACGGTGGCGGTGAGAGGGGGTGCCAGGACATGTGAGAGGCTGGAGGGGTGAACCGACTAGCTCAAGCTACGTCGCCGTATCTCCTTCAGCACGCCACCAATCCGGTCGACTGGTGGGAATGGGGAGAGGAGGCGATCGCGGAGGCTAATCGGCGGGACGTGCCCATACTGCTCTCAGTGGGGTACGCATCCTGCCATTGGTAGCTCCGCTGAACTCACTGGTGTCATGTGATGGCTCACCAGTCCTTTGAGGACGATGAGACCGCGCGCGTCATGAACGAGCTGTTCGTGAACATCAAGGTGGACCGCGAAGAGCGGCCGGACATCGACGCCGTCTACATGGAGGCGACCCAGGCCATGACGGGCCAGGGCGGGTGGCCGATGACGGTGTTCATGACCCCGGAGGGACATCCGTTCTACTGCGGGACGTACTTCCCGCGCGCGCAGTTCCAGGCGCTGCTGCAGGCCGTCCACAAGGCGTGGACGGAGCAGCGCGACGACGTCGTGGGGCAGGGGCAGCAGGTCGTCGCGGCGCTCAGCTCGCGGGGTTCCGGGCCGGCGGGCACGGAGGTGCCCGGTGAGCAGGCGCTCGCGCAGGCGGTGAAGGCGCTCGCCGGTTCCTACGACGCGGTGCGCGGCGGGTTCGGGGGCGCGCCCAAGTTCCCGCCGTCGATGGCGCTGGAGTTCCTGCTGCGGCACCACGCGCGGACGGGTGACGAGGAGTCCCTCGCGATGGCGTCGCACACCCTGGAGGCGATGGCCCGCGGAGGGATGTACGACCAGCTAGGCGGCGGGTTCGCGCGGTACTCCGTGGACGCCCGGTGGGTCGTCCCGCACTTCGAGAAGATGCTCTACGACAACGCCCTGCTGGCGCGGGTCTACGCGCACTGGTGGCGGCTCACCGGCACGCCGTTCGCGCGGCGGATCGCGCTGGAGACCTGCGACTGGATGCTGCGCGACCTGCGGACGAACGAGGGCGGCCTCGCCTCGGCGCTGGACGCCGACAGCGAGGGCGTCGAGGGGAAGTACTACGCGTGGACGCCCGCGCAGCTCCGGGAGGTGCTCGGCGAGGACGACGGCGCGTTCGCCGAGGGCCTCTTCGAGGTGACGGGGACGTTCGAGCACGGGACGTCGGTCCTGCAGCTCTTGAGCGACCCCGACGACGCCGACCGGTACGAGCGCGTCCGGACGGCCCTGCTGTCGGCGCGCGCGCACCGGATCCCGCCTGCGCGGGACGACAAGGTCGTGGCGGCGTGGAACGGGCTCGCCATCGCCGCGCTGGCCGAGTGCGGCGCCCTGTTCGACCGGCCCGATCTCGTCCGGGCGGCCGAGGAGGTCGCGCGGCTGCTGGTGGACGTGCACGAGCGCGACGGGCGCCTGGCGCGGACGTCCAAGGACGGGGCCGCGGGCGCCAACTCCGGCGTCCTGGAGGACTACGCCGACGTGGCCGAGGGCCTGATCGCCCTGCACGGCGTCACCGGGGACCCGCATCACCTGCGGATGGCCGGCGAGCTGCTGAACACCGTCCTCGAACGGTTCGCGGACGGGCAGGGCGGCTTCTACGACACGGCCGACGACGCGGAGCGGCTGTTCCGGCGGCCGCAGGACCCGACCGACAACGCGACCCCGTCCGGGCAGTTCGCGGCGGCGGGGGCGCTGCTGTCGTTCGCGGCGCTCACCGCGTCCGACTGGCACCGGCAGGCCGCCGAGGCGGCGCTGGCCCCGGCCGGGGCGCTCGCCGGCAAGCACGCCCGGTTCGCCGGGTGGGGGCTGGCCGTGGCGGAGGCGCACGCGACCGGCCCGGTCGAGATCGCGGTGGTCGGCGATCCGGACGATCCGCGCACGCGGGCGCTGCACCGGACGGCCCTCATGGCCGTCGCGCCCGGCGCGGTGGTGAGCGTCGGCCCGCCGGACGCCGAGGGCGTGCCGCTGCTGGAGGGGCGCGGCCTGGTGGCGGAGGTCCCGGCCGCGTACGTGTGCCGCGGGTTCGTGTGCCGGCTGCCCGTGACGACCACGTCCGATCTGACCCGCGAACTACGTGGGCAATTGGACTGACGGTCTACTTTGTGGCAGCGTGACCTTGCTCTCGTTCCCGCTTGGTGTTACCAAGGAGTAGCCGGGCCGGATCTGACCCGATGGGGCCGGACGGGCGAGGGTGCCGGGTGGTGGTCCGGGTATCTGGACGGTGGCAGCCCGCCTGGGTCATAGTCGTCCCGGGGCCGGTGGGCCGGCCGGGACGCAGGACGACCTTCGAGGAGTGCAGCAGTGGGAAAGCCGAACCGCCGGGTCCTACCGACGATCATCGGCGTTTCGGTGCTGACCACGCTCGCCGCCAACGTCGCGGTGCTCGTCGCGCACGACGACGCGCCCGCCGCCCCGCCGCGGACGCAGCAGCAGCGGGCCCGGTACGTCGCCGCGTCCGGCAGCACGAACCTGTCGCCCACGGCGGTCGCGCCGCTCGGTAAGCGGCTCACCCCGCACGTCCTCGTGGCGGCGCCGACGACGCTGCCCGCCGACGTCGTCCAGCGGGTCCGCGGCGCCAAGGGCGTGCGGGGCGTCGAGGTCGTGGACGCCGTGCAGGGCATGGTCGCGGGCAAGCGGGTCGGGCTGATGGGCGTGAACCCGTCCACGTTCCGCAACTACACGCCGAAGCCGACCGCCAAGTCGGACGCGCTCTGGCGCAACCTGGCGGCCGGCGACGTCGCGATCTCGTTCACGATGGGCAGCGACGGCGGCGTCAAGCTCGGCAGCCAGGTCCCCGTCGGCGGCGAGCACCGGCAGACGCAGCTGCGCGTCGGCGCGTACGCGACGATGGGCATCAGCGACGTCGACGCGGTCGTCTCGCACGGCACCGCCCAGGCCCTCGGGATGCCGAGCGGCAACGCGATGCTGATCAGCGTCCCGAAGAGCGAGCCGAAGGCGTTCATCAAGAAGCTCCGCAAGGTGCTGCCCAAGCAGGCCAAGGCCGTCGCGGTCAACCCGGAGATCGACTTCCCGAAGAGCGGGAACCTGCCCGCCTCCAACGGCCAGGTCATGACCGCCCGGCAGGTGCAGACGGTGATCAAAGCGGCGTACACGCGGCTCGGTTGGCCGTACGTGTGGGGCGGCGAGTCCGAGGCTGAGGGCGGCTACGACTGCTCCGGCCTGATGCAGTACGCGTTCGCCAAGGCGGGCATCAGGCTGCCGCGAGTCGCCGCCGACCAGGCCCGCGCCGGCTGGGTGATCCCCTACAGCAAGGCCGAGCCGGGCGACATGCTCATCTGGGCGAACGACCCGACCGCCCCCGGCTACATCTCGCACATCGCCCTGTACCTGGGCAACGGCAAGATGATCGCCGCCCCCCGGACGGGCACCGTGGTGCAGGTCCAGAAGGTCTACACCCGCAACATGCGCGGCGCCGTCCGGGTGAGCCCCAAGACCGCCGCCAAGGTGGCCGCCGCCATCGGCTGACGGTGCCATCGGCTGACGACGCCTACAGCGGGCAGCCGCGGGCCAGGAATTCGAGGTAGTGGTCCAGGAGGGCCGGGAGGTCCTCGTAGGTGACCTTGTCCTCGATCAGGCGGTTCATGGCAGCCTGCATGACGCCGAGGACGGCCCAGCTGAACGCCTCCACGTCGGGATCGTCGGGGGCGCGGCCCGTCCGTTCGCCGATGGCCTCGCTCATCAGGTCGAAGGTGCCCCGCATCGACTCGAACATGCGGCCCCGGACGGCGGGGACGGTCGCGGCGAGCCGCAGCCGCGTCCGGAGGACCTCCAGATCGTCGGCGTACAGCTGCGGCAGGATCTCCCGCAGCATGGCGCGCAGCGCCTCGATCGCCGACACCTCGGGCGGCTGGTCGCGGATGATCTGCGCCATGATCGGGTCGTACTCGTCGGTGACGACGACGTCTTCCTTGGTGGGGAAGTAGCGGAAGAACGTGCTCGGCGAGATCTCCGCCGCCGCCGCGATCTGCTCGACCGTCGTCTCGTCGTACCCCTGCTCGCCGAACAGCCGGAGGGCGTGGTCCTGGATCGCCCTCCGGGTCCGCAGCTTCTTGCGCTCCCGCAGCGGGAGGCGGGAGAGCCGGTCTTCCAGCCGGTCGATGGCGTGCTCAGGGGACGACGTGCTCATGGGTCGATTCTCGGTCATCGGCGGCGGGCACCGCACCTCCGGCGGCGCGGCGCGGCATGAACAGCCACAGCAGGACGGCGGCGGCGAGCGCGGCGGCCCCGCAGGCGGCGAGCACCGCGTCCATGCCGTGGACGTAGGCGCCCCGCGCGGAGGCGAGCAGCGCGCCGTCGTCCAGCCGGGCGGCGACCCGGACGGCGCCGCCGATGGAGTCGCGCGCCGCGCCGGCCGCGTCGGCGGGCAGGTGGCCGGTGGAGACGCGGTCGCGGTAGACGGCGGCGAGGAGGCTGCCGAGGCCGGCGACGCCGAGCGTCCCGCCGGTCTGGCGCAGGGTCTGGACGAGCCCCGAGCCGCGTCCGGCCTGGTCGGCGGGGAGCGCGGCGAGCACCGCGTCCATCGCGGGGATCATCGTGAGGCCCGAGCCGATGCCGATGACGACCAGCCACGGGACGGTGGCCGCGTAGCCGTCGCCGGCCGCGGTGAGCGCGCCCCAGCCGAAGCCGGCGGTCAGCACCAGCAGGCCCGCGACGATGACGGGCTTGTGCCCGGTGCGGCCCGCGACCCGGTCGGTGGCGAGCGCGCCGGCCATCAGGCCGAGCAGCATCGGGATCAGCCGCATCCCGGTGTCGAAGACGTCGGCGCCCTGGACGGCCTCCAGGTACTGCGGCAGGACGAACAGGATCCCGCCCAGCATGAGGTTCGCGGTGACGGCGGCGACCATCGCCCAGGTGAACGATCTGTCGCGGAACAGCGCCATGTCCAGCATGGGCTCGGCAGCCCGGCGCTCCCACAGCACGAACCCGGTGAGCAGGAGTACGGCGAGGACGAGCATGGCGCCGACGAGGGGGTCGGTCCAGCCGCGGGCCGGCGCCTCGATGACCCCGTACACCAGCGCGACGAGGCCGCCCATCGACAGGGCGGTGCCGGTCAGGTCGACGCGCGGCGCCGCCGGGTCGCGGGTCTCGGGCAGCAGGAGCGCGACCGCGAGGCCGCCGATCACCACCACCGGGACGTTGATCAGGAAGATCGAGCCCCACCAGTAGTGCTCCAGCAGCCAGCCGCCGAGCAGCGGGCCGAGCGGCAGCCCGAGCGCGTTGGCCGCCGACCAGACGGCGACGGCCCGGGTCCGCTCCTCCGGCGGGAACACCGCCGGCAGCATCGACATGGACAGCGGCAGGACGACCGCCGCGCCGAGCCCCATGAACGCGCGCGCCGCGATGACGCCGCCGGTGCCGCCCGCCAGCGCCCCGGCGAGCGAGGCGGCGCCGAAGACGGCGAGGCCGGCCAGCAGCATCCGCTTGCGGCCGAGCCGGTCGCCGAGCAGCCCGGCCGGGAGCAGGACGGCGGCGAAGACGACCAGGTAGGAGTCGACGATCCACTGCAGCTCGCCGATGCTCGCGTGCAGGTCCTCCGACAGCGTGGTCAGCGCCACGTTGAGGATCGTCATGTCGAACCCGAGCGCCAGCATGCACAGCGACAGCGCGCAGAGCCCGAGCCAGCGCCGGGTGTGTCCGGACTTCATGGTTGCAGCCTCCAAATGACTGTCCCTATGAAATGAGAGTAACTCTCAAAAGATGGTTCATGTCAAACGGGCCGATGGGCTGGCGTGCTCCGCGTGGGGAGCTGTAATTTTAATTACATGACTACGAGTGAAGCGGCCGAGGAGCTGCGCGGCTGGTTCTCCGGGCGGCTTCCGGACGAGTGGTTCGACGGCCCGCCGGAGGTCGTCCTCGACCGCGAGGAGGCCAGCGTCATCGGCCGGCTGCCGGTGCCGGCGGCGGCCGAGGCGGTGTCGGGCGCGGAGCGGGCCGGCGTGATCGCCGGGCACGTCCAGCGCTTCCGCGAGGAGACCCGCGAGCGGCGCATCGGCATCGCGCGCGAGGCCGAGCAGCGCTTCGGCTACAAGGTCTCCTGGGGCATCGAGTGCGACGGCGAGCGGGAGATGTTCACCCACCTGTCGGTGCCGGTCATGACCCGGCTGCGGCAGCCCGAGCGGCGCGTCCTGGACACGCTCGTGGACGCCGGCGTCGCGCGCAGCCGCAGCGACGCGCTCGCCTGGTGCGTCCGGCTCGTCGGCAAGAACACCGACGCCTGGCTCGCCGAGCTGCGCACCGCCCTGCAGCACGTCGAACGCGCCCGCGCCGCCGGCCCGAAGGCCTGACCCGCGCGGACGGAGCGCGGGGGTGGTACCCCGCGGCCGGAGCAGGCCGACCATCCCTTACGGGCCCGGCCCCGCACTACCCTGACCTCATCGAAACGGCGGGATGAGTGCGGCGGCCGCGCCATAATTGAGCGTCCTCCCGGCAGGGAGTGGGTCGCTCGAAGGGAAGCCCATATGGGGGTTCGGCGTACGGGAATGCCGCGCATCGGGAAGCCGCGCGGAGGGCGGAGCGAGGGGGCGCGCCGCCGTCCCGCCGAGGGCGGCCGGCTGGTGTCCGCCGTCCGCCGCAGCCGCCCGTACGCGGCGGTCCGGGATGTCGTCTACCGGCTGTACGAGCGCCGGGTCGAGGCCGACCTGCCC
Source organism: Actinomadura bangladeshensis (assembly GCF_004348335.1). GTDB lineage: Bacteria > Actinomycetota > Actinomycetes > Streptosporangiales > Streptosporangiaceae > Spirillospora > Spirillospora bangladeshensis. The sequence goes on along the minus strand of NZ_SMJW01000025.1, from coordinate 5,501 downwards.
ACCGATGTCACCCCTCGGCACGTCGGCGTCATACTGGACGGGAACCGGCGTTGGGCCAGGTCGATGGGCCTGGCCGACGTCAACACCGGGCACCAGCGCGGCGCCCAGAAGATCTCCGAACTGCTGCAGTGGAGCGCCGAGGCCGGGGTCGAGGTCGTCACGCTGTGGCTGCTGTCCACCGACAACCTGAACCGGCCCGCCGCCGAGCTCGACCCGCTGCTGGAGATCATCGAGAACACCGTCCGCAAGCTCGCCGCCGACGGCTGGAACGTCAAGCCCGTCGGCGCGCTCGACCTGCTGCCCGATAAGACCGCCCGCGTCCTGAAAGATGCGGGTGAGGCCACATCCGGCGCTCCCGGCCTGATTGTGAACGTCGCGGTTGGGTATGGAGGTAGGCGTGAGATCGCTGATGCGGTGCGCTCACTGCTCATCGAGCAGGCGAGCCGGGGCACCAGCATCGAGGAACTCGCCGAGTCCCTCGACGTGGAGCACATCGCGGAGCATCTCTACACGCGCGGCCAGCCGGACCCGGACCTGGTCATCCGCACCTCGGGGGAGCAGCGTCTCTCCGGCTTCATGCTCTGGCAGAGCGCCCACTCGGAGTTCTACTTCTGCGAGGTCCACTGGCCGGACTTCCGCAAGGTCGACTTCCTCCGGGCCATGCGCTCCTACGCCGCGCGGCACCGGCGCTACGGTACCTGACCGTCCTTCGCGGACCACCGCCCCCTCGCGGGCGGACCTGCGCGCCACCGGTAGGTTCCCCAGAGTCAGGGAGATCGAGTGGCCACATCCTCCGCGCGCCGTCCCGGCACGTCCGGGAACACCTCCGGAACCTCCGTTCCGGAGCGGCGCACGTACGTCCTCGACACCAGCGTCCTGCTCGCCGACCCCGGGGCGCTGACCCGGTTCGCCGAGCACGAGGTCGTACTCCCCATCGTCGTCATCTCCGAGCTGGAGGCCAAGCGCCACCACCCAGAGCTCGGGTACTTCGCCCGGCAGGCGCTGCGCACGCTGGACGACCTGCGGCTGCGGCACGGCCGGCTGGACGAGGCCGTGTCCGTGGAGGGGCCGCACGGCGACCAGGGCGGCACGCTCCGCGTCGAGCTGAACCACTCCGACCCGAGCGTCCTGCCGGACGGCTTCCGGCTCGGCGACAACGACACCCGGATCCTGTCGGTGGCCGGCTGGCTGGCCCACGAGGGGCGGGACGTCGTGCTCGTCTCCAAGGACCTGCCGATGCGGGTGAAGGCGTCCGCGGTCGGGCTCGCCGCCGAGGAGTACCGGGCGGAGCTCGCCGTCGTCGAGTCGGGCTGGACCGGCATGCGGGAGCTGGAGGTGCCCGCCGGGCCCGTCGAGGAGCTGTACGAGACCGGGAGCACCGACCTGGAGGAGGCCAGGGACCTGCCCTGCCACACCGGCCTGCGGCTGCTGTCGGAGCGCGGTTCCGCGCTCGGCCGGACGCTGCCGGACAAGTCGGTGAAGCTGGTGCGCGGCGACCGGGAGGTGTTCGGGCTGCGCGGCCGGTCCGCCGAGCAGCGGATCGCGCTCGACCTGCTCATGGACGAGGACGTCGGCATCGTCTCGCTCGGCGGCCGGGCCGGCACGGGCAAGTCGGCGCTCGCGCTGTGCGCGGGCCTGGAGGCCGTCATGGAGCGGCGCCGGCACCGCAAGGTCGTGGTGTTCCGCCCGCTGTACGCGGTCGGCGGCCAGGACCTCGGCTACCTGCCCGGCTCGGAGAACGAGAAGATGTCGCCGTGGGCGCAGGCCGTCTACGACACGCTGTCGGCGGTGACGACTCCCGAGGTCATCGAGGAGGTCGTCGACCGCGACATGCTGGAGGTCCTGCCGCTCACGCACATCCGGGGCCGCTCGCTGCACGACGCGTTCGTCATCGTGGACGAGGCGCAGTCGCTGGAGCGCGGCGTGCTGCTGACCGTCCTGTCGCGGATCGGCGCCGGGTCGCGGGTCGTGCTGACCCACGACGTCGCGCAGCGCGACAACCTGCGGGTGGGGCGGCACGACGGGGTCGCGGCCGTGGTGGAACGTTTGAAGGGCCACCCGCTCTTCGCGCACGTGACGCTGACCCGGTCGGAGCGGTCGCCGATCGCCGAGCTGGTCACCGACATGCTCGGTGACGTGGGCGCGTAGCGGGCGGACGGGAGCACATCGTAACCCCGGCGGGGCCTGGTGCGGCCCGCCGGGGTTTCTTGTCTCAGAACACGTTCATCCATTCCCTACGGAACGTGATCAGCAAACCCCGCACCGTCGAACTGTGATTAAGGTCACATTGCCCGCCACTTCGGGGCAGATGCCCAGGCCGGTCAGGGGTTTCGGTGCTTCGTCCGGGGAGTTGCCAACGATCCCACCGGCCGCATTTGTCTCGTTTCGGTTGCGAAGCGGCCCGCAGACTCCGGCATTGTGTCTCCCCGTAAGCACCCCCCGAGCGGTGCCAGGCCGGAGCGCGGCCCCCCAGTACGACGCGCCCCGGACGCGGCGCCGGCCCGGTCCCGGAGCCGCGCGACGTCCCGGCGGTCCGCAGGGCCGGGGGTGGAAACAGCTCGTGCGCGTGCCCATGCGCGTGCGACCGTCGGAAGGACCGCCTTGTACGGAGACCGTCCCGGGTCCCCTAGGCGAGACGATCGACAGAACTTCGACCTCCCGGCCCCCGTCGCCGACGCGATGGCCGCCTTCGAGGCGGCTGCCCCGGCCCCCGGCCCGGCCGCGGCGCGCGAGAACGCGCCCCCGGTGACCGCGCCGCAGCCGGCCGTGCCGCGGGTGCCGCACGAGGACGATGTGCGGGTCGCCGGCACCGACCGCGCCCGCGCCGGCGCCCCCGCCGGCGACACGCTCGGCTTCCAGGCCATGCGGCCGGACGCGCCGGAGCCCCTGCGCACCGGTGTCTCCGCCGGGGAGCCGCACGACGAGATCGGGTCCGGCCGGCCCGCGCCGCAGGGCGCGCGCCGGGGCGGGACCGGCGGCTCCGGCCGGCGCACCGGCCTGCGGATCGCCGCGGTCGCCGCGGGCGCGGCCGTCGTGATCGGCGGCGGCGCGGTCGCCGCGTTCGCGCTGACCGGCGGCTCCGGCGACGGCGGCGACACCGCCGCGACGGTCGAGCCGTCCCGGCAGCTCGCCGATGCCGCCGCGCCCAAGGTCGACCCGAAGGTCCTGGAGCAGCAGCGCCGCGAGCTGGCGCTGGAACGCGCGTCCCGCGCGACGCGCGAGGACGACGGCAAGGGCCCGGCCATCCGCCCCAAGGGCGCGCCGATCCCGACGAAGAAGCCGGAGCCGAAGAAGGACACCGGCAGTGGCGGCGGGCCGGTCGGCGACCCGGTGCCGAAGGGCGAGGCGCAGGAGATCGCCAAAAAGCTCATGCCGAGCTTCGGCTTCACCGGCGATGGCGAGTTCGGCTGCCTGGTCAAGCTCTGGGACCGGGAGAGCGGCTGGAACACCCACGCGGCCAACCCGTCGGGCGCGTACGGGATCCCGCAGGCGCTGCCCGGCTCCAAGATGGCGAGCGCGGGCCCCGACTGGCAGAACAACGCCACCACGCAGATCAAGTGGGGCCTCGGCTACATCAAGGACCGCTACAAGACGCCCTGCGGCGGCTGGTCGCACTTCCAGTCGGCCGGCTGGTACTGATCCGGGCCCGGCGCGTCCCGGCGCCCCTGCGGGCCGCTGGGACGCGTACAAGCCTCACTTGCCGGACGAGCCGGTCATCCGCAGCACGTCGAGCGCCTCGTCGAGCTGCTCGACGGTCAGCTTCCCGTCGTCCACGTAACCGCGTTCGAGCACGACCTCGCGGATCGTCCGGCGCTCCTTCAGCGCCTGCTTGGCGACCTTCGCCGCCTCCTCGTAGCCGATGTAGCGGTTCAGCGGCGTCACGATCGACGGTGAGGACTCGGCGTACTCGCGCATGCGGTCCGCGTCGGCCTCGATGCCGTCCACGCAGCGGTCCGCGAGCAGCCGGGACGCGTTCGCCAGCAGGGTGATCGACTCCAGCACGTTGCGGGCCAGCATCGGCAGCATCACGTTCAGCTCGAAGCTGCCGGACGCGCCGCCGAACGCCACCGCCGCGTCGTTCCCGATGACCTGCGCGGCGACCTGCGCCACCGCCTCGGGGATCACCGGGTTCACCTTCCCCGGCATGATCGACGAGCCGGGCTGCAGGTCGGGCAGCCGGATCTCGGCGAGCCCCGCGCGCGGGCCGGACCCCATCCAGCGCAGATCATTGGCGATCTTGGTGAGGCTCACCGCGACGGTGCGCAGCGCGCCGCTCGCCTCCACCAGGCCGTCCCGCGCGCCCTGGGCCTCGAAGTGGTCGCGGGCCTCGGTCAGCGGCAGCCCGGTGGCCCGCGCGATCTCCGCGATGACGCGGGCGGCGAAGCCCTCGGGGGTGTTGATGCCGGTGCCGACCGCCGTACCGCCGAGCGGCAGCTCCGCGAGCCGCGGCAGGACGGCCTCCAGCCGCTCCACGCCGTGCCGGACCTGCGCCGCGTAGCCGCCGAACTCCTGGCCGAGCGTCACCGGCGTCGCGTCCATCAGGTGCGTGCGGCCCGACTTGACGGTGGTCGCGAACTCCGCGGCCTTGCGCGCCAGTGCCGCCTCCAGCTGCCGCAGCGCCGGCACCAGGTCGTTCAGGACGGCCCCGGTCGCCGCGATGTGGATCGACGACGGGAACACGTCGTTGGACGACTGGGAGGCGTTCACGTGGTCGTTGGGGTGGACGGGCCGCCCGAGCCGCTCCTCCGCCAGCGTCGCGACGACCTCGTTCGCGTTCATGTTGGACGACGTCCCGGACCCGGTCTGGAACACGTCGATCGGGAACTGGTCGTTCCACCGGCCGTCCGCGACCTCCCAGGCGGCCTCGGCGACGGCGCCGGCGATGTCGGCGTCGAGGATGCCGAGTTCGGCGTTCACCGTCGCCGCCGCGGCCTTGATCCGGCCGAGCGCGGCGATGTGCGCGGCCTCCAGCGTCCGCCCGGAGATCGGGAAGTTCTCCACCGCGCGCTGCGTCTGCGCCCGCCACTTGGCCGCCGCCGGCACCCGCACCTCGCCCATGGAGTCGTGCTCGACCCGGAACCCCTGCTCGGACATGGAAGCCTCCCGCTGCGATCTTCGGCCGTCCCTCATGCCAGCCCGCCGCAAGACTCCCGCATTCCCCGGGGTGGGCCTTCTCACTCCCGGTTCCGGCTCACCCCTTGTTCAGGGTGTAGTTCTTGCGCTCCTTCGGCTTGCCGGCCGGCTCCTCCTTGCCGTTCACCCACACGTCGCAGGCGGACGCGTCGTAGACCACGGCGTTGAGGCGCGGCTGGTCGTACTGCCGCAGGTCGCCGGTGCGCAGGCTCTCGTCGGTGAGCACGGTGATCGTGTCGCCGGGCACCGAGACGAAGATCTTGCACTCGTCGGTGCGGGCCCGTACGACCAGCGTGCTGGACTCGACCCCGGGCGGCACCGCGGCCTGCGGCGGGCCCGCCGGGGCGGAGGACGTGGCGGCGGCGGTG
>NZ_SMJW01000259.1 GCF_004348335.1 Actinomadura bangladeshensis | reverse complement strand
TCCATGACGGCACCGCGACCAAGATCCGAGACCGCCGCTGCAAGGTACTGGCCGCCGCCTACACCGCCAACCCCGAACGGTTCCACACCAGGCCCGTCCCGCCCGAACTGCCCGACAAGGCCTGGATAAACGAACCACCCAAGGACAAGAACCAGGAGAACAACCAGGCCCAACCCGCAGCCTGAACTGTCTCAACGAGTTTGACAGGCTCCGTCTCGTCGTCGATGAGGTAGCGCACCCGGCCACCGCTGGTGACCTCGTACTCCCACTGCTCCAGGTCCTGACCGTTGTGCCGGCGGGTTGCGAGATCTCCGCGAAGCCGATGCTGGCGTTGATGGTTGGCGCGGGAGCGCGGCTCGGAACGGAGTATCTCCAAGCATCGCCGGCTGTTGGCCACGGCGAGCCGGCAAAGCTCGTCCCAGCCGTTCGCGGCTTCGCCCGTTCCGAACCGCACATCCCACTGGTCATCCGGAGGCGGGACCGTGACACGATCCCCCCGCTTCGGACTCACGGGTGTACTTCCACCTGGCCGAAGTCACCGCTGGTGGGGCGCACCGCGTCCGCGTGCTGCTGAGGATCGGCCTTGATGCGCGCGGTCGCACGCCAACCGGTGATCACCTCGTCGATGGACGCGTCAAGGTCGAGCTCGGCCGCGTCCGAAAGCGCCTCGACCAGCTCTACGGTGAAGGCGCGCACCTCATCGGTGCTGAGATGATGCACCCACGGGAACACATCCGGCATGGCGAGAAGCAGCTCGCGGGCGCCCGGATCGTGCTTCATCAGCGCGATGAAGATCCGAGAGGCCGTGGCCAGCGTCTCGTCACGCCGCTCTTCCCGATCGGCCACCGTGAGGAAGAAGTCGGGTGCATCACGATGGGTGACGCGCACCCGGCCCAGCTTGGAGGCACGTTCGGCGACGGCCCGCGGGTTGCGGGACAGGTCGGAGAAGGTGACCGAGTCTGGATGAATCGTGGTGCTCATGACCACAGGTTATCAGATCGTATTCTGAAGTCGACTGGCCGAGCTCACCGTCCATCGCTTGAACACCGCCCGGAACCTGCTCCCTACTCCCTGAGGAACTGGTCTCTCTGTTCAACCGCGAGCCCTAGCAGCTCCCCAGCGATCGGGCCGGCCACGTCACGGCTCACATCGAGCAGATCGATTACCTGGCGCCGCAGGTTCCTGCGGAGGTTCTGTTGAAGATGCTCGTTCCCCGGGAAGTGAGGAGGACCGATCTGATCCCTGATGTCTACTGCGAGCCGTCTGGCGACCTCGACCAGGCGGTCCCGTGTGATGGGCCCCTGAGCGCTGATCTCGGCGGCAAGCTGCTCCTCGAGAACGCTGAAGATACGTCCTTCCGTTTGCGGGTCGAGGTCGAGCGCAAGGATCTCCGCGTCGTCCACAACGATCTGGTCTACCAGGTCGCCGAGGGCGTCCGCGAGTTCCCGCCACTGCTGGTCCAATTGGGTGAGCAGGAGGTCGAGTTGACCGCTCAAGCGCCCGATACGGCCGGGATCGCTGCGCCGACTCTCTTCGATGAGCCGCCGTAGGGCGTACTCGTACTCGCGGGCTCGGGCGCGGTCGCTGCGCAGCGCGTCCACGCGGTCCCGGAAGCTCGCGCCGGTGATCTCGACGGGTGGCACCTCTTGGACGCGCACGTTGGCGCGGATGTGCTCGTCCAGCAGTTCCCGGAGGAGCGGGCCGTACTGGTTCGGGTCGGGACGGCCGGTGCCGGTGTCACGGAAACGCCGTCGCACCCGCCACTGGAGCAGCCCGACATCCTTGGCCAACTCCAGATGGGCACCCACCTCACGGCGTGGCAGCAGGCGTTCGACGGCCGACAGGAACGCCCGAGCCGCGCCGTCGAACCGGGCACGCAGGGCCGGATCCTCCAGCCGCGCGAGCAACTCCTCCTGGGCGTCCGGATCGCGGGCCTCGGATTCGCTGATCCCCAGCTCGGCGAGGGTGCCCCGCATGGTCTGCGCATGTGCGGCGAGACGGGGCAGCTCGTAGCCGAGCAGGTCCTCCCGCATTCCCTCCAGGTCGTCCAGCTCGTACTCGGCGAGCGCTTCGTCCAGGTGGTCGGCAAGCGCAACGTAGTCGACGACCAAACCGTACGGCTTGTTGCGCGCCGGCCGGTTGGTCCGTGCCACTGCCTGGAGCAGTTCGGCCCCCCGAATGGGCCGGTCCACATACAAGGCTTGCTGCAGAGGCGCGTCGAAGCCTGTGAGCAGCATCCGCTGCACGATCAAGAACCCGACCGGCGTTTCTTCCCGCGGCCGTCCGGAGAACGCGGTATCGGGCTCCAGCCCACCGAAACAGCCGTCCCACGGACCATCCGGGCCCTCGTTGGGGTCGACCGGAGGCGGCTCCAGGGGAGCCGACGGCGACCACGGTTCCTCCGCGTCATCACCACGCTCACCCGCGACCGGACGCGGCAGCGGCTGCAAGTAGCGAGCGATGTGGGTGTCGTGGGCAGACCTCTCCGTCCACGGGCGGAACTCCGGCGGGTCCCCTGCCGACGGCGAGATCACCGGGATGAAGTCGAGTTGCCGCAGCGGATACAGGTGCCGGGCCGCGGCGGCGAGAAGGCCCTCGTCGTAGCCGTCGTGCGGCCCCGGACTGGCCAGGTGCTTCTCGGCGGCGCGGACCAGGCCATCCCTGGCAGTCAAGAACGCGTCCCGGTAGCGGACGGCGGCGAGCCGGCTGACCGCGACCACCTGGGCCTTGAACCCGGCGGGCAGCACATGCTCGACCCAATGGGCGAGCATGTCACGGGCCTTCGCCCTGATCAGGTCCGTGGACTCCAGGACGTGCCGGACGTTGAGCGGCACCTCGTCCGCCGCGTCGAGCTGGTAGGCTGCGTCCAGCCCCGCGCGGTCGACCAGCGAGGACGACACATACCGTCCCTCGTAGCGGATCGGGACGGTGGCGCCATCCTGTTCGGCCTCCCGCAACGTGTAACGATCGATCTCCGAGCCGAAGATCTCCGTGGTCGTCCGGCCTCCGGACCGGACGATCGGCGTCCCCGTCAGGCCGATCTTCACCGCGCGGGGCAGCGCGGCGGTCAGCCGGGCGTGCCACCATCCGGTATGCGTCCGGTGTGCCTCGTCGATCAACAGCAGGATCTGGTCGCTGTTGTTCAGCACCGAGTCGAACAGGCCGCCGAACTGGTCGTCCGCTTCCTGACCCGCGCCCGTGTCCGTCCTCGCCTGCTGAATCATCAGCTGGATCACGCCGGGCGTGGTGCTCGTGAGCAGCCGGCGCGCGTCGGCACTGCTCTCGGCCACCAGCGGCATCTCCCCGCTGAGCCGCAGCACCGGGGTGAGCTGCGTCTTCAGCGCCCGGCGGTCCGATACCACGACGATCTTGAAGGTGCGCAGGCCGTCGGTGTTGCGCATCTTCCGGATGAGGAACACCATCGTCAGGCTCTTGCCGGAGCCCTGTGTGTGCCAGAGCAGGCCGCCACGGGCGCGGGGGTCCTGCTCGCCGACGAGCCGACGCACGGTCTTGCTCACCGCACGGTACTGCTGATGGCGGGCGACGAGCCGGACGGTCCTGCCGTCCAGCCACTGGAACACGCTGAAGCTTCGTACCAGGTCCAGGAGGCGTTCCCGCTGCAGCACCCCCAGCGCGAGCGTGTGCAGCGTGGTGGGCTGCTGCCCGGCGGGGAGGTCGAGCCGGGCGGCCGCGGTCTCCAGAGTGTCTGGATAGGTGCTGCGCCATTCGGCGAAATGCTCTGGAAGGGACGTGACCGTGCCGAGGGCGGCGCGCTCGTCATCGACGGCGACAAGGAACTGGACGTAACGGAACAGCTCCGGCACCGATCGGTCGGGCAGCAGACGGCGTTCCCCCGACAGAACCCGCAGCCGGTCGACCGCGCCGGTGACACCGTCGGTCTCTTGTGGGCCGGAAGCGGCACCGACCACGAACGGGATGCCGTTGCACAGGACCACGAAATCGAGCTCGACCGCCGGGACCCCCGCACTGCGGCGGCGTATCGGCACGTGGGTCGCCACAACCCAGTCGTTCGCGTCCGGGTCGTCCCACTCGACCAGCTTGACGGCCCGACTTCGTCCATTGTCCAGCCACGGCGGGGCGTCCACGGCCACACCGGAGTGCAACAGTTCGAAGAACTGCTCGTTGCCCGTGACCATGTCGCGGTCGATCCGAGCAACGGCGTCCCAGACCTGCGCAAGTTGCGCGTCGTCGAGCCAGAGCTCGCCGCCGGGCCCCGGGTTGATGCGGCGCACCGCGTCCAGGAAACGCGCGCGGTCGATACCCTTGGCCAGCCCCTCGCCGCTCAACGGCCCGGCCTCGCCCAGTGAGCAGTCGACGGGCGCCGACCAGCCGAGGCGGTCGGCAAGTAGTGCGGCAAGCCGATCGGTCGCCAACGTTTCCCGGCTCACGCACGCCCCCTTGGAGATCCCCCAGGTAGGTTAGCTACTCCAGGGCAGACCTTTCGGGCATTCCTCGACTTTTGCGGCGAGGGTAGGCGAGTTCGCCCAGGAGGCCCCGCACCCGGTCAGTGGCCGCATCTCGGTCCGTCTCCAACCGCTCAAGCGAGACCTCGTACTTGACTGTTAGGGAACGGTAGCGGTCGATGACGGTGCGCAAGGCGTCCATCACACGTGAGTCGTACCGGGCGACCAGATCCTCACCCATAATGGTAAGGACGATTTTCCGGACGTCTTGTTCAGAGATGTCGGCGACGGCTTCCGCGAACTTCGCGGGCAGCTCACGCTCCAACTGCTCGAGAACCTTGAGGGCCGCTTTCCGCTCCCCCTCCAGGCGCTCATGCTCAGCCGACTGAGCTGGGGACGTCTCTTCGCCCGCTTCCGTGTGTTCCTTTTGAGCCGCCTTCAGGGACCTGAGGTGAGCATCCAGGGCCGCGAATGCCTCATCGGCCTCCCGCAGCATGTCCTGGAAACCGGGTAGGAGGGCAACAGTCAGCGGGTGCTCGCGAGCATCCCGCAAGTCCGCCGCGTGACTGCTCGATCTGCGTCCGCCTTGGGTGCGCCGTGCAGGGAACAGGGCCTCCACGGACGCAGCCCAGCCCTCCACGACCCGGCGGGGTCCGCCCGCGGCGAGCGCCTGCACCTCCTCCATGTGATCGACCCACCATTGCGCGACGAGCCCGGTCAGGACGAACTCGCCGATCACCCCCTGCGAACCGAGGGCTTGGGCGAACGTGAGGATGAGCCGCTCCTTGACCGCCATCGACCCTTGGTTCATCGGCTCAAGCAGGACGTCACCCTCCTCGGCCCACCAGGTGGCGCAGCGGTCATGCAACTCGGTCACGGTAGGGGCGGCCAAATCCTCGATCCTGGCCACTGCCCCAGCCGGACCATCTGACGGCACGTCCAGGTATCCGTCGTCCAACGAGACGAAGAAGTCACCGACGTCCAGTCCGAATGCGCCGAAGATGGGACGGAGCGGCTCGACCTCCGCGGCCGGAACGCCTCCATAGAGGTGTGCGCTGACATCCTGAGGCTCGGGGGACGGAGTGTTGTCAACCCAGCGCCGGATGTTGAGATTGGCGTCATCGGCCAGCACGTCCTCGACGGCCACGATCCGGGAGAAGCCCTCGACCTCGCGCCATTCGCGGCAGACCGCCCTGATCTTCTCGAGGTGTTCTTCGTCGAGATGGTTGCCGGCCCGACCGGGCCGGTACTCACGATCGGCGTTGACGATGAGGATTTGACCGCGTCGCTCCACCGGTTTGCCGCCAGGAGCCCGCAGCAACAGCAGACACGTGGGGATCCCGGTGCGGGAGAACAGTTGCGGCCCGAGACCGACGATGGCCTCGATGACGTCGTTCTCCAACATGGCCCTGCGGACGACCTGTTCTCCCTTGGACCGGAACAAGACCCCGTGCGGCATGACGGTGACCGCGAGGCCGCCCTCGGCAAGAGATGCGAGCATGTGCTGGACGAACAGAAGATCAGCGGGTCCGACTCCCATGCCGTACCCGAATCTGCCGTAAGCCTTCGCACTGACGGCTGCGGCGTCGTACTTGACGGAGAACTCCGGATTCGCGAGGACACGGTCAAACCGCTCAACGCGTTTCCCGTCGACATGCCGCGGGTCGACGAGCGTGTCACCCATTTGCACGTCGGCGTCCCGGATGCCGTGGAAGACCAGGTTGAGTCGCGCGCTCACCCACTGAACAGCGGCGAGCTCCTGCCCGGCCAGCGCGAGATACCCGGCACGGTCGGGATGATGGTCGGCAACGTGGCGGCGTGCCTGGATGAGCAGGCCACCCGATCCGGCACAGGGATCGTAGACCGTGTGACCCGGTGCCGGATCGGCCAACCCGACCATCAGCCGAACAACCGAGGTCGGCGTGTACATGTCGCCGCTCTTGAACCCTGAGAAGCCGGCGAAGGTGGCCAGCAGCGACTCGTAGGCGTCACCGACGAGTCCCGGGAACTCCAGGTCGGCGTCCCGGAGCGATACCTCGTCGAACCTCCTGATCAAGGAGGTCAGCGCCTCGTCACGGAAGCGTGCGCCACCCAGGCTCTTGTTGAAGTCGATATGGGAAAGGACACCGGCAAGATCAGTATTGTACTTCTCCAGCCCTTTCAGAGCCTCATGAAGCGCATTGCCCACCTGGCTCGTCACGCCGAGCAGCCCCGACCAAGCCGATTCCGGTGGAACGAAGATCACGTCGGTGTACTCTTCGGGATCGCCGGCGGCCTTGACAGCCTCGGCCTCGTCACCCGTCCGGGCAAGTTCCCGATCGTACACACGAGCACTGGCCCCGTCGAAGACGTCCGAGCTTCGTTTGAGCAGGAGGAGCGCGGACACATAGTTCCGGGACGCCGCCACGTCGATCTTCTTCAACTGCGATGCGGCGTCAAGGATCAGCGAACGGACCTGGTAGAGGGTCGTGACCGGGGACGCGCTCAACTACTCCTCCGGTGTCGTCGCTCCGATCGATCGGCGACACGGAGCAACTCCATGAGCCGGTAGAAGTCCGTCTGCGTGTCGCGTCTCAACGGGTCGCAGTTATCGGCGTGCCCGGATTCCGCAGGCTTCTGCTTCGCTTCGCAGTGCCCTTCCCAGCAGCGGTCAACGAGCTTGCGGGCAAGCCGCACAGCGTCCACACGCTTCCCCCACAATACAGATCTCTGTTTGTCGTTCAGCCGCTTCGGATTCGAGTTACTGCTCTTCCCTCCGCTCCGCTTGCCGTAGTACTCGAACCCGGCGACGGCGTTGAGGCTCCGCAAGATCTGATCGTTGCTTGACTGGGAGGGCAGACCGGGTGCGAAGTGCAGCCAGAGCCACAAATCAAAGGAAGGCGCCGAGAAGGCCACTTCGATGTTGTGTACGTCTGCTAGTCTGAATGCGCGAGGGATGTCCGTGTTCTCGTCGCGATCGAACACAACCCAAACCTGCTTCTTGTCAGCAGCGGGCAGCTGCTTCTTCGCCTCGATCGCCTGCTGGACCGCCTTCTCCGGCTTAAAACCTTGGTTCGGCTGGCTCGCAGGCGCCAGATTGATAAAGAAGCGGCCCTCCTGTCCCGCCTCGTCGTTTAGGCAGGACAAGTAGTCCCGTTCTGTCTTCCCCTCACACACGACGGTCACAACAAGACTTCGCCTGTTCTGCCCATATTGGTCTCGTGGGCGTGATGACGTACTTCGAGCGGGAGCGCCGCGCTTCCTATTCTTACCCTTAGAGGTCATGCGCAGGCCTCTGCGTTGTCCGAGCTCAAGACGTCGGCCGCCTCGCCGGCGGTCACTCGTGGAACACCCCCGTAGCCGCCCGCCAGGTAGCGGCGATCAAGCGGTTCGTCCTTACGAGGGCGCGCATCGGTCAGCGGGTAGAGCTCTGACCTCCCTCCCCGGTCCTTGATGACGAGGCGCACTTGGTCGCGCTCAAGTGGCGGGAACGAGTGAAGGTTGCCCAGCAGTGTGACATCCTGCGTCGTGCAGATCAACTGCCCGTTGTTCTCATTCGCCTGCGGATCCTGAAAAATGCGCAGAGCCTCCGCCGCGAGGGTCGGATGCAGGCTGGCGTCGAGTTCGTCGACCATGAGAACCGCGCCCTTGTCCAATGCTTCGATCATCGGCCCGAGGAACGAGAACCAGCTTCGAGTACCTTGGGATTCAAGATGGAAATTCAGCGGAACGCTTTCATGCTTTCCCCGATGGAGCAGCTGGATTCGTGTTTGGCCGTCGACCACTTCCGACTCGGCGCCGTCGATGCCCAGATCGGCGACCTTGAGAAGCTTGATGATTAGTTCCATAGTAGCTGGATCGCGGAGCTTCTCCGCGGTGAACCCGCCACGGCTGTTTTCTCCTTCGCCGGGCGCGACGAACCAGAGGTTCTGCTTGAACCAGGCGTGGATCGGGCTCAAGTACGGTTGGTTGAATGCGGCAGCCACGGTAAGGAACAACGCATTGGGGCGGGTCCTCGGGACAAGACGTTCCTTGTCCCCCTTCAGTCCCTCACCCGGGAATTTAAACGGATCCTTGTTGTCGGCATCCCTCTCGAACCACACCTGCCTGCGGGGCCGCCCGCCGGGGTAGGCGTGCAGCCACTCTGACTCGACCCGCTCGTCGGACACCTCGAAGCCGTAGACGAAGCGGTCACCGTCTAGGACGATGTTGACTTCGAACAGCGAGGTCTCGTCGCGCGCATCCGGATCGAGAGCGAAGGGCTCGCGGGGGATGGCATCCAGGGACGACCACGTCTCCACCGACCCCAGTACTGCCCGTCGCATCCATCTCATGGCATGGAGGACGCTGGACTTACCGGACGCGTTGGCCCCATAGATCACTACGGTCGGCAAGTACGCCGCTTCCGGGTCTGCGGCCAAGCCCGTCGGGCGGCCGGAACCCGCGTTGAACCGGCTCGCGGCCGTCCAGAGTTCGAACTCGTCTCGGAACGACCTGTGGTTCGCCCCGCGAAACCTCAGCAACATGCGAACCCCTTGGAGTCGGGATCTAAATCCATCCTAGCCTCGTCCATGCAGGTTTCCTACATGGATGGCGTTTAAACAGGGCCGCGTACACTACGGACAGCCTGGTTGGCCACCCAGGAGCACCACGTCCATGGGGCCGTGGCTTCAGTGATGGCCGGCTTACGGTTCAGAAGCGGAAGCCGAAGAGGCCGCCGTCGGGCTGGTCGGTGAGGTGCGGCTCCAGGACGTGACCGGTCGGGGTGAACCCTTCGGACTCGGCCTTGGTCAGGTCGTCGGAGTTCATGGTGACGATGTACTGCATGCCCTCCTCCTCGGTCACCTCGGCACCGAGCGCGAGCGCCGCGGCGAGTTGCCGAGCGTCCACGCCGTCGTACAGATGGCTGTCGTGCACGAGGAAGTCGGGCCCGCGTCGGCCGCGATGCGCGAGGACGGCGAGAGCTAGGTCGAAGCAGAAGATGACCATGTTGTGCACACCGCGGCTGTTGTCGGTATCGATGTGCGCCTCGATCTGGATCTTCTGCTTACCGGGAGTGAACGCGAGATAGGGAGTGCGGGCGTCGCTGTAGAGCCGGCGTGCGTAGACGTTGAACAGCCGGTTCGCCTCGTCGGTGACCGCCGCACGGTACTCGAGGTCTTCGGCCGTGGCGGTCTCGAGCTCGATCCGCTTGCCCTCGATCTCGCGCCGACTGGCCTCCAGGGTCTGGGCCGCCTGGAAGCGGTGCCGCAACGCCTCCAGTCGCGCCTGCTCTTGAGCGAGGACATGCTGAAGTGCCGTCAGGGCGTCGAGTGCACCACCCTCGCTGAGCATGGTCAGCAGCGCCGACTGGCGTTCACCGAGGCGCTCGCGCTCCCTCGCTCGTTCCGTGAGACGTTCCTCGACGCGAGCGACCTCCTCGCGCAGTTGCCGTTCCCGGTTGCGCACCACCGTCTGGTGGAAGGCGCGCACATCATCGAATCGCCGGCGCACCTCCTGGCCCATCAGGACGCCCAGTTGCTCGTACGCCTCCTCCAGATAGCGGTCGTCGGGCTCGGCGACGTCGGTGGCGGCCTCCCGCATCTCAAGAAGGTTGTGGCGGTCCACCGTGTCCTGGTCCCGCAGCCGACGAATCTCCTGCTCCAGTTCGTCGGCCTCCGCCCGGATGTTCTCGTACTCGGGGAGCACCCGGAACCCCTTGGCCTGCTCCTGCAACTCCCGGACGCGCTGCTCCACGGCACCGATCTCGCCGCGCAACTCTGCGGAGCGACCGACGATCTTCCCCCAGACGGGATCCTTGGCCGCCTGTACCAGCTTCTTCCTGGTCGAGTCCTGCGTCGCGAGCGTCCGGTACTGCTCGGCGAGCCCGACATCGAGCCCGAACAGGTGACTCAGGTTGACCATCGCGTCATGAGGGGACTGCCTGGCGTGAGTACCGGTCGGGCTGAGTAATCCGTCGAGACCGCGACGTATGGCGAAGGACAGCATCGTGCGCCCGCTGCTCGGGGACTCCGGGGAGGGCACTCGGTAGAGATCACGTTCAATGGCCCACTGCCACTCCTTGAGTGACACGTCGCCGGCGAACTCGTCCTTCCAGAGCCGGCCCCCTTGTGATCGGCGAGTGACGTCCGGCTGGAGAAAGACCTTCGGGTTCGCGAGGCTGCGGCGGATCCCTCTCTGTCAGACTCAGGGGAGACATGGGGACGAACTAGTCTTCTGTGACGCAAGTAGGGCGAGACTGGGATCTTTCGAGCGTGACGTTGAGTGTTGCCGATCTCCGCACCGATGATGGTGTGGT
>NZ_SMJW01000258.1 GCF_004348335.1 Actinomadura bangladeshensis | reverse complement strand
GGGGCGACCCCCACACCGGGGGTCTGGGGGTCGCCCCCCAGAAAGACAGCACCGAACGGCGAAGGCCCCCGCGAAGCGGGGGCCGAGCACACGTCGTCCAAGTGGAGGTGGCGGGAATCGAACCCGCGTCCTTCGGTGATAAGTCAGGGCTTCTCCGGGTGCAGCCTGCTTGGCGTTTTCTCAGTCCCGGCGCTCACGCAGGCGTGTCGCCGACGGACTCAGTCGCTGTTGGTTGTTCCTACCGGCCCCGCGACCGGGTCGGTAGGTGGAGTCTCCTTACGATGCCAGACCCCGGTTCGGAGACGCTACCGGGCTGACAGAGTTCGCTCCTCGCTCAGGCGGCGAGGGCGAACTCGGACTGCTTCTTGTTGGCAGTTATTGGTTTGCTGTCACAGGATTTACGAGGTCACGACAGCAACCCTCGACCCGCTTCCCCTGGCTCGAACGACCGAAGTCGAAGCCGGTCACCCCCATGTTGAGTTGTCAAAGCGGGCGTCCGGGGACGTCCGCACGATGACGTTACTAGGGTAACGCCTGCGCGGGCAACGTTATTTCCCCCTGGACGACCGTGAACCCCGGTGGGCGCGTGCTGTGTCGCGCCCACCGGGGTCGACCGGCAGGGTCGGGCCGGTCCGGACGGCAGAGCCTCCC
The DNA here is from genome assembly GCF_004348335.1 of Actinomadura bangladeshensis. GTDB lineage: Bacteria > Actinomycetota > Actinomycetes > Streptosporangiales > Streptosporangiaceae > Spirillospora > Spirillospora bangladeshensis. The sequence goes on along the minus strand of NZ_SMJW01000258.1, from coordinate 10,112 downwards.
CCGAGACGAGGCTCTGGTCTCATCACGGCGACTGGGTCCCGCAACCCCCCGAGCGGTGGCCCAGTCACCTGTAATGACGTCCCGGAGTGGCGGGTTGGTTGCGTCCCGCGCGTAAAGAGATCCCCAACTCAGGGACGGCCGGTCAGGAACCGGGCGGCGAGCTTCGGGGTGTTGACGGGGCCTTCGACGGCGATCGCGAAGGCGCGGTCGCCTTCGGAGCCGACGAACCAGGAGACGGTCTTGGTGTCGCCGCCGCGCACGTAGGTGGCGAGGGCGGCGACGCCGGCGTCGGCGTAGCCGCCGCGGGCGTTGCCGCGGTCGGCGGTGCGGCCGAGGACGCGCTTGAGGCTGACGAGGGGTTCGGAGCTCAGCGTCTGCGCCGGCGGTGCCTGGACGGTCTTGGTGATGTCCTTGAGGACGTACGGCGGCCGCCAGGTGCCGTTGGACGCCGCGGCCGCGACGAGGGCCATGGCGAGGGGGCTCACCTCGACGTTGCCCTCGCCGACCATGGCGGCGGCCTTCTGCCCGTCGTTGACGGGCGTCGGCAGCGTGCCGGTGAACGCGGGGACGGTGAGGCCCCAGTCCTTGCCGATGCCGAACTTGGCGGCCTCCTGGACGAGGGTCTGCGCGTCCAGCTTGGCGCCGAGCTGCGCGAGGGCCGTCGTGCAGGACGCGGCGAACACGTTGGCGAAGGCGGTCTCGCCGTGCGCCTTGCTGGTGAAGGTCTTGCCGCCGATGGTGGCGGTGCCGGGGCAGGCGGTCTCGGTGGTCTGGTTCATCCCGGCATGCGAGAACAGGGCCTCGGCGGACACGATCCCGAAGGTCAGCCCCGGCGGGTAGTGGCCTTCGAACGCGCGGTTCTCGCCGTTCGTCCCGTGGTTGGACGCGGCGAGGACCTCGCCGGTGCTCGGCCGGACCACGACCATGGACGCCGGGTACGACAGCCCCTTGAGCGCGAAGTCCGCGCGGGCCTGGTAGCCGGGGTCGAGGGTGGTGCGGACCTCCTCGGGCTGCTGGCCCTCCCAGGACCGCAGCTCCTCGGTGTTCTTGCCGGACTCGTCCTGCGCGACGACGCGGACGGTCGGGGTGCCGGCGAGGCGGCGCTGCTGGAGCAGCTGGACGCCGCTGACGCCGATCGTGTCGCCCGGCTGGTAGGGGGCTCCGACCTGCTGGAGCCGGTCGGCGGTGGCGGGGCCGAGGTTGCCGATCAGCTCTGGCGCGTACGCGGGCGCGATCGGCGCCTGGATCGGGTCGAAGTGCAGGCCGGGGATGGTGTTGAGCCGCTGGATGAGCGCGTTGTGCGCGGGGACCTGCAGGGTCAGCAGCGGCAGGAAGTCCTGCGGCGGGGCGGAGCGGACCCGGCCGAGGAGGCGCTCGGCGTCGAGTCGGCGGCCGCCGTCGATCTTGGTCTGCTTGGCGAGCTGCTCCAGGGTCTTCGCCGGGTCGGCGAGCTGGCCGGGGTACACGCCGACGTTGTAGGCGCCGACCTCGCGCAGCAGGGAGCGGCCCAGCGTGTCGGTGATGGGCGCGCGCTTCGGCACCTCGGTCACCACGGCGAGCCGCTGCCCCGGCTTCAGCTTGGTGTTGATGACCGACGGGCTCCAGACGACCTTCCACTTGCCGCCGACGCGGCGCAGGTGCATCAGGCCGGGGTACTCCCACGGCTGGCCGTTCTCGCCGAGGTCGATCTTGACGGTGAAGCGGGCGTCGGCCTCGTCGCCCTTCTTGACGATCTGATCGACGCCGCTGCCCTCCACCTCGGTGCCGAGGGACAGCCGCAGCGACGCGGCGTCGAGCTGCTCGCGGACGCGGCCGAGGGCCTGCGCGACCTGCTCCTTGTCGGCGCCGATGGTCTGGTCGGCGGCGGCCTCGTAGTTGCCGACCTGCCAGGCGATGAGGAAGTCGCGGACGGCGGGCATCGCCGACGGCTCGGCGCGGGCGCCCGGCATCATCGTCGCGACGAGGGCGCCGGAGACCACCAGGGCGCCGCCCGCCAGCACGATCGCCCGCCGCGGTATACCGCGCCGCCGCCGCCCGTCCTGGTTCTTCATCGACACCTTCACCGTCTCCTGAACCGGGCCGCCGCCGCCTTCTGCATCTCGCGGTCGGCTTCCCGCTTGGCGATGGCCTGGCGCTTGTCGTAGGACTTCTTACCACGGGCCAGGCCGATCTCGACCTTGGCCTTGCCGTCCTTGAAGTACAGGGCGAGCGGGATGAGCGTCCAGCCCGGCTCGGACGACTTGGCGATGATCTTCTGGATCTCGCGCTTGTGCAGCAGCAGCTTGCGGCGGCGGCGGGGCGCGTGGTTGGTCCAGGTGCCCTGGGTGTACTCGGGGATGTGGACGTGCTCCAGCCACACCTCCCCGTCCATCACGTGCGCGTAGCCGTCGACGAGGGAGGCGCGGCCGGCGCGGAGCGCCTTCACCTCGGTGCCCATCAGCACCATGCCCGCCTCCCACGTGTCGTCGATGTGGTAGTCGTAGCGGGCGCGCTTGTTCTGGGCGATGAGCTTCCGCCCGGTGTCCTTCTTATCCTTCTTGCGCCCGGTGTCCCGTGCCACGTCATCAGTCCTTGTCCGGCGTTCGTCTGTCGAGCACGGTCGCGTGCAGGCCGCTCAGCACCGTCCGGGCGCGCCGCTCGGCCGCGTCCGGCGGCCGGTCGGCCGACACCGCCACGTCGGGCTCGATCCCGACCCCGTCGAGGTTACGGCCGCCCGGGGTGCGGTAGCGACCGACGGTCAGCTCGATGACCGACCCGTCGGCGAGCTCGATCGGCTCCTGGACCGAGCCCTTCCCGTACGTACGCGATCCTACGATCACCGCGCGGTCGCGGTCGCGCAGGGAACCCGCGACGATCTCCGCGGCGCTCGCGGTACCGGCGTCGACGAGCACCACCAGCGGGACGTCGGCGTCGCCCGGCACGGTGACCGCGCGCCGCTGGACGGGCCGGCCGCGCGGCTCGTAGGTCACGACGGGGCCGCCCGGCAGGAAGGCCGAGGCCGTGTCGACCGCCTCGTCCAGCAGCCCGCCGGGGTTGCCGCGCAGGTCGAGCAGCACGCCGCCGGCGGGGCGGCCGGACGGCGACCGCCCGGTCACGGCGGCGCGGACCTCCTGGCCCGTGCCGCGCGTGAAGGCGCCGACGCGGATGAGGCGCGCGTGCTCCGGCAGGGCGGTCACCGTGACGTTCCCTCCAGGGACGGGTGTGCGGACGAGGTGGAACCGTAAGGTTCGACGGCCGCGTTCCACGGTGAGTTCGACGGCTTCGTCCGGACGTCCGCGCAGCGCCGCCGCGACCCGGGAGATGCCCCAGCCGGCCACCGACCGGTTCCCCACGGCGGTGACGGCGTCGCCGGCCCGCACTCCGGCGCGCGCGGCGGGGGTGCCCGGCTGGACGCTCGCGACCAGCACGCCGGTGCTGCGGTCGGAGCCGCCGAGCCACAGCCCGACGCCGCTGTAGCGTCCGGTCAGGCGCCCTTCGACGTCGTCGTACTCGCGGGCCGGATAGTAGTGCGCCCATTTGTCGCCGAGGCCGCGCAGCATGCCCTCGATGGCGGCGCGGTCGAGTTCGCCGCGGCCGACCGGCTTGGCGGCCCGGCGCCCGATCTGCGCCGCGGCCTCGTCCAGCACCGACCCGCCGCCGGCGACGGCCGCGTGCCGCTGCGAGCCGGAGCCGCTCACGACCCCGGCGCCGTACGCGCAGACGATCGCCGCCGCGACGGCCGCGCCGCGCAGCGTGCGCCCCGGCCGCCTCCTCAGCGGCGGCACGGGTTCAGCGGCGGCACGGTGCGGACCATGCGGCAAGTGTAGGGCGGCCGGACGTCCCGGATCCGGCACTCGCCCCGGATCCGGGCACCGAGGGTCAGATCTTCAGGTATCTGCGCAGCGTCAGGAACGACGCGACGGCGCAGAGCAGCACACCGAAGCAGATCGACACCACGATGACGGCCATCACCGTGCTCCAGCCGAGCTGGCTGACGAGTTGGACGTCCCCGGCGAGTCTGTCGATCAGGAGCTTCTTGCTGAACACCAGCAAGATCGAGGAGAAGATGCCGCCGATCAGGCCGGCGATGGCCCCCTCCAGGATGAACGGCATCTGGATATAGGTGTTGGACGCGCCGACCAGCCGCATGATGCCGGTCTCACGGCGCCGGTTGAACGCCGACAGCCGGACCGTGTTGCCGACCAGCATGACCGCCGCGATCACCTGGATCAGCGCGATCGTCAGCGCCGCGACCTGCAGGCCGTTCAGGATCCGGAAGAACCGCTTCAGGATCTCCTGCTCGTTGATGACCGTGTCCACGCCGGGCTGGCCGAGCATCGCCTGCGCGACCGCCTTGTACTCCTCCGGGTTGCGGAGCTTGACACGGAACGAGTCGGGGATGTCGCCCTCGCGGGTGCTCTCCACGAAGCCCGGCGAGCCGGAGAAGCGGTCCTTGAACCGCTCGTACGCCTGCTGCTTGTTCTCGTACTCGACGTCGGAGACCTGCGGCATCTTCTTCAGGCTCGCCTGGAGCGTCTGCCGCTGCTGGTCGGTGACGTCCTGCTTCTGGCAGCTGGGGTTGGAGCTCGTCTTGGCGCACAGGAAGATCGAGACCTCGATCTTGTCGTACCAGTAGCTCTTGGACGCGTCGACCTGCTGCCGCAGAAGGAGCCCGGTGCCGAAGAGCGCCATGGCGATGGCGACGGTGATGACGAGGGAGATCGTCATCGTCATGTTCCGGCGGAGACCGATCCAGATCTCCTGGAGAACGAACTGTACGCGCATGCCTCGCTGTCCTTGATCGCCTTTGGTCCGCCCGGAACCCGGGCGGCCTCATGAGGGAACGCGGCCCGAAGCGGGCGGTCCCCGCCTTCTGGCTGTCGTACGCCCCGGCGGGAATCGATGGTTCAGATGGTCAGTACGCCTGGCCGTACACGCCGCGGGACTGGTCGCGGACGACCCTGCCGTCCTCCAGTTCGACGACGCGCTTGCGGAAGGCGTCGACGATAGCGGCGTCGTGGGTGGCCATGACGACGGTGGTGCCGGTCCGGTTGATGCGGTCCAGCACCTTCATGATGCCGATCGAGGTGGCGGGGTCGATGTTCCCCGTGGGCTCGTCCGCCAGCAGGATCATCGGCCGGTTCACGAACGCCCGCGCGATCGCGACGCGCTGCTGCTCGCCGCCGGACAGCTCGTCCGGCATCCGGTGGGCCTTGCCCTCCAGGCCGACGAGGTCGATGACCTCCGGGACGACCTTGCCGATGAAGCGCCGCGGCTTGCCGATCACCTCGAGGGCGAACGCGACGTTCTCGAAGACGTTCTTGTTGGGCAGGAGGCGGAAGTCCTGGAAGACGCAGCCGATCCTGCGACGCAGGTGCGGCACCTTCCAGTTGGTCAGCCTGCTCAGGTCCTTGCCCGCCACGTGCACGTGACCCTGGGAAGGACGCTCCTCCTTCAGGATGAGGCGCAGGAAGGTCGACTTGCCGGAGCCGGACGGACCCACCAGGAACAGGAACTCGCCCTTCTCGATGGCGACGTTCACATGCTGCAGGGCGGGCCGGTTCTGGCTCGGGTAGACCTTGGTGACGTTGTCGAAATGGATCACGGCTGCATCACGGCGGTTCGCTGTAGGGGTTGGGGAGCGGCCCGGCCCGCGGCCACGGACGGGTCCGTGGGCACTTGCCTGCGCCGCCCGGCTTCACGACCGGGTGGGACGCGGAGCCTTCGAGCAGTGTAGAGGGGACCGGCAACTACCTCGTCCCACTCGGCGAGGTACGGGTATCCGAGGACGTCGTTCAGCCCGATCGGTGTCTTCCGTCCGATCAGTGCCATGTGATCCGTCTCCCGATGTCCGGCCGTTTCCTACCGTCAAGGTCCCGGACTTGCCGGAACGACCATACAGTCCGGCTACGCTGGATGATGGCGAAAGATATCTAATAAGTGGACGGACACCGAAGAAGCGGACGCTTCACCGGACGCTTCCCGCACGGACCCGCGAACCGATCCCGGAGATTGGGGCCCACGACATGAGCTGCGAACATCTCATCTGCGCTCGGTGCTCGAACCCGGTGGTGGAGGGGCGCTGCCCCACCTGCCGAGCCGCCCGGTCGCAGATGCACCGGCACGGGCCGTCCATCCCGCCCGCGATCGTCCTGGCCGCCCTGGTGGCGCTGCTGTTCGCCGCACTCGTCCTGCGCCGCGTCTACGGCTGAGCCCGTTCGGCGCGCCGACCCGCTAGGGCTGCTTGAGCGGCGGGGTCGCGGCCTTGGTGACCGCACCGTCATCGGCGATCATCTGCGCCTTCGGCTGCGGCTTGCCCTTCTTGGCCTTCGCCGGGTCGTAGGCGGCGAAGTGCATGGTGCTGGTCGTGTCGACCTCGTTGCCCTCGACGGTCCCGTCCAGGAGGTGCTCGGCGTCGTCGGGGATCTCCGGCTTCGGGGTGCCGGGGTCCTCGGCGACGAGCGAGGTGTTGCGGAACAGCGAGTAGACGACGAGCCCGCCGCCGGTCTCCGTCCGCAGCCCGAAGTAGGGGAACGGCGTCGCGGTATAGACGGCCTGGAACGCGAGGTCCTTCTTCTTGGCCTTCTTCTTCGCGTGCCTGTCGCCCCGGTAGAAGCCGGTCGTCACGTCGTTCGACTTCATCACCTTGGCCGCGACGCTGCCGCCGCCCTCCGCGGCGATCGTCGCCTGGATCCCGCCGACGTCGCGCGGGCGGATCAGCAGCGAGGTGTCATCGCTGCTCAGCGCCTGCGCGTACCCCTCGTCGTCGACCGCGACCTTCGGCACCTTGGCCTTCTTCTGCAGGAGCGTCGCCAGCGTGAGCCTCCAGTGGTCGGAGGGCCCGCGCAGGACGAACGCCATCAGCACCGTGTGCTCGCTCTTGGGCCGGCCCAGGACGGAGCGGTCGACCGACACCACGAACCACTGCGGGTAGGCGGCGTCCTTCAGCCTCGGCACGTACAGCCTCGGCTCGCCGTAGCCGAAGCGCCGCACCGGGTCGCCGTCGTAGGCGGCCTTGCGGAACTCGGCCGCGGTGAGCTGGGACTGGCCGTCGGACGTCCAGGTGAGCGCGAGCCGCTCGTCGCCGGCGGCGCGCGCCACGTCCTCGTCGGTGACGTAGGTGCGGAACGCCCGCTCCGCGACATCGGGCGTCAGCGGCACCGGCTCCGGCGGCAGCGTCTCGGGCACGCCTGCGACGGGCCGCGCCTCCGTCTTGCTCTCGGCGCAGCCCGCGGCGGTGAGCGCGAGGATGAGCGGCACCACGGCCGCGATCACCCGCAGGAACCTGTGCACAGACCCGTCCCCCGGACCGAACTCCGCGCCGGCCGTCGCCGGCCGGCCTTCTCGGCGCGTGATTCTGCCATCAACATGATATTGGCCGGTGCACGGACGTTACCGCGAAGCGTACGCATCACGGCAAGGCCACTGCATAACGGCGATAAGCTCGGACCGTGGCAGGCATCGATCCGGAAGAGCAGCTCAAGGAGCTCGGCACGACGCTCACCAGCATCGAGCAGGTGCTGGACCTCGACGGCATGCGGCGCGACATCGCCGAACTGCGCGAGCAGTCGGCCGACCCCGACCTGTGGAGCGACCAGGAGCGCGCCCAGTCGGTGACCCGCCGCCTCTCGCACCTCGAGAGCGAACTGGGCCGGGTGGAGGGCCTCCGGCAGCGGCTCGACGACGCCGGCACCCTCTACGAGCTGGCCAGCGAGATGGACGACGCCGACACGCGCGCCGAGGCCGACGAGGAGCTCGCGGCGCTGCACAAGGCCGTCCAGCAGCTGGAAGTGCGCACGCTCATGTCGGGCGAGTACGACGCCCGTGAGGCGCTGGTCACCATCAACGCGCAGGCCGGCGGCGTGGACGCGGCCGACTGGGCCGAGCAGCTCCAGCGCATGTACCTGCGCTGGGCCGAGCGGCACGGGTACCCGACGGAGGTCTACGAGACGTCCTACGCCGAAGAGGCCGGGATCAAGTCGACCACGTTCACGGTGAAGGCCCCCTACGCGTACGGGACGCTGCGCGGCGAGCACGGCACGCACCGCCTGGTCCGGATCTCCCCGTTCGACAACCAGGGCCGGCGGCAGACGTCGTTCGCGGGCCTGGACGTCGTCCCCGTGGTGGAGCAGAGCGACCACGTCGACATCGACGACGGCGACCTGCGGGTGGACGTGTACCGGTCGTCCGGGCCGGGCGGCCAGGGCGTCAACACCACCGACTCGGCGGTGCGGATCACCCACATCCCCACCGGGATCGTGGTGTCCTGCCAGAACGAGCGCAGCCAGCTGCAGAACAAGGCCACGGCCATGAACGTCCTGCAGGCCAAGCTCCTGGAGCGCAAGCGCCAGGAGGAGGCGGCGAAGATGTCCGAGCTGCGCGGCGAGGGGACGAGCAGCTGGGGCACGCAGATCCGCAACTACGTGCTGCACCCGTACCAGATCGTCAAGGACCTGCGCACCGGCGTCGAGGCGGGCAACCCCTCCGCGGTGCTGGACGGCGACCTCGACGAGTTCATCGAGGCCGAGATCCGCTGGATGCGGCAGCAGGAGACGGCGGTCTGACCCCGGCGACCCGGCCCTGACCTGGCGCGGGGTCCTTCCGGTGGTGTCTTTCGGCGGAGTTTCGCATTCGCAGAGTGACTGCACGGTCACTCTGCGAGGATGGCGCGTGGTCCGGATCACCGTCGCCATTCGGGGGGCTTCATGGCCGCACGCACGCACGTTCCGATCCTGGTGCCCGGCTGCCTGCTGGCCGCGGCGCTGTCCGCCGGCTGCTCCGGCGGCGGCGCGCCCGCCGAGGCGGCGAGGGCCGCCGGGGCGCCCGCGCTGAGCAAGGCGCAGGCGCAGCAGGTGCTCACGTCCTACGCCGCCGGGGCGAACCGCGCGGGGAAGCGGCTCAGCGGCAGGCAGCTGCGCGCGATCGAGGCCGACCCGCAGTTGTCGATGGACGCGGCCGCGCTCAAGCTCCGGCGGGTCGTCCGCAAGCGCCCGCCGAAGCTGGCCTTCTCGCACACCACGTTCTACATCCCGCGGCTGACCGGCTACCCGCACTGGTTCGCGGCCGACACCGTCACGGGCGAGGGCGACCGGGCGCTGCGGCACGCGATGCTGTTCACGCAGGCCGGGGCGGGGGCGCCGTGGCTGCTGACCGCCGACCCGTTCCCGTCCGCGCCGTCGCTCGCCACGATCGCCCTCGACCCGGACGGGTTCGCCACGCCCGTCGACCCCGGCGCGAAGGACCTCGCGGTCGCCCCGGAGAAACTGCCGCACGCGCACGCCTCGCTCCTCACGAGCGGGCCCGGCGCGTCCGGCGCCGGACTGCTCGCGGACGGGGCGAAGACCAACGAGACCTACAAGGCGCTCAAGCAGGGCGAACAGACACTGGCGCAGCGCGGCGTGACGCTTTCGTCCCGCTTCTCCCCCGCCTCCTACCGGACGTACGCGCTGCGCACCAAGGACCGCGGCGCGGTCGTCTGGTATGTCCTGAAGCAGAATGAGGCGTACTCCGCGGCGAAACGGGGCAGGTTGGCGGTGAGCGGGGATCTTGTCGGGCTCGCCCCGGCCAAGGCCGCCAAGACGCGCATGGACACCACCGTCCTCGTGCAGTACCTGGCCACCGTTCCGCCCAAGGGCCGCGCCACGGTCAGCGGCATGTACCGCAAGGCCGTCGCGGCGCACGGCTCCTGATCTCCGTCGGGTGCCGGGCAGTCCCGCTCTTCTGACCGCTGCAGCGGAACCGCCCCGGCACCCGACGGCTGTGTTTTCTTGCTTTTTTCTCCTCCTTCGGGCCCTAGGGGCCCTCCATCGTCGAAAAACGCGGTGCGATCGCTGCATCGCATCCGACTCGCCTAGCGGCTCGCTGCGCGATCAGGTTCTCGCAAGCTCGAACCTGCCTTCGGTCGCGATCGCGCGCATTGAGGTCGTCGCGTGGTTGCGGCGCCGGCTGAGCACCGCGCGCCCCTACCCCGACCACCGATGGTCAGAGAGTCTGGTATTTCGGCCGCCCGGGTGAGGCTCGGGGGCCATGTGCCTTGTGAGCTGGCTGCTGGAGTGGCGGGGCTGGGGCGGCGCGGGCGGACGCCGGTCATCGGCGGCAGTCCGGCGGGCCGTGCACCTTGTGGTCGTCTGGGG
>NZ_SMJW01000257.1 GCF_004348335.1 Actinomadura bangladeshensis | reverse complement strand
CGGGAGGGGGTGCGGGCGCCGGTGATGCGGGTCAGTTCGGGGTCGCCGGGGCGGACCTGCGTGGTGTGCGGGGTGATGCCCGCCTTGTTCATCAGGTCCTTCATGTCGCGGCGCTGCTCGGGCAGGACGAGGGTGACCACCGTGCCCGTGCGCCCGGCGCGGGCGGTGCGGCCGCCGCGGTGGAGGTAGTCCTTGTGGTCGGCCGGCGGGTCGACGTTGACGACGAGGTCGAGGTCGTCGATGTGGATGCCGCGGGCGGCGACGTTGGTGGCGACGAGGACGGTGACGTCCTCGCTGTGGAAGCCGTTCAGCGCGCGGTTGCGCTGCGACTGCGTCTTGCCGCCGTGCAGCGCGGCTGCCCGCACGCCGCGGGCCGTCAGCTTGCGGACCAGGCGGTCGGCGACGTGCTTCTTGCCCACGAACATGATCACCCGGTCGGCGCGGGACGCGATGTGCGCGGTCGTCTCCTGCTTGTCGGTCTCGGTGACGTGCAGCAGGTGGTGCTCCATCGTGGCGACGGCACCGGCCGACGGGTCCACCGAGTGGGTGACCGGGTCGCTGAGGAAGCGGCGGACGAGCTGGTCGACGTTGCGGTCGAGCGTCGCGGAGAACAGCATCCGCTGGCCGCCGCGCGGGGTCTGCTCCAGCAGCCGGGTGACCTGCGGCAGGAATCCCATGTCGGTCATCTGGTCGGCCTCGTCCAGCACCGTGATCCGCACCTCGCCGAGCCGGCAGTCGCCGCGCTCGATCAGGTCGGCGAGCCGTCCGGGAGTGGCGATCAGGACATCGGCGCCGCTACGGAGCGCGTTCGCCTGGCGGGAGAGCGAGAGGCCGCCGACGACGGTGGCGAGCCGCAGCCGCACGGCGTCCGCGTACGGGGTGAGCGCCTCGGTGACCTGCTGGGCGAGTTCCCGCGTGGGGACGAGGACCAGGGCCAGCGGGGCGCGCGGCTCCGCCCGGTGGCCGGCGGTGCGCGACAGTGCGGCCAGGCCGAAGGCGAGGGTCTTGCCGGAGCCGGTGCGTCCCCGGCCGAGGACGTCCCGCCCGGCGAGGGCGTTCGGCAGGCTCGCGGCCTGGATGGGGAACGGTGCCGTCACCCCCTGGCGGCCCAGTTCCGCGAGGAGCGGCGCCGGCATCCGCAGGTCGGAGAACGACTCGACCGCGGGGAGCGGCGGCGTGGACGGCCTCGGCGGGCTGACGTCGGACCGCTTCGCGGTACCGGTATCGGACCGCTTCGCGGGGCGGCGACGGCGGTGTTCCCGTCCGGCGGGCGGGGCGGTGCGGGGCATGGGCGACCTTCCTCGAAAGCGGTGCGTGTCGAGGAAAGTGCCGCTCAAGACGAACCGGGATGAAGCCGGCGGCACTCACGCGGCCGGCGCAGGCGCGAACGCGCGGCGGGCGTGCCCGGAGGGCCGCCCGCCGCGCGGCGTGCCGCTAGGCGGGGACGATGTTCTCCGCCTGCAGGCCCTTCTGGCCCTGGGTGACGTCGAACGACACCTTCTGGCCCTCCTGGAGCTCACGGAAGCCCTGGGCCGCGATGTTGGAGTAGTGGGCGAAGACGTCGGCGCCGCCGCCGTCCTGCTCGATGAAGCCGAAGCCCTTCTCCGAGTTGAACCACTTCACGGTACCGGTGGCCATGGTCGTTCTCCTTCTGGTCGGTCCCGGACGCACACCGTGTGCGGCCGGGGCGCCGCGATGGCCCATCCGGAAATTCCAGAGCAACAAAAAATGCGCCTGCCGAAGTAGATCCGCAGGCGCATGCACATGTCTTGGGAACCGCAACTGCCTCCGACGCTACCACACGGTCCGGGCGGCGGCACCGGGACCCGGGTTTTACTGTGATGAATTCCATATCACGTGCTGAACAGGGCCCGCGAGGGTCCCCGAAGAGCGCATACTGCAAAGGTGAAGTCCACTGAACCCAGCAGACGGCGACACCTGCCCACCAGCCCGTTCAAGCCGCCGCCCGCCGCTCCGCCGGCCAAGATCTTCGCGCTCGACGAGCGGGTCACGCACGACAAGTACGGGCTCGGCCGCATCGTGGAGGTCCACGAGGGCCGGTCGGTCCTGGTCGACTTCGGGACGCAGAAGGTCAAGATCCTCGCTCCCTTCGCCAAGCTCTTCAAGCTCTGAAACCCGCCTGAGCCGCGGGCGCCGCGGCGGTGAGGCGGCCCGGCGCGGGCCGCGGTGACCCGGCGGGGCCGTGGTGCTGCGCATCAGCAGCCCAGCCACTGGTCGCGCACGAGAGCGGGCAGGTCGTTCATGATGCAGTAGTCCTGCCCTTCGTCCAGCGTGCGCCACTCGGCGCTCTCTTCCCGGGTGCGCGTCAGCGTGCCTGCGGCGTTACGGTGAGGGTGGCCGGCGCGTCCACCGCCGCTCGTCTATGACCACGCCGCAACCTCCCCGCAGGTGAAACGCAACAAGGCTCCGCCGAACGAGCGATCGCATGGATCACCGGTCGGTCAGGCGCCTTATCGACACCGCGGTCTGGCACGCCCGCAAGCGACCGAAGCCCCGCACGCACGGCCACCACCGGCCGCGAAGACGCCTCCCTGGCCCGCACCGTCCGCCTCCGCGCGCGGACCGGCCTACGGCCCCACCCGTGGGCCTGGTGGAGTGGGGCCGCGCGCTGGCGACGTCGTCGCTTGGCAGGGGGAAGTCTTGACAGGGAATGTGGCGGCCCACACTGCAACAATCGATCCTAATGTTGCAGGAGGGTCAATGGTCGAGTGGGCGGGTGGGACGGCGCGCGTGCCCCGTGACCACCCTGCTGTCCATGGAGCAGAGCCGGGGCCTCATGGCCCGGGCCATCGCACAGAGCGGCGCGGCGCTGCACACCCTGCCCGACGAGCCGGGGCGGACGGTCGGCCGGCGCCTCGCCGAGCGGCTGGGCGTCGAGCCCACCCGCGCGGCGCTGGCGCTCGTCGAGCCCGCCGTGGTGGCTCGCGCGGTCCGGGAGCTGGTGGAGGACGTCCAGGGGACGCCCGACCCCGTCCGGTGGGAGTCCCTGGCGCTGACGCTGACCCCGTTCGCGCCGAGCGTCGACGGCGAGGTGCCGGCAGCGCATCCGCTCGACGCGATCCGGTCGGGCGCGGGCGCCTCGGTTCCGCTGCTGACCGGCTGGAACCGGGACGAGGCGCGCTTCTTCATGGTGGCGTCCGGGGCGATCGACGCGGTGGACGACGCCGCGCTGCGGCACGGCGCCCGCGGCTACGGGCTGCCGGACGGCGGCCTGGAGGTGTATCGCCGCAATCGCCCCGGAGCGTCGCCGGGCGACGTGCTGGCGGCGATCCTCGGCGACTGGATGTTCGCCGTCCCGGCGATCCGCGTGGCGGAGGCCCGGGCGGATCCGGCGGTGACGCGCTTCGTCCGCGACGGTGATCCGGGGTGGGGCGCCCACCGTCCGGACGACCGGCGGGTGGGCGTCCTCGTCGACGGCGTGCGCGAGGAGACCGACCCCGCGGGCGCCGAACGGCGCGCCTGGGACGGCGTCTGCTGAACGGTTAGGGTGTGCCGGTGAGCGACTTGAGGACGCCGACCGCCGGGCGGGACGGCCATCCGGGCCGCCGGCGGGCCATCGGGCTCGCTCGCGCGAAGTTCATGGCGGGCGAGCGGCTCGACATGCAGGGGCTGGCGGGCGAGCTCGGCATCGACCGGACCACCCTGTTCCGGTGGGTGGCAACCGCGACCAGCTCGTGGTGAGCGCGATCGTGTCCATCACGTTGCCCACCCTCCGGCGGGTGATCGCCTCCGCCGAGGGGTCCGGCGCCGAGATGATCGCCGACGTCGCCGAACGATACGCGCGCGCCTCGATCGAGGCCGACTACTTCCGCACGTGGCTGGAGAGCGACCCGGAGCGCGCCCTGCGGCTGCTGACGTCGAAGGCGAGCCCGCTCCAGCGGAACGTGGTGGCGGCCTTCGAGCAGTTGCTGGAGGACCAGTACCCCGCCGCCTCCGCCGGGGTGCCGCTTCCGCTCCCCGATCTCGCCTACCTGATCGTCCGCATCATCGAGTCCTTCGTCTTCTCCGACCTCATCGCGGGCAACGACCCGGACTGGACGAAGGTCGGCCCGGCAGTCGCCGCACTTCTGCGCCCCGGCTGACGACGAACGGTGTCATGCGGAGGAACGGCCGGTCACGCGACCGGGCCCGGCCACCGCGCAGCCGATCGCCCCGATCGTCATGATCAGCAGCGCGGTTGATCCAGCCCGGCACGACCTCGACGACCATTGCCCCGCGCGGGCAATTCGTGCTCAGCGGCAGGTCACTGCCCCGGCACGTGGCCGGCCGCTCAGCGGGCAGCGAGTGGAAGGCGGACAGCCGGGGGCAGCGGGGCCGAGGCCGGGGTCGCGCGGAACGACTCGAGCATCAGCGCGGCAAGGCGCCGGGACGCCGCCACCCGCAGTCCGGGGGAGTCGGCGCGGATGCCGTCGCTCGCCATCATCGCGAGGACGATGTCCTCCACGACGATGTCGGGCCGCAGGTCGCCGGCCTCCTTGGCGCGGCGGACGAGTTCGATCAGCATGCGCAGCGCGCGGTCGCGGTCGGCGGTGACGGCGGCCGTCCGGGGCAGTTGCGCGACGTAGGCGCGGAACTCCCGGTCGCGGGCGTGCGCCGCCAGCAGCTTCTCGATCACCATGCGGAACCCGCGCCACGGGTCGGACGCCGCCAGGCCCTCCCGCACGATCGCCGAGCACAGGGCCGTCTGCTCGGCGAACGCCTCGGTGAACAGCGCCTCCTTGGACGGGAAGTGCCGGTACACGGTCGCGACGCCCACCTCCGCGCGCCGGGCGATCTCCCGGATCGGCACGCCGGGGCCCTCGGCGGCGAACGCGAGGCGAGCGGCCAGGACGATGCGGGCGCGGTTGTCGCGGGCGTCCGAACGGATACGCGTTCCCACTTCGGCCGTCACCGTTCTCACTTTAGTCGGCCGGAGCGGGCGCCCCTCTACGGTCCACGGTATGAGAGCTGTTCAGTTCACCGAGTACGGCCCGCCGGACGTGGTCCATGTCACCGAGACCGAGGCGCCGCACGCCGGGCCGGGCGAGATCCGCATCGCGGTGCGCGCGTCCGGGGTCGCGGCGGGAGAGGTCCTGATCCGCTCCGGGAGGATGCGCGACTTCATGCCCGCCGCGTTCCCCTTCCGGACGGGGTTCGACGCCGCGGGCATCGTCGACGAGGTCGGCGCCGGGGTCACGGACACCGAAGTCGGCGACGAGGTCTTCGGCATGGCGACCGTGGCGATGCGCGGCACCAACGCCGACCATGCCGTCCTGGCCGCCTGGGCGCCCAAGCCGGCGGCCTGGAGCTGGGAGGAGGCCGGCGGGGCGGCGGGTGCGGTCGAGACGTCCACCCGGGTGCTCGACCGGCTGGCGGTCGGCGCCGGGCACACGTTGCTGGTGCAGGGCGCGGCCGGGAGTGTCGGAAGCGTCGCGGTCCAGATGGCGGTCGCGCGCGGCGCCCGCGTGGTCGGGACGGCGAGCGAGCGCAACCACGGCTTCCTGCGCTCCCTCGGCGCCGAGCCCGCCGCCTATGGGACGGGGCTTGCCGAGCGGGTCCACGCGCTGGCGCCGGGCGGCGTGGACGCGGTGTTCGACTGCGCCGGAGGCGCCCTGCCCGATCTGATCGCCATCGCGGGTGACCCTGCGCGCGTGGTGACGATCGCCGACTTCGACGCGGCGGCCCACGGGGTGCACATGTCGCATGGAGCGCCGGCGGACCAGGCGCGCGACGCGCTCGGTTCCGCGGCCGATCCGCAGGCCCTGCACGGTCTCGGCATCGCGGTCGCGCTCGCCGGTGAAGGACGGCTGCGGGTGCCGGTGGCGGCGGCGTTCCCGCTCACCGGGGCCGCCGCCGCGCACGAACTGAGCGAGACCCGCCACGCCCGAGGCAAGATCGTCCTGGTGCACTGAGTCCTGGTGCACTGACGGGGGCGACACCTTCGAAGGCGCCTGACGGCGAGCCGCTGCAGGCACCCGCCTGCGGTGGACTTCAGGAGTCGGGTGCCTGAGGGGCGGGATGCCGAGCGCGGACGGTGCGGCCGGGGCCGTGCAGTACCGGAGACAGGTGCCGTCCGCGCTGGGCCTGCCCGGCGGTCGCGGCGGCGGGCAACGGCGTCCGCGAGTGGCGGAGCGACGGGACGATGAATTCGCGGGAGCGGCGTGGTCTCCTTGCCGAGGACCGCGAGAGGAGAATCTGTGGCGAAGCTTCTGTACTCGGCGACGATGTCGCTCGACGGCTTCATCGCCGGGCCGGGCGGGGACATGTCGTGGCTGACCGAGCACCTGGGCGGACCGAACCCGACCGCCGAGCGCCTGCTCGCGCAGGTCGGCGCCCTCCTCGTCGGCAACCGCACGTTCGGCGGCGACGATCCGAACAAGGGCACCGACAAGGAGGGCGCGTTCGGCGGCCAGTACCAGGGGCCGGTGATCGTCCTGACGCATCGGCCGCCGGCCGAGCCCGTGCCGGGCGTCACGTTCGCCGGCGACCTCGAGACGGCGGTGGCGGAGGCCAAGGCCGCCGCCGGGGACCGCTACGTCAACGTCCTGGGTGCGGACGTCGCCCGGCAGTGCATCGAGGCCAAGGTCCTGGACGAGGTGCTCGTCTTCATCGCCCCGGTGCTGCTCGGGGACGGGGTGCCGCTGTTCGACGCCCCCGGCGGCGAGCGGGTGCGGCTGGAGCCGCTCGCGGGCGAGTCCGCGCACTGGTACCGCGTCGCGTACTGAGGCCCGCCGTCCCCGTCACAGTGCCGCCGCTTCGCCGCTAGGACGCAGAGCGCGAGTTCCACCTGGTGCCCGGCCGCGCGCCGATGGCCGGCCGACGAACCTGTGCCTGTCGCCGGCGGTATCGGCGCGGCCCAGGCCAACCGGTGCGTCAGTCCGCCGGTCGGCCGCGTTCTCGAAGGCCGGGCCTCAAGTTTTCGCGGGGCGATCTCCCGTGGGCGATCGCCCCGCGTCCCATGTTGGTCGGCGCTTCTCATCCTTGGCGGAAGATGGCTCCGTCAGACGAGGACTGGTCCGCGGGCCGTAGCTCGCCCACGCCCCACAGGGTGGTCGTCCCCGGAACCAGGGCCATTCCGTCGACATAGCCGATACGGCCTCCGGCCTCGACAGCCGAACTCGACCACATGCCGTCGGATGAACGGTGCATCAGCACCGGTGCGTCGCGGCCCGACTCCCCCTCAGCGCCTTCCCCGGAGATCCACAGCCCGCCCCGGCCGTCGGCCGCTGCGACCCGCGGGCGCCAGCTCCCCGGCACGTCCACCTTCTGCCACCGCTTGCCGTCCCAGCGCGCGGCCACCGGAAGCCGCGTCGTGCCGAGCTCGTCGGTACGACGCACCATCCCCGTCACCCAGACCTCCGTGGCCGACACCGCGACCACGTCCGACAGGAAGACTTGCTGGGAGTGCTCTCCCTCGTCGCCCAGGATGTCCTCGGGCAGCGCGTCACCGACCGGCACCCGGGTCCAGGCCGTGCCGTCGTAATGCGCGATCACCCTGAAGCTGTCCGAGGAGTCGTTGGCGATCGCCCAGATATCGCGCGCTGACACCGCGCCGGCCCGTTCGATGTTGTACGGCAGCTGGACCTGGGTCCAGCTGCGGCCGTCGAAGTACCAGGTGCCCACGCCGGCATCGCGGCGACCGTCGCTGAAGACCCATGCCCTGTTGCGGCCCACCGCGGTCACGCCGCTGACGATGCCGGTGGCCCATCGGTGCGCGACCACCCATTTGCGCCCGGTCCAGCGCAGTGCGTACGAGCCCCTGGACGCGCTGTCGCTGTCGCCGACCGCCCAGACGTTGGAAGCGGATGTGGCACTGGCCTCTCGGATCTCCCCGGGCACTCCGGCGGGCACCGTCGCATCGCGCCATACCCTGCCGTTCCAGTGCTGCGCGATGATCTGGCCGTGCTGGTCACCGACAGCGAACGTCCAGGCGTTGCGCCGACCGGTCGCCGTGACCGCCGCCATGTCGTCGTACTGGCTGACGTCGTTGGTCTTCACCACCCGCCATGGCTGCGGCTGTGCGGCTTGCGCCGGCGGCACCGCTCCCACGAACGCCAACGCCAGCGCGATCGCCGGCATCGGCATGAGTCGACGGACCTTGGCAGTGGACATGAAGCACGGACTTCGCATCGTTCCCCCGATCAAAAAAGGGTGGAAAGCAGTCACGTATAAGACACTCGGGCCGACCTGCCGGTAGCACCCGATGCCGCAAACGGCCACCGCGTCAACCGTTCACCTTGATCATCGGTCGCTTATTCGCGCTGCCCGTGGATGCGGCTTGATACACGCTGACGCTGCAGGTCACACCCTGATCCATAGTTGATCATCGGGTTGCGAACGGCTACCTCGGCAGGCAGGCACGCCGGGCCGAATCGGGCCGGTCCCTAGTCAGGTGCCGCCAAAATAGGGCCTGCGGGGCAGCCGAATCGCACTAATGCGAGCGCGACCGAGAAAGCTTCAGATACCTCTACTGACTAACATCTATTTTCCTGCCGCTCGCGGGCGAGCCCGCGGACTGGTATCGCGTCGCGTACCGAGGCCCGCCACTCTTCGGGGGTGCCGCTACTTCGCCGCCAGGATGCGGAGCACGACTTCCAGGATCGGCGTGGCGTGGCCGAGACGGCGGGCGGAGGCGGGGCGCCTGGTCGTGCCGGTACGGGACGGCGGACCTGCGTCCGGGACGCGGACAGGTAGCCCGGACGCCGCGGACATGCGGGCAGTCCCGGCCGGACGGCTGACGCACGAAGCCCCCGGCCCGTGGACATCGATCGGGCCGAGGGCTCTGTCTCGCCCGGGTTCAGGTCAGGTCGAGGGTGCCGCTCTTGACCTGGGACGCGAACGCCTGCCACGCGGACGGGCCGAAGATCAGCTTCGGCCCGTCCGGGTCCTTGGAGTCCCGCACCGCCACCGCCGCCGCCAAGTCCGCCACCTCGACGCACTCCCCACCGCTGCTGTCGCTCTTGCTGCTCTTCTGCCACTCCGTCTCGGCCACTGTCACAATAGACGTCACCTCAACGCACGAACCCCCGGAAGAGTCGCTGTGGCTGCTTTTCTGCCACTGCGCAGCCGTGACCGGCGCAAGAAAGCCGACTTCAACGCAGGCGCCTCCTGAAGAGTCACTGCGACTACTCTTGCGCCAGCGGATGACGTTGGCATCCCACATGATCACAACTCCTCCATGACCGATCTGATGAGGCGCAAGGACTCCTCGGCCGAGTACGCCGTCGCCCTCACTTGATCAAAGAGTACGACAAGCTCCTCAAGATCATGGGGGTCTTCGATCAACCTGCCGTGCCCTCCAGACGCGTCCACGAAGCCAACATCGGAACGCTCTTCCAGGCTCATGAGGACGATGCCACTCGCCTGGAAAACGGGTGCATCCGCCGGGAAGACCTGCAGCGTGACGTGCTGCAGTTCCGCCAGGTCGAGCAGGTATTGAAGCTGTCCCCGCATCACCTCCGGGCCTGCCGCGCAGCTCCTCACGGCCGTCTCACCGAGAAGGATCAGCAACCACGGAGGGTGTTCCTTCTCAAGGAGAGCCTTGCGAGCCATCCGTACCGCAAGCAACTCCTCGACCTTTTCCTGACGGTGACCGACTGCAAGAACCTTGCGGGCGTAGTCCTCGGTCTGGAGCAGGCCCGGGATGAGCAGCGGTTCGAAGAACCTCATGTACGTCGCCCCTGGCTCGATCTCGATGAAGGGGCGGAAGCCCGGCGGCACGACCTGGATGCGTTCCAGCTGCTGGTTCCACTTCCACATGCGGTGGAATACCCCGTTTGTCTCGAAGAAGGAGTCGCAGTCGTTGGCGAACTCTTCGGAGGGCGCGCTCTTGCCTGACTCGATCTGCCCGATCCACTGAGGTGTGTAGCCGAGCCTCTCTGCAAGCTGAGGGCGAGACAAACCGGACGCTTCCCGATAAGTTCGCAATTCCACACCGAAGTACTCAGTCGGCGAGGACGGGATGCCGGGATCGCGGGGACGACGGGGCATGGAGACCTCCGAGGATTCGAAAGCGGGGGCTACTTTCTAACAGAGCCCGAGCATTTCCATTCGTGGGCTTCTTGCTCTTCCAGAAGATAACCCGATCACAGGAAGATTGGGAGCGGTAACGGAGAGAAACCGCGACGAAAGTTCAAACGATCATGGATACGCCAGTCAACCCCGCTGACCAGGCGCTGGCCCGACTCCGCGAGGACTTCCAGGGCCACCGAATCTGGCGCGCGACACGCTACGACGGAAAGCTCGGCGATTGGGTCGCCACTCTGCACGACCCTAAGGCAGGCGTGGATCCGACCGTTGTACGCAACACCGCAGAAGAACTCCGTAGGGCACTCCTGGACGAACTCAATCGCGCGTCCACCCAACAGAGGTCCGACCCCGGTAAGTGGGTGCAACGCTAATGCGGTGGATCGAACCGAAGAATCTGAACGCCGGCGCCCCGACTTCTTCCATTACGGTCCACCTTGACCGACTTGCCCAGGAAGTCATTCGCGAAGGCTGGAAGGCCGTCCCGCGCTACGACGGCCCCTACCCGCTCCTACGCGTCTTCGACCCGGCCGTTCCGGACTTCGGGGAGAGCATCACGCTCGTCCACGGAACCACGTCCGACATCTGGTGGTACCGGTCGAGCACGGGCGAGGACTTGGCGCCGCACACCAAGCCGATCTACGCGGCCCAGCAGATCACCCGGATCCTCACCCCGTACGTGGCGGCCGTCCTCGCAGCCCAGACCCACCGCCGCGAGACCACCGGCGAGCAGCGTCCCCTCCCCCGCCCTCACTC
>NZ_SMJW01000256.1 GCF_004348335.1 Actinomadura bangladeshensis | reverse complement strand
AGATGTGTATAAGAGACAGGATGATGAGGTCGCCGGCGTCGGTGGCGGGGCCGTTGGCGGGGTGGCCGTGGTGGCCGATGTGGGTGTCCCAGCGGCGGACGATGCTCTTCCAGGCGGTGCCGAGGTGGCGGAGTTCGATACCCGCTTGTTTGATCGCGGGTAGGTGGTCGGGTTGGTTGAGTTCGTTGATCCGGTAGATGAGTTGGCGGATGGTTTTGCGGTTGAGGTCGCAGATGATGGTGGCCGCGCGGGCGAGGTAGCGCCAGGTGGTGACGGAGGTGGCGGAGGTGGGGTTACTGAGCCGGTGGATGCTGGCGTTGATGCCGGCGAGTGCTTGACCGGTGTCCTCCCCGGCTTGGGGCGGGATGCGGTCGGGTGTGTGGTGGACGGGGATGGCGGCGATGGGTGGTGGGGATTGGTTCTCGCTGTAGATGCGGGCGAGGACGGCGGCTTTGTGCAGGAGCGGGCCGGCTTGGTCGGAGCCGGTGCCGTAGGCGAGGTGGCCGAGGGTGGCGGTGTGGGTGCTGAGCTGGTGCAAGAGGGAGCGTGCGGTGTCGGGTGCGGCGATGACCCCGGCGTTTGCGGTGGTCGCCTGATCGCGGGTGACGGGGAAGTGGGTGGACAGCAGGTCCAGGCCGCAGCCCAGGGCGATGGAGGCGGCGCGGAGTTTCGCCGCCAGGGCTGATTGCGGGGTCGCGGTGTCTGAGGGTGGGCCGAGGAGGTGTTCGGCTTGTTTGATGAGGGCGCTGGCGCGGTGGGCGGCGTCCCGCACCCCGGCGGTATCGGTGTCGGGGTGGGGGAGGCCGAAGCCGGCGGCGATCTGGTCGTGGTAGCGGGCCAGGACGTGGGTGAGGCGGACCAGTTCGGGTGGGACGGTGTGGTGGCGCAGGTCGCGTGCGAGTTCGTTGGTGTGGAGATGGTGGCGCAGGTCGGTGAGGTACTGGTCGGCGAGTGTGGTCATCTCTCCGTAGGTGGCCACGGGCGGTTACCGGAGGGTGTCGCGCAGGCGGCCGGCGTGCAGGGCGGCTTGGAGGCAGGCCATCTTGTCGTCGGCGTCGGCGGCCAGCTCGGCGGCCCGGACCAGGTTCTTCGAGACGGTGGTTGCGAGGTGGAACAGGGCGTCGGCGGTGGCGTCCAGGTCGGTGTGGTCGGCGGAGGGTGTGGTGTGGAGTGAGGGGGCTTGGCGGAGGGCTTGGTGGGCTTGGACGGCTTCGCCTTCGGCCATGCCCCAGGCGATGAATCCGTCGGGTTGCTGGGCGGCGTAGGCGGTGATGACGCGTTCGGCGTGGGCGAGGTCGTTGAGGGCGGTGGTGAGGATCTCGGTAAACCAGGCGTGCCGGACGTCTTGGTGGTGGTGTTCGTGCGTCATTAGGTGTCCTCCGATTGGGGTGGGTGGTGGTTGCGGGCGGCGCCGGTCGGCTCAGCCTGGCGCGGGTCGAGGTGCGATGGCGGTCGGGCGTGCATCTGTGGACGAACGGCGGGGCGTGCTCGCTGGTCAGGTGGCGGGTGTTACGCCTGGGCGGCCGGGGGAGTGCGGTGGTTGATCACGGCTGTGGTCGTGCGGCTCTGCCGCGGGGAGGCTCTGGCTGATGTCGGCGGGGAAGTCCGCGGCGGCGGCCCTGGTGTCGGACGGTTGGTGTCTGTTCGCAGGTGGGCGCGGGGCGAGTGCGTCGTGCAGGCGGGTTTCGGTGATGCCGCTCCAGGAACTCAACGCGGTTAGGAGCCGCCGGCGGTCGTGTTCAAGGGCGTGCCGGGTCGGTTCTGGGGCGTCCGGGAGCCGGGTGGTGATGGTGGTGTAGAGGCGTTCGGCCTGGTCGGCATGGTGGACGGTGCCCAGGACAGTCGTAGTGGGCGGGAAGGCGGGTGCGGGCGCCAGGTGGGTGGCGGGTTCGGCGTAGACGAAGGGGATGCCGGGGACGGCGACCAAGAAGTCGGTCTCGGCGTGGGGGCTGGTGGTCTGCCAGCCGATGACGGTGCCGCAGCGGTCGTGCTCGCGGGTGAGGCGGACTTGGTCGCCGACTTTGTAGGGGGCGTCTTCGGCGGCTTCTGCGGCGTTGAGGGCGCGGCCAGTGCTGAGGGCGGTGGCGAAGTCGTGGCCGTGGTGGTGGGCGTAGTGCTCCAGGTCGCATATCAGTGCCGCCAGCAGGGCTTGGCTGTAGAAGGCGTCGCGGCGCAGGAGCGAGGGCGTGCCGGGGAAGGCCGCCTTCTCGTAGGCAGCCAGGGCCTGGGTGGCGCGGTCGAGGCGCCTGCCGGCGTGGGGCATGGTGGTCACCTCAGCGCCGCGGCGACGTTGCCGGCGTGGTGGACCGCGCGCAGGCACGCGACCCGGTCGGCGGGTTCGGTGGTCTTGGAGGCGACGTTGAGGATCGCTTCGGCCACGACCATCACCAAGCTCGTGACGGCTGCGGCGAACTCGTGGGCATCGCTGTCGGGCATGGGGCTCTGCGGCCAGGCGAGGCTGGGCGCTTCGGCCAGCGCCCACCAGGCATCGGATGCTTCGCCGAGCGCGGCCTGGTAGGCGTCTTCTGACGTGCTCTGGGCCAGGACGGTGGCGGCGCGCTCGATCAGCTCCAATCCCATGAAGGCGGCGGCGAGCAGCGCGGGCAGGGAGTCGGCGGCCTTGATCTGCCGGGTGGCGTAGTCGAAGAAGTGCTTCACCGGAACCTCCGATGCGGTGACAGACGGGACGGGGCGAATTTCCGCAGGTGAACGCCTAGCGAGGGTGGGAGCGTGTTGCGGCGGGGCCTGCCGGGCGTGGTGACGGCTGGGCGGCGGGCTGAGCCTCGGCGAGGCTTTGCGAGAGCGGTATGGGGAAGTCGTGGGCGGCGAGTTCGGCCGCTGGATCCAGTCGTGCATCGCTGGCGGGGTGGAGTGGTGAGGCGGTCAGGCGCGGTTCGACCTTGGCCAGGAGCAGGTCGGTGACGTTGCGCTGATCCATGCCGTTCCAGGCCACCAGGGCGTCCAGGATCACGTGGTGGTCGTCGAGGTCGTCTTGCTGGGGCTGGATGCCGGCGAGGTCGGCTCGGCCGATGCGGGCCATGGTTTCGATCAGGGTTTCCTCGGCGCGCAGTGGATTGCCGATAACGCCCCGGCTGGTGGACGTGGCGGGGAAGGACGGGGCCGGTTCCAGGTCGGCGGCGATGATGCTGCGGCTGCTGGTCTCGCCGAGGAAGTGCACGTCGTATTCGGTGGGGCCGTCGTAGGGGACCAGGAGCCCGGTGACGGTGCCGCGGGTCGGTGCGCCGAGCAGGATCGCCTCCTCGGCGGCGGGGCCGTTGAGTTGGATGGTCGTGCCGATGGCCAGGACGTCGGGGCTGTTGTGTTCGCTGAGGTAGTAGCCGTTGGCCTGGGCGAGGATGTCGTTGAATTCCAGGCCGCGGTGGTCGGCGTAGTGCATCAGGTCGATCAGCAGATCGCCGAGGAGTTCGCTGGCGTGGGCGGTGTTGCCACGATGGTCGAGGTGTTCGGTCTCCTCGAACAGCGCTTGGAAGGCGTCCAGGGCTGCGGCTCCGAACTCGGCGAATTCTGCGGCGCCGGCGTCGGCCATACAACCTCCAAGGGTGGTCGGTTCGGTAATGCGGTCGTGTCGGTCGGGTGGTGTGGCGGAGGAGGGCTAGCAGGTCAGGGTCGTGGCCTGCGTGGACGCGGCGGGTGGTCTGGCTTCGGAGTGCTGCTGGCCGGCGGGCCGTCGGAGCGGGAGGGTCCCGGCTGCTGAGGGAACTCCGTCGCGGACAGCCGGGCCGCCGCGTCCGGGCCGGGGCGGCGGCTGGGCGGTCGCTGGGCGGTGTCGATGATGCGGTCGTAGAGGTGGCGCATGATCGCGTCGGGTCGGCCGCCGGACCACGTGCTCAGCCGCATGGTCAGTTGCGCCAGGTCGGTGAGTGCCTGCTCGTCGGGGACCAGGCCGTTGCCGGCGGCGCGCTTGAGCCGGACGGCGATGTCGATGATCGTCGATTCGGCGTCGCGGGCGTTGCAGACGACTCCCGCCGTCCGGGTGGGCAGCGGCAGCAGCGAATCGGCCGGTTCCAGTTCGAACGCGGTGACGTGCAGACCCTCGCTGATGCCTGGGACACGCACCGTGCACTGGGGTTCGCCGTCGGGTGCGGTGGCGAGTGCGGTGATGAAGCCGCGCCACAGCGGATAGTGCGGCTTGGCGCCGGTGGCGGTGCGCTGCTGCCGGAACTGGACTTCGGCGCCGAGCCGGAAGTTGTAGCTGGGATCGTGGTCGGGTCCGCCGCTGTCGAGCCGCTGCTGGTGGAGCTCGGCGAGGGTGTCGTGGATGTCGAGGTCGCGGGCTTCGGCGTAGCGGGCGAGTTGTTCGATGAGCGAGGTGATGAGCGGTTCGGCCAGGGTCGGGTCGGCGCGGTGGCTGGGGGCGTCGTCGGGTAGGAGGTGCTGCTGGTAGGCGTCGAGCGCGGCGGCGACGGCCTCATCGTGGTCGGACAATGCTGTACCTCCAGAAGGCTGAGCGGGTGAGGCGGGGTGGTGGTCACATCTGCCGGGGATGCCGGTTCGCGCGCGGCGGATCTGGGCGGCTGGACGACGACGTCCGGGTGGGCTGTTCGCCGGCCAGGACGGCGGCGATGTCGTTGGGGAACCCGGTCGCTGCACGCCGCGCGGTCGAGGACCAGTCCTCGCCGGTGCGGTGGATCTGGCCTGCCCGGTAGCGCAGGTGCTGCAGTACGTGCTCGGGTTGGGTGCCCGACCAGGCGGCCAACGCGGTGGACAGTTCGGCCAGGTCCGCCAGGACGTGCGGATCACCGTCGGTGTCGGATGTGCGGTGTCCGGCCGGGAGGCGGGTGAGAAGGTCTGTGATGGTGTCTTCGGCGGCGCTGGCGCTGAACACGGTTCCGGCGGTGCGGGTCGACAAGGGCACCATGCGGGTGGCTGGCATCAGCGCGGACGTGCCGGTGTGCTGCGGGTCGATGATCCCGGGGATGCGCAGCACGCATTCGGGGTCCTGTCCGGGGCCGGCGGATTTCAGTTCGGTGATGAACCCCCGGTGGGGCTCGGCGCCGTGGTCGCGGAACTGGACTTCGGCGTCCAGGCGGAAGCTGTAGCGGAGGTTGGTGATGGCGCCGCCGCGGTCGATGCGGGCCTGGGTGAGCGCGTCCAGCAGGTCGACCATGTCCAGGCGGTTGCTTTCGCCGTAGTTGATGAGGTCGACCACCAGCGCATGCAGGAGTCCTTCGGCTTCGACGTGGTCGGTGCGGTGCCCGTTGGCCAGGTCCCCGAACAGGTGCCGTACGTAGGCGTCCAACGCCAGCGCGGTGGCTTCCATGTGCTCGGTCATGCCAGCCCCCGGTCGGCGGCGCGGACCAGGGACGAGGCGGTTCCGGCGCCGGCCGTGGGCGGGGTGGCGTGGTCAAAGCCGAGCCATCCGGCGGGGACGGGGACGGTGCGGGCTTCGTGCGGGGCCAGGTGCTCGTTCTCGGTGCACTGGTAGAAGGGGCCGCGCGGGCCGAGCAGGACGGGGAGCTGGTGGTCGAGGTGGTCGCGGTACCACAGGGCCATACCGGTGGCGCCTTGCAGCCGCATCGCCTCCCAGGCGAACCAGAGTGCGGTGAGGCGGGAGATGGCCTCGCCGTGCCGCCACCACTCGGCGCACCAGCGGAACTCGCCGCCCAGCGTGCGCCGGTACATCGGGACGAAGTGTTCGCTCACCCAGGCGGTGACATCCGGGTACAGCGACTCGCGACGCTTGCCGGCGTCCGTGGACGGAGCAGGATCGGACATGAAGCTGAAGCCTCCAAAGCGGTGGATGTGTACATGTGAAGGCCCCTTTCTCTGCGGATGTGGACGTGTCTGTGCGGACGTGGATGTGGTGCGTGGTTCGGACTAGGTCGTGGGCCAGGTGTCCGGCCGGTCGCGGTGGCGGCGGGCGGCCTCGGCGATCGCGGCGTCGGCGGCCGTGATCGCCTTGCTGATGGAGGCGGCGTGCGGCCCGGAGTACCAGGGGCGGAGTCGGATGAGGGCGGGTTTGGTGCCGGTGGCCAGCAGCAGCGCGGTCCCGGCGGGCAGGGCGCGGATGTCGGCGCCCTCGAGGATCTCTTGGCGGCGCAGCGAGATCTGTTCGCTGGCGCGGCCGTCGCTGTAGCTGATGGACCGGACGGGCACGTCGTGCTGCCCGATGAGGGTGGCCAGGTCGCGCACCAGCCGGGGCGAGTCGATGCCGGCGCCGATGAGTTTGCGGGTGGCGGCGCCCCAGAGTGCGGCCATGCCGGGTTCGCCCCAGACGGTGACGCCCTGCTCGTAGCTTTGCAGGATGGTGACCGGGATGATGCCGCGCGAGCCGAGGTGGGAGTACAGCTGGGGCAGGTCGGCGATGCGGCAGATGTTGGCGGCCTCGTCCAGGGCGACGATGAGGGGCGGGTCGAGGCGTCCGCCGGCTTGTTCGGCGCGGCGTTCGGCGGCGCGCATGGCGGTGTCGGTGAGCGCGGCGATCAGCGGCGCGGCGGCCGACAGCGACTTCGACAGCAGATACAGGGTGTCGCGGGAGCCGGCGAACGCGTGCGGATCGAAGACGGGCAGGCCCCGGTCGGGGGTGACCCAGGCGAGGATCTCCTGGTCGCGGAGTGCTTTGGCGGCGGTGCGGGCGGTCTGGTAGATCCCGTCGCGGGTCTCCACGGCACCGTTCTGGGTGCCCTTCAACGAGGAGGCCATCAGCTGGAACCCGGCCTGCTGCAGCAGCTCGATCGGCGTCGGGACGGCCGGCTCGTCCAACCACCGGGCGACGTGGTGCAGGGAGCGGCCAGAGGTGGCGGCGGCCAGGAACAGCGCGCACAGCAGGTCTTGCGCGGCGGGCCCCCACAGGTCCTTCTTCTGGCCGTCGTCGACGGTGAGGACGAAGTGCCCGGCCAGGCGGTGGGCGTCCTCCACCGTGGACAGCCCGGCGAGCGGGTTCCACCACCACGATTGCGGCTGGTAGGTGATGCGCTGGGGATCGAACAGCCAGATCTTCCCGCCGGTGCGTGCGGCGCGGACAGTGGCGATCGCCGACCATAGGTCCGCCTTGTTACTGGTCGCGATCACCGGCCCGGGCGCGAACAGCACGTGCGGGATGGATTGGGTGGTGGTCTTGCCCGACCGGGGCGCCATGAATGCCACGACGGTGTCCTCGAACGAGGCGAACAGTGTCGGCCCGCTCCGGTCGCCCGGCAACAGAACGTCGCCCAGGACGAGGCCGATGTCGTCCGGCTCCAAGTCACCGGGGTTGGAAGTGGCGAGGGAACGCCGCAGCGCAATCGCCTTGCTGGCGGTCGCGTCCGGTTGGAGAGCGGTCAGTCCGGGGTTGTCGGCGAGCGTGGCGATTGGATCTCCAGGCTGTGGAAAACGTCGCGCGATCTTCGGCCAGATCTCCCAGATAGCGCAGGACAGTGCGATGACCAGCAGAAGGAGGATGAGCAGGACGAGCCAGGTCGGTGTCCCCGGCCAGGCCAGATCGGTCCGTCCCCGGGCGAGGGTGATTGCGAAGTCGGTGCCGAACGGCATGACCGTCCCACCGATTGCAACCGCGGACAGCTTGGCTGCGGCCCACACGATCCACAGCCCGGCGATGGGTGTCCAGCAGGCGGCGAGCACCAGCCATGCGGCGCCGGTGGTGGAGTGCCACAGCGAGGCGCGTGGCCCTAGTGCCCGGGTCATGCGGTTGCCCGGATGGCGTGGTCGGTGTCGTAGAGGTCGGTTTCGGGTCCGACGAGGGAGAGTTCGATGGGGATGCCGAGGCGTTCGCCGGTTTTGATGAGGTATTTGCCGCGTCCGGGGTGGCGGGCGCCGGGTTGCCAGGAGTCGGGTGCCGACCAGGAGGCGACCAGGTGCTGTTCGGGGCCGGTGAGTGGGGTGATCTGGTGGACGCGGGCCAGTTCGCGGGGCGGGAGTCCGGCCAGGACGGTGATGGCCGAGCGGTCGGCGAACCCTTTGGCTTTGGCGCGGTCTTCCTCGGTGGCCAGGGCGTCGAGGTCGGCGAGGGAGTGGGTGATCATGACCGAGGCCATGCCTTTGGCGCGGTTGAGGCGGGTGAGGGCGTCGGCGTGCTCGACCAGGCCGGGGGCGCCGCGCAGCGCCCGCCACAGTTCGTCCATGACGCCCAGGTAGGAGCGGCGGGGCGCGGCGCCCAGGTCGGCCAGAGCGGTGGCGGCATCGACCATGCCGAAGGCGTAGGCCCAGGTGCACAGCATCGCGGCGGTGAGGAGTTTGTCGCCGGCGGCGCGGACGCGGGAGATGTCGACGCTGATCGCGGGCGCGTCCAGATCGAGGGGGCGGGTGGTGGCGGCGTCGAAGACGCCGGCCAGGGAGCCGGAGATGAGCAGGTCGAGGGTGAAGACCAGGTCGCGGGTCTGGGAGCGGTAGGCGTCGCTCGAATCGGTGCGAGTTGCTCCCCGCAGCTCGTCCGGCCCCTGCTCCAGGATGCGCAGGACGTCGACGATGGTGGGTTCGCGGTCGAGGCGTTCGTCGAGCAGGTCGATGGCGCGGCCCAGGACGACTTCTTCGGCGTTGGTGATGCGGCCCTCGCGGACGAGAGTTGCCAGGGCCAGGAGGAGGGACAGGCGGCGGGAGCGTACTTCCCAGCGCAGGGTTTCGGCGTCGGCTCCCGTCAGGCGGCGGCGGGCGTGGTCGAGGGGGCCGGCGTCCAGGGGGTTGATGCGGTCGGCGCCGCGTCCGACGCGGATGACCTGCCCGCCCAGATAGTCGACGAGGCGGGTGTAGTCGGGTTTGGTGTCGCCGAGGATGATCGGTGTGGTGCCGGTCGCGACGGCGCCGGTGACCAGGCGTTTGACCAGGGTGGATTTGCCGGTGCCGGGCTGGCCGAGGACGAACATGCCGGGGTTGGTGACCAGCCCCTCGCGCAGCCACGCGAGGGGGTCCAGGCAGACGACTTCACCCCACAGTTGGTGGCGTCCGACCGGGGTGCCGGCGGTGGGCGTGCCGGACCCTGCGGTGAAGGGGTACAGGCCGCAGACCTGGCTGGTGGTGGCCTGATACTCGGGTGCGGGTTCGACGTGCGCGGCGCGGCCGGCGCCCCGCCCGCGCCACCCCCAGGGCGGGGCGAGCGGTTCGGACATGGCCAGTGTTTCGGCGTTCGGCAAGCGTGACTCCAGGCTCTAGTGGATGAGTCGGCGGGACAGTTCGGGTGGGCAGATGCCGCACGGCAGGGTGGTGGCGAACCCGGCGGCCTGGCTGCCCCACAGGCGCCGCAGCCGGATCTTGGCCGAGTCGGCCGCGGCCTCCACGTGTGCTGTGGCGCGGCGCAACTGCTCGGGGTCGGACGCGGTGACGGTGGCGTACAGCGAGACCAGGCACACCCCGGCGCCCATGGCCTCCTCGGCGGCGGCCTGCCGTGCGCGGGCGGCGTCCCAACTGTCGCGGGCGGTCTCGTCGCGTCCCGTACGGCGCCGGAACTGGGTCCGGAAGGCCGCCGCGTTCACTTCCTGCTGCAGGACACGGCTCGCTGCGGCAGCCGGCAGGGCCCGGTATTGCAGGGTGAGGCGCTTGGGAAACGGGCCGGGCGCGACCAGCCGGGCCAGGACGTCGGAACGGACGTTCTGCCGAGGCGGTTCGTGCCAGGCCCAGCTCACCGACACACCACCGTCGTGCTCGTAGTGGCCGGTGTGCTCGGTCGCGGCGACCGGCCCCGCATCGCCCCAGCCCAACACCTCCTGTGAGTCAGGGCCGGCGAGCAGCCGGTTCACCTCACCGCGCGCATCAGGATCGAACGCGGTCCGCACGGCCCCGGCGATCTCCGCGGCGGTCGCCCGACCCAGGACCGAGACCCCGCACCCACCCAGCCGGGACGCAAGCCCGTCGAGAGCGCGCCCGAGCTCGGCAACCGCCTCGTAGAGGTCTTTGGGGCGGGTCGCGGACGCGCGCGGGTCGAAGGTGATCGACACGCGGGTGTCGACATCGGCGGCCGCCGCCGGAGCGGCACGGACCAGCTCGCCCATGATGGTGCGCGCCGCCGCAGGAGCGGTCGGGACGACCGCGCGGCCTACGGCGTCGGCGAGCGTGGAGCCGGGTTCGGGTGCGGTCTCGACCGTGACCGTCACCCACCGCACGGCGGGCATGTGCCCGAGCGCGGCCAGCCAGCCGCCCCAACCGGCCACCCAGGCGTCGGCGTCGGCCTGGTCGGCGAGCCAGGTCGAGGTGGGGACGACGCGCAGGGTGGCGGTGAGCAGTCCGGTGCGGCGGTCCCACACGATCCCGTACCGGCCGCAGTACCCGTCCTCGGCGCTCAGCAGGGTCAACGGCGCCAGCACGCCTGGGAGCTGGAACGCGCGGGGATGGTCGATGACGACCCCGGCGCGGTAGTGGTGGTGGCCGCGCCACACCCCGCACTGCCAGCGGCACCGCGCCAGCACCAGCCGCACCACCGGAACGCCGCCCACCCGAACCAGTCCGAGTCCGCCGCCGACCAGCGTCGGCGGGAGCAGGTAGACCAGCAGGTGCGGGGCGGTGGCGGAGATGAGCACCAGCAGCATCGCCGCGGCGAGGGCGATGAAGGTGGAGGCGATGTCCAGGCCGAGCAGGCCGATGCCGTGCCGGCGCCGCCAGCCCCCGTAGGTGCGGACGTCATGCCCCATGGCCACCGCCCCCTTCACCAGCCGCACCGGCCGCGCCGGTGGGGCCGCCGAAGCTGCCGGTCGCCGCCCAGCGGACCGTGTCCTCGCCGCGCTGGCGCGCCTGGTCGGCCGTGCGGACGGTGGTGGGTCCGACCGGTTCACCGTGGCCGCCGTCGGGCGGCACC
>NZ_SMJW01000255.1 GCF_004348335.1 Actinomadura bangladeshensis | reverse complement strand
GGACGGCCGGAAGGCGGTCACGTCGTCGGGAGCGGGGGAGCCCGGCCGTCCGGGTGAGCGGACGGCCGGAGGTTCGGGCCGCCGGGCGGGAGACCCGGATCGACGGGTGCTCGGGGGTGGTCGAGTCCGTCGATGGCGACAGTGTTGGCCCGCCGTT
Source organism: Actinomadura bangladeshensis (assembly GCF_004348335.1). Taxonomy (GTDB): domain Bacteria; phylum Actinomycetota; class Actinomycetes; order Streptosporangiales; family Streptosporangiaceae; genus Spirillospora; species Spirillospora bangladeshensis. Next base: position 10,711 of record NZ_SMJW01000255.1, on the reverse strand, counting down.
CGGGGCATGTCAATGGTTTCGGAAACCTTTCGAAACCGCCGATCTCACCTTCAGAGCTTTTCGCCTGGTCGCGCGGCCACTTGTGCAAGCATGTCCAAAACCATGACGCGAGGGTGCACTGCAGCCAATCAGGTCAGCCTTGCGGTGATCGAAACTTTCTGCCCAACTAAAAGGACTTTCGAAGCCTCGTTGTCAAGGCCCGCGGACGTGATCGGCCGAGGTCATGCGTGGAGGAACCGGGTGGCCCAGGAGTGGAGTTCGGCGCGCAGTTCGGGGGGCTCCAGGACATGGACGCCGACCCCCACGACCCCCAGCGCCATCGCCGGCCAGGCCAGGTCGTCGGACGTCATGCGGATGCGGCAGTGCCCGGCGTCCACCTCCTCGACGGTGCACCAGCGGCCGATCCGGTTGCGGACGGTCGCGGCCGGGGCGTCCACCAGCACCTCGACCCGGTAGGGGCGCGGCATCTCCAGCAGACCGCTGCGGACGAATTCGGCGGCGTCGGCGGCGGGCAGTTCGCGGGGGCGGAACCGGGCGCCGGTGGCGGCCGGGGCGGTGAGGCGGTCGAGCCGGAAGCTGCGCCAGTCCTGCCGGTCGAGGTCGTAGGCGACCAGGTACCAGCGGCGGCCGAGCGGGACGAGGCGGTGCGGTTCGACGTGCCGGTCGGTCCGGCCGCCGTTCGCGGCGGTGTAGGCGAAGCGGAGGCGCTCGCCGTCCCGGCAGGCGAGCGCGATCACGGTGAGGACGGCCGGGTCGATGCCCGCGTCGGAGGAGCCTCCCCAGGTGGCGGGCACCGTCATCGCCCGCAGCGCGTCCACCTGGCGCCGCAGTCGGGTGGGCATCACCTGCACCACCTTCGCCAGGACCCGCACCGACGCCTCCGCGATGCCCTCCACCCGCGTCGCGGAATGCAGGCCGACGGCCAGCGCGACGGCCTCCTCGTCGTCGATCACCAGCGGCGGCAGGGCCGCGCCCGCCGCCAGCTGGTAGCCGCCGTCGACGCCGCGCTGCGCCTCGACCGGATAGCCCAGCTCGCGCAGCCGGTCGACGTCCCGGCGCAGGGTGCGGACGGAGACCTCCAGCCGCTCGGCCAGCTCGGCGCCCGGCCAGTACCGGTGCGTCTGCAAGAGGGACAGGAGCCGCAACGTCCGGGAGCTGGTGTTCGCCATGTCTCCCAGCCTCCCGCATTTCAGGTCAGGAAGTGGCCGCAATGCCCCCTAGCGTGGACGTAGACCGAACGGACCGGGGAACGACCCGGACAACGACCGGAGAGAAGGCGGAGGCCATGACCATGACCGAGCAGCTGACGGGCGAGCGGGCCGACCTGCTGGCGATGCTGGCCAAGCACCGGCACTTCCTGCGCCTCACCACCCGCGACCTCACCGACGAGCAGGCCGGGCTGCGGACGACGGCGAGCGAACTGTGCCTGGGCGGGCTCATCAAGCACGTCACCTCGGTCGAGCGGGGCTGGGCCGAGTTCATCGTGGCGGGCCCGTCCGCGATGGGCGACTTCACCCAGATGACCGAGGAGGACTGGCAGAAGCGCGCGGACGAGTTCCGCATGCTCCCCGACGACACCCTGGAGGGCGTCCTCGACGCCTATGCCGAGGTGGCCCGCCGCACCGACGAGCTGGTCGCCGCGCTGCCGGACCTGGGCGCCGTCCAGCCGCTGCCGAAGGCGCCCTGGTTCACCGACACGGAATGGTCGGCGCGCCGGGTGATCATGCACATCGTGGCGGAGACCGCCCAGCACGCCGGCCACGCCGACATCATCCGCGAGTCCCTGGACGGCGCCAAGAGCATGGGCTGACCCCGCTCGGCTCTACCGGGAGACGCGTCACCACTCCTGGACGCGCCTCATGGTGGCGGCGACGCTGGAGTAGGGGCGGTCCGTGTCGGGCCGCCACGACAGCCCCGCCACCACGGCGGCCCCCTCGCGGATCTCGAAATGGAACCGCATCCCGGTCGCGCCCTCGCCGTTGGCCACGGCCTGGCGGTGCCGGGTCAGGCAGGCCTCGTCCAGGACGTCGAGGGCGTCGTCGTAACTGCTCCCCTCGCCGAGCCTGCGGGCCGGCCGGGTGGTCTCCCAGACATCGAACATCGGTCCTTCGCCTTTCCGGCTGCGGGATGAGCGCCTCCCAGTGTGCAGGGAGCGACGGCTCCGTGTCCGAGAGTCACGAAAACCCGTGTGAGTCCTTCGTCGGAGAGCTGCGGCGGGGCGGGGTCAGCCGCGGGCGGGCTCCTCCTCGCGGGGCCGCTTCTCGCGGCGCTTGCGCAGGGAGCCGGCCTTCGCCCGCTCCTCCGGGTGCGCGTGGACGCGGATGATGCTGGCCGCCGTGGTGAACAGCAGGATCGCGAGGATCACGCCCAGCGACAGCGGGGTCGGGATCTCGGGTACGGACGTGCTGACGTCCTCGTGCAGGAACTGCAGGATCAGCTTGGCGCCGATGAACGCGAGGATCACCGACAGGCCGATCGACAGGTACACCAGGCGCTCCAGCAGCCCCTCGATGAGGAAGTAGAGGGCGCGCAGGCCGAGCAGCGCGAACGCGTTCGCGGCGAAGACGAGGAACGGGTCCTTCGTCACGCCGAACACGGCGGGTATGGAGTCGAGCGCGAACAGCACGTCCGTGCTGCCGATCGCGACGAACACCAGGAGCAGCGGGGTCATGACGCGGTGGCCGTCCTCGTGCGCGAGCATGCGCCCGCCGTGGAAGCTCTGGCTCACCGGCAGGATCTTGCGGGCGCGGCGGACGAGGAAGGTGTCCTCGACGTCCGGCTCCTCGTTGCGGTGCCGGATCAGCTGGACCGCCGTCCAGATCAGGATCAGCCCGAAGATCAGGAACGTGAAGGAGAACAGGTTGATCGCGGCGGCGCCGATCGCGATCAGCACCACGCGCAGCGCCAGCGCGGCGGCGATGCCGAACAGCAGCGTCTTCTGCTGGTACTCGGCGGGCACCGCGAACCGTCCCATGATGATCACGAAGACGAAGAGGTTGTCGACCGACAGGCTCTTCTCGACGATCCAGCCGGAGAAGTACTCGGTGCCCGCAGTCGACCCGCCGAGGCCCCACACGGCCAGGCCGAACAGGACCGCGACGCCGATGTAGAACACCGACCAGAACGTGGCCTCCTTGATGTGCACCGCGTGCGGCCGCCGGACGGCGACGAAGAAGTCGAGGACGAACAGCGCGGCGATCAGTCCGATCGTCGCGCCCCAGGCCCAGAGGGGTACGTCGAGCATCCGGCAGGCTCCTCGTGAACGGGGCGTCCGCTGACCTATATCCGTTCTGCCGCGCTTCTACCCCCGCGGGACGCGCGGGCGCCGCCGCGGGTAAACCTCCGATGATCTCAAGGCGTCCTGTACTGCGAGGTCACAGGCCGCGCGCTCCCGGCCGTCGCACACGCGGCCGGGGGTGCGCCCATCGCCCGGGGGACGGACCACTCAGGGGCGGTTGAGTAGTTGCGCCGATGCCGCCCGCCCCGCCGACGGCCAGGCTTGCGGGCATGGACACTTCGCGTTGGCGCCCGCTCGCACTCACCGCCAAGGCGGCCCTCGCCGCCCTGCTCGCGCTCGCCGTGGCCTTCCCCGAATGGGACCGGTTCGCGGACAAGGCGATGGGCGTCCGCGTGGCCGCCTACCCCGCCGCCGTCATGCTCGTCACCCTCGTCTGGGCGCTGCGGTCGCGGCGCGACCGGGGCAGGCCCTTCCCCTGGGACGTCGACCTCCTCGTGACGCTCCCGTTCCTCGTGGACGTCGCCGGGAACGCCGCCGACCTCTACGACACGGTCGGCTGGTTCGACGACGCCTGCCACTTCGGGAACTGGGCGCTGCTCAGCGCCGCCGCCGGCATCGGGCTGCGCCGCTGGGGCGGCCTCAAGCCGTGGACGCTCGCACTGACCTGCGCGGGAGCGGGCGCCATCGCGGCGATCCTGTGGGAGTTCTTCGAGTACGGCGTCTTCATCCTCGACACCCCCGAGACCGTCACGATCTACCGCGACACGATCGGCGACCTCATGCTCGGCCTCGCCGGCTCCACCGTCGCGGGCCTCCTCGCCGCCGCCCTCGCCCGCCGCGGCCGCCCTCGCGCCGCTGCCGACCAATCCGAACGCGGGGGAAGCCGGCCCCGTACAGCAGGGCACTGGATCCGGTCACGGTAAAAAGGAGCAAATGGTGCGCAAAGACATGCTTGCGCACGGCGTCGTCAGCGCACAATGCGGCAGTCTCGACATGCAGGTGTGGCGCGCTGGTCACTTACAGATGCCCCTGTCGACGAGGACGTGACCGCTATTGGTCAGTTGGAATGGTCCAAGGATTCGTGTGGGACCTGCTAGGGGGTCGCGTGACACCGATCATATCGGCTGCTAACGGGTAAAAGGCCAGGTAGTGCTCACCGGCGACGGCCGCAACCATGTTTCTGGCCGCTTCAGGCGAAATCAATACCGATCTATAGGATTGAGTTACAGTGAAAACGAGATGCCTCATCGGATGGCTTGAACGCGAGGGAAGCCATGATTCCCCTTCAGCAAGCAGTGATGCCCGCGCCTGAAAGGGGCCGGTGGGAGCGGCGGTCGACGGTGGTGGAGCCGGCCACGCAGGACGACACGCCCTACGTCATGCGCGCCATGGAGAGCGCGCTGGCCCCGTACTACGGGGGAGACCACCGGGCGCACGCCAAGCGCCTCATCAGAACCCACCTCGACGGCGGCGCCGATCGGCGGGGCTCGCTCTCCGCACGGCAACTGCTGCTGATCTTATGGCAGCACGGCGAGCGGCGCGGCGTGCTGAACCTGGTCTTCAAGCGCCAGGACACCTGCAAGATCAGTCCTCTGATCGTGCACCCGCAGAGCGACGAGACGCTGGGGCTGGGCTCGGTGTTGCTCGCCGCGGCGGAGGCCCGCGCCAAGCTCCAGCGCGCCCGGCAGCTCTACTGCACGGTTCCGGAGAGCAACAGACGCTCTCTGGAGTTCTTTCTCCAGCATGGCTTCGTCATCTGCGGCTACTCCCCGGACCAGTACAAGGACGGGGAACGGGAAGTGTTCCTGCGCAAGCCGCTGGAACCCTCGGTGCCGGCGGAGGGGTCGACGATATCGGTGACGCGGGCGACCGAATCCGATTGGGCGGAGGTACGCCGGTTCCTGCTGCCCGCCGTCCGGGACGAAGTCCGGGGAGCAAGCGGTCAGTGGCTCGAATCCCTGCGCAGGGGAACCCTGACGATCTCCCAGTTGGAGAAGGGTGAGAAGCGTCCCGCCTGGGTCTTCGCAGCGCGCGATCGGACCGGGGCGGTCCGGGCGGCCGCCATTGTCAGCAGCAAGAAGGGCGATGCCCTCAAGGTCATGCCGCTGGCGGCCGCCGACGATGAAGGATTCGAAGCGCTCATCGTGGACCTCCCCTCGCTGCTCAAGGGGAAGGGACGCAAGGCTTACGTGCATCTCGTGCCGGACGCCGAACAGGTCACCCTGCTCCAGGCGCACGGCTGGCGGCTGGAAGCCATGCTGCCAGGGGCCTACCACGAGGGCACGGTGACGCAGCAGTGGGCCTTCCCGCTGCGAGGAAGCGAATACGTGCGCAACCTGAGGATCCGCGACCAGTACCTCCAACTGATCGCGAGCGGCCGAAAGAGCCTGGAGATCCGCGTCGCTTACGAGCACCTCCGCTCGATCAAGCCGGGGGACCGGCTGCGGCTCCTCTCGGCGAGCCGGGAGATCCGCTGCGACGTCGTGGACGTCCGCTCTTACCGCTCCTTCGAGGACATGCTGCGAAAGGAGGATGTCGACCGCGCGCTGCCGGGCACGACGGCGGACGACGCACTGGTCCGGCTGCGGGAGATCTACCCCCCGGCGAAAGAGCGCCTCGGCATCCTCGTCATCGAGCTCCGTAAGGCGAACAGCGAGTAGAGGCAGGGCGTCGGCAGGGCTGTGATCAAGGTCAGCGTCGAGGCGCACATCAGCAAGGACGGCAAGCCTGCGAGTGAAGATGCGGTGGAGGCATGCATCAACCAGTGCGTCGCCGACGCGGTCGAGGGCTCGTTCGACGAGTATCCGAGCCATCTGCGCAGCCTCCTGCGCATCCGGGGGACGCTCCTGCACGACAAGTCCAAGAGGTCGGCGGGGGCAACGAAGGTCGACTTCGGATTCGGCTTGCCCGTCGAACTGTTCCCGATTGACAGGGGCGGCTTCCAACTGCTGGTGAGCCTGCTCGCCGGCGACATGTTCCCCACCCAGATCCAGGACTACTCCTGGACGAATGTGCGGGTCCATGAGGTCGAGTTACCGGAGGAGCTGAGGAAGCAAGCCTTCGACGTCTTCCGGAAAGACCGTGCGCACACTGTCAGCGAGTTGCGGACGATATTCGACCTTCCGGACGAACGGCCGCTCCTGGCGTTCTCCCTGAAGCCGCGGGTCGGTCTCACCTTCGCCGAGACGCGAGAGATCACGCTCGAGGTCCTGCGGGCGGGCTTCAACCTCGTCGAACTCGACGCACGCAATCTCGCGTTGCGCTCGGCGAGCATCGAGCAGTGGATCGAGTTGGGCATCGAGGCGGCGGCGGTGGACGGCCACCAGACCGCGTTCGCCCCCAACCTCTCCATGCCGCCCACCCAGCTCCTCGATGTGGCGACGCAATGGACCGAGAGCATCGCGCCCCACGGGCCGCCCGTACTCAAGATCGACGGCGGCCTCGACGGCCTCTCCGGCATCCAGGGGGTGCGCAGGAGCGACGCCGGCCGGCACCGTCCGATCATCACCTGCTATCCCATACTCCGGAACCAGCTTTCCAGCGCGATCGGTACCGGCACCTGGGTCGACCTGCTGTCCCTCAGCGGAGTGGACATCATCTACCCGGGCGGCCGCCCCACCTTCCCCAAGGAGCGGCGGCCGGTCTGGGGCTCGCACGTCGAGGGCTGGCGCCGCTCGGCCCGTTCCTACGACGAACTGCTGAAGCGCGGCTGGCCCATGCCGACCATCGCGGGCGGCATCCACCCGGGGCATCTGCACGCCTGCTACGAGCTTCTCGGGCCCGAGGTGGCCTACTTCCTGGGCGGGGCGGTGGCGCTCCACCCCAAGAGCCCGGCCAAGGGCGCCCAGCTGTGCGTCCGGGTCCTGGAGGAGGCCATCGACCTCGCCAGGCAGGCCGCCGACGCCGGCGACGAGCACAGTGACGCGCTCTCCACCCGGCTGCTCCGCGAGGTCGGGCGGGCGAAGTACCCGAAGACGGAGCTCAACTACTACCCGCCGAAGAAGATCTTCCGTTCCGGGCGTTCCGGCGGCTTCGCCCCGCAGACCTTCTACCGACGGAAACTGTGACTACGGCCGCCAGTCGTCGAGCGGGACGTACCGGGGGCGTTCCAGCCGGCCGAGCGAGGCGTCGGCGAGCCAGCCCGCCCAGCGGTCGGTGAACTCGTCCAGGTCACCGGGTTCCATGCGCCGGAAGCGCCAGGCGACCCGATATTCGGAGATGCCGCCCCAGAGCGCCCGCGCGGTCCGGTCGCCCGGCGGCAGCCCGACGGGTGCCGTGCCGCCCTGGCGGCGGTCGGGCGCGGAGAAGGCGAAGGCCGTCTCATACCAGCCGAAGGGGGACGCCTGCTGTGCGTCGCAGTACCACAGGGAATGGCTTCGTCCGACGTATCCGCTCCTGTCGGGTGGGCAGCTCAGCGTGATGGTCGCATACGCGATCACGGTGAAGGAGGGGTGCGGCCAGCCGTCCCATGGGTCCGAACCGGCCTCGGCCGGCGGTCCGACGCTCAGCTGCGCCTCACCAAGTCGCAATGTCGCTTGGCCCGCCGCCGTTGTGAGCAGCCGCGTCGACGGAGCGGATCCGAGTATCGCCTCCTGCAAGGACGCGGCACAGCGGGCCATCTTCGTGCGCGCCGCCGCCACGAGATCGGCCCGGCGCTCGGCCGCCGACCGTTCCCGCGACTCGTCCCGCGAGAGTTCGCCGACGCGCCGGACCTCGGCTCGGTTCGCGTTCTGCAGGCGCCGGTGTCCGGGGGTGGTGGTGGGCGAGAGCCGCCGGAGGCGTTCGCCGATGTCGGCCGCCGCCGGCCGGGCCGCGGGTGCCTTGAGCAGGCACTCCTCGACGAGCGTGGCAAGTGCGACGGGAGAATCGTGCAGCGGGGGCGGAACCCGGTGCAGATGCTGCTCGCGGATCTCGTGGACTTCCCGGCCCACGAAGGGCGGGGTCCCGCTGAGCAGCTCGTAGGCCAGTACACCCAGGGAGTACACATCTGCTGCGGAGGTGGCGCGCTCTTCACGCCAGCGTTCGGGCGCCACATAAAGGGCGGTCCCCTGATGCTTCTTCGTGTCGGCGGCGGTGGTCGCCTCCGCGTAGCGCGCGATGCCGAAGTCGGCCAGGCACCAGCGGCCATCCAATAAGAGCACGTTCTCCGGCTTCAGGTCTCGGTGCACGACGCGGCCGGCCAGCGCGGCCAGCGCCGTGGCGATGTCCGCCAGTATCGGCACCGCCGCCGGGACGGAGAGCTTCCCGCCCGCGTCCTCGAGGTGCCGGCGCAGCGAGGTCTCCGCCAGCGGCATGACCAGAACCCAATGGTCGGCGGTTTCGCCGCTGTCGATGATCGATACCACGTTCGGTGCATCGGCCACGTCGGCGAACAGCATTTCCCGTTCGGCTCCGGGTGCTTTCGGGATCAGCTTCGCTGCGCATTCGCGGGCCCCGGAGCGAACGAGGTGCACCCGGCCGAATCCGCCCTCTCCGATCACCTCGCCCAGTTCCCATTCGCTGTCAGGCCAGATTCTCATCGGATGCTCCCCGGAAACGCCGGACCCAGGTCAGTACAAGGCCGATCCTATGAGCGTCGCGGCATTGCCGGCCGCAGAACGGCGGTGTGGACGCGGGATCCGGAGAATGGTGTGCGCAGCCGTCAGTAGACGAGCGCCTGGACGTCGTCCAGGGTGATCTCCTCGACGAAGGTCGGCGCGCCGGCGATGCGGATGCCGGGCAGGACGTCGTCCGGGCCGATGTCGCGGCGGGCCGCGCACTGGGTGCAGAGCGTGACGCGGCCGGCGGTGAGGACCACGGTGAGCAGGTCGTCCAGGGGAGTGGCGTGCGGCAGGGAGAACTCGGCGGCCCGCCCCGGCAGCGCGAACCACGCCGACTCCCCGGTCAGCCACAGCGAGACCGGGACGCCGCTGGCCGCGGCGGCCGCCGCCACCGTGAACGCCTGGTTGCAGCGCTCGGGGGCGTCCGCGCCCGCCGTCACCTTGATCACCAATGGTCTCGCCATAACCGCACTCTAGTGCGGGCACCGCACGTACCATCCTGCGGTGTGAGTGGCATGGTGCACGCGGGGATCCTCGTCCTCGCCCTCGGGCTCATGGCGGTCGCCGCCGTCCTCTTGGTGATCCGCCTGGGCCGGTTGAAGTAGGCGGGCCGGCCGGGCCGGGCAGTTCGGGACGGTGGGCGTCAGTCGAAGTAGAGGTAGTCGATGCCGACGATGGCGCAGCAGATGAGGAAGATGGCCGCGCCGCCGCCGTAGCCGATGCCCATGAACAGCACGGCGCGGCGCTGGTACTCGCGGCGCGTCCGCGTGGAGATGGCGTACTGGCCGGTCTCCTTGTCCTTGCCGATGGAGCCGCCCGTCGAGGTGCCGAGGACGTAGACGGGCCGATCGGCCGGCAGAATCCACTCCTCGTAGCGGTACTCGATGACGTCCTCGTCCAGGCCGGGCAGTTGCCCGTTGTCGGTGCGCCGCTCGTCCATCGTCTGGACGGGCCCGTCTACGGCCGCGTTCTCGGGGGCGATGACGACGCGTCCGGTCGCGTCCTGGAGATAGAAGGGCGCCTTCGACTTCTCCTCGATGAAGGTGCGCGTGCCCCGGCTCGTCTTGGCCGTCGCCTTGGTCCGGTACCACGCGCGGGGCGTTCCGGAGAACGGGGCGGGGCGGACGGGAACGGCCGTCCCGGTGACCTGGCAGGGTATGCCGGCGTGCATGCCGGCGACTCCGGCGCAGTTCGCCTGGACGGCGCGGCGCAGGTTGCGGAAGCGGATCCGCCAGACCCAGCCGACGGCCAGCAGGCCCGCGGCGATCAGCAGCGGAATGAACATCGCCATGGTGAGGCCGGACACGCTCCCATGATGTGGACGGGACGCGGCCCCGGACAGGGACGGCGGTCCCCTTTCGCCAGGGATGGCGGGCGGGACGCGGCGGGCGCCGCGCGCCGCTACGCTCGGTGCCCATGGATGTCCCTGAGCTGCACCCGGACCTTGAGCCCCTGAAGTTCCTGCTCGGCACCTGGGAGGGCGCCGGGGTGGGCGGCTACCCCACGATCGAGTCGTTCAACTTCGGCCAGGAACTGTCCTTCACCCACATCGGGAAGCCTTTTCTGATCTATGCGAGCCGCACCTGGATGATCGAGCCGGACGGCACGCTCGGGCGTCCGCTCGCCACCGAGACCGGCTACTGGCGGCCGCGGCCCGACCACCAGGTCGAGGTGACGCTCGCCCATCCGACCGGCATCGTCGAGATCTACGTCGGGAACGTGGCGTTCAACCGGGTGGAGTTGCAGACCGACGTCGTCGCGCGCACGGAGTCGGCCAAGGAGGTCACCGGCGGCCACCGCCTCTACGGCCTGATCGGTGAGGACCTCGGCTGGGCCTACGACATGGCGGCCGTCGGCCAGAAGCTCCAGTCGCACCTGTCGGCGCAGCTCAAGAAGGTGTCGTAGCGGGTCTGGGCTGGCTCTTATACACATC
>NZ_SMJW01000254.1 GCF_004348335.1 Actinomadura bangladeshensis | reverse complement strand
GGCCCCACCGCTGACCCGCCACCGAAAACCAAGAATCGGTCGGGTCGCTCCCCGACCCAACCGACCTCACGAAAGATCGAGGCTAATACGTTCACCTGCGGCGTGTTGTTGTTATGAGGCGCTCCATAACAACAACACGCCGCAGGTCAACGGGAGGGGTTAGCGGGGGGTGGCGGCGGCCAGGGCCGCCAGGTCGCCCTTGGCGAGGTCCTCGGGGGTCACGGCGGCTCGGGTGTCCACCAGTGTCTGGAGGGCGTCGCCGTGCTCCCAGGAGTTGACGTTGAGGGCCGCGGTGACGCGGCCGTCGCGGAGCCAGAACGCGATGAACTCGCGGGTGGACGGTTCTCCGCGCATCACCAGTTCATCGGTGGCGGGGTCGGCGAGGCCCCGGTACTCGCAGCCCAGGTCGTACTGGTCGGAGAAGAAGAACGGGCCGGCGGTGTAGGGGTCGTCGGCGCCGAGCAGGCTCCCGGCCGCGTGCTTGCCCTGCCGCTTGGCGTTGTCCCAGTGCTCGACGCGTACCCGGCCCTCGTAGCGGGGGTGGTCGTGGGCGGCGATGTCGCCGGCGGCGAAGATGTCGGGGGCCGAGGTGCGCAGGGCCGCGTCGACGGCGACCCCGCCCGCCGCCAGTTCCAGGCCGGCCTGCTCGGCAAGCTCGATGCGGGGGACGGCGCCCACTCCGGCGACCACCACGTCGGCGGGCAGCTCGGTCCCGTCGTCCAGCCGCACCACCCGGGTGTCGCCGCGGGTGTCGATCCCGGTCGCCTTGGCGCCCAGCCGCAGCGTGACGCCGTGCTCGGCGTGCAGGTCGCGGAACACCGCCGCGACCTCGGCGCCGAGCACCCGCTGCAGCGGCAGCGGCAGCGGGTCGGCCATGCTCACGGCCGCCCCGCGGGTGCGCGCGGCGGAGGCGACCTCGCAGCCGATCCAGCCGGCGCCGAGGATCACCACGCGGGCGCCCTCGGTCAGCTTCGCGCGCAGCGCCAGCGCGTCGTCGAGGGTGCGCACCAGGTGCGCGCCGTCGAAGCCGGGCAGGGTCCGCGGACGGGACCCGGTCGCCAGCAGCAGCCGGTCGTAGCGGTGCTCGCCGCCGGCGGCGTCGACGGCCACGTGCTCGGCCGGGCGCAGCGCGGTGATCTCGGTGTCGCGGCGCAGGTCGATCCCGTGGTCGGCGTAGTGGCCCGGCTCGGCCACCCAGTCGGGCTCGTCGGTCTCGCCCACCAGGACGCCCTTGGACAGCGGCGGCAGCTCATAGGGGTCATGGGACTCCCGCCCGAACAGCGTCACCTCCCCGTCGAATCCCCGTTCCCGGAGCGCGAGGGCCGCCGACGCACCGGCCAGCCCGGCTCCGACGATCACGATCCGCCGCGGTGTGCTCATCCTGTGCCTCCAACTCGTCATGTCTCGGTGGTCCACGGCGGGGCGCGCTACCGGCCCACGCCCGTGAGGGCCAGGAACTCCTGCCGCGACGCCGGGGCGTCCCGCAGGGTCCCCAGCAGGGTGGAGGTGACCGTCCTGGCTCCGGTGGCCTGCACACCGCGCAGGGTCATGCAGGTGTGCTCGGCCTCGATCACGACCCCCACTCCGGCCGGGTCCAGATGGGCCTGCAGCCAGTCGGCGACCTGCTTGGTCAGCCGCTCCTGGACCTGGGGACGGCGGGCGAAGTGCTCCAGCACCCGGGCCAGCTTCGACAGCCCCAGGATCCGCCGCCCGGGCAGGTAGCCGATGTGGGCGGTGCCGACGAACGGCAGCAGATGGTGCTCGCACACCGACCGCAGCGGGATGTCGCGGGCCAGGACCAGCTCGTCGTAGCCGTCGTCGTTGGGGAAGGTCGTCAGGTCGAAGGAGCGGGACGTGAACAACTCGGCGTAGGCGCGGGCCATCCGCCCGGGGGTACCGCGCAGGCTCTCGGAGTCGGTGCCGACGCCCAGCGCCCGCAGGAACTCCCCGGCGGCCAGCTCCGCGGCCGCCAAGTCCATCTCGCCCGGCCGCCCGGTGACCCGGACGGGGGTGATCGGCGACACGGCGAGTGCGGCGACATCCATGAACAACTCCAGGAAGGTAGGCGGCGTCCGACCTCTATTTCACCAACAAGTTTTAGCGTTATTGCCCGCATCGGTCAAGCGTGCCTGCTCAGAGAGATGCCTGGGCTGCAACAGCTAGTCATGTGAGTGTTATGGCGGTCATGCTGAGCTACCCTGCGAAGCAGCCGGTTCCGGCCGTGGATGCCGCCGCGATCGGAGCCGTCCGGGCAGGGACGGACCGACCGGACCCGGACGTGCGGCGCATCCCGCCACCCGCATCCCCGCCCAGGCACCACAATGGGGCGGTGACTGATCTGGACTCGGGGCCGGACGGACCACAGCCCTTCGCCCATCTGAGCGTGCCGAACGCGCCCCTCTACCGGGAGGTGCTGCTCGCGTTCGCGCGCGCCAAGGAGCGCTTCATCGTCCACCTGCGTCCCGAGGACGTGGCGGCCGAGCTGCGCCGCGACGGCGACGAGCAGCTGGCACAGGCGCTGGACAAGCTCGTCGAGTGGGGCAATCTGCGCGCCGACGCCGACACCGGCCGTGTCACCACCGTGGAGGACTTCCACCGCAAGCGGTTCCTGTACCAGCTCACCGCGGCCGGTCACGCCGCCGAGCAGGCCATCGCGTTCTACGAGGACGCGATCGGCCGGCGCGGCGTCCTGCAGTCGGTGGCGCTCACCGACATCGCCGACCGGCTCGCGGCCCTGGCGGCGCTCGCGGACGAGCCCGATCCGGACCCGGCCAAGGTCCATCTGCTGCTGCTGACGCTGGCCGAGCGGTTCTCCTCGCTCGCCGACAACGCGCAGGCGTTCATGGCGTCGCTGCGCCGCGCCATCGACTTCTCCGACGGCGACGTCGACGGCTTCATCGCCTATAAGGAACGTCTCATCGACTACATCAACCGCTTCATCGCCGATCTCGCCAACTCGGGTGCGCGGATCGCGGCGCTGCTGGACGAGGTGGAGGCGCGCGGGCACGAGCGGCTGCTGACGGTGGCGGCGCGGCGGGAGGCGTCCGACGCGGTGCCGGAGGGCGCGGACGCCGCCGAGGCGTTCGGCCGTGCCGAGGCCGAAGCGCTGGAGTCGTGGCGCAACCGGTGGCGGGGCCTGCGCGACTGGTTCGTGTCCGGCGGGACGGCCCGCCCATCGCAGGCGCGGCTGCTGCGGCAGGCGGCGGTGACGGCGATCAAGCAGCTGGTCGACACGGTCGGGCTGCTGAACGAGCGCCGGTCGGGCCGCTCGGACCGGTCGGCCGACTTCCGCGCGCTGGCCCGCTGGTTCGCGGAGGCGCCGGACGAGGAGGCGATGCACCGGCTGTGGCGGGCCGCGTTCGGGCTGACGTCCGCGCGGCACCTCACCGTCACCGCCGCGACCGTGGCGGCGTGGGACGAGGAGCCCCCGCAGGGGCTGCCGTGGGCGGACGCGCCGCCGGTGCGGATCTCGCCGCAGCTGCGCCGGACCGGTTCCTACGAGCGTCGCGGGAAGCCGAACCGCGTCCAGGACCGGTCGGAGCTGCGCCGCATGCTGCGCGAGCGCGCAGACCGCGAGGCGGCGGAGACGGCGGCGGCGCGGGCGCAGCTGCACACCGGCGGCCCGGTCCGGCTGTCGGAGCTGGGCGTGCTCGACCTGCGGGCGTTCCGGCTCTTCCTGGCGCTGCTCGGGGACGCCCTGGCGGCCCGGCTGCCCGGCGACACCGAGGTGAAGGCGATCACCGGGGACGGGTCGATGGAGGTGCGGCTGTCGCTGGTGCCCGGCGGCGGCGAGGTGCGCATCGTGACCGAGGACGGCGTGCTCACCGGGCCCGAGCACCTCATCGAGATCACCGACCTGAGCGGGGGCGGGACGTGAGCGACGACGACCTCGCGCGGCGGCGGGCGGCGCTGCGGGCGCTGCTGAAGCGGCCGCTGCTGACGGTCGAGTCCGATCCGGACGCCCTCGTCCTCGTCCGCCGGCACCAGGCGGAGCTGCGGGACTGGCTGAGCCGGGAGACGGGCTGGCGCCTCCAGGTGGACGCCGAGACCGCCCGCCTGTTCAAGACGGCGCCGCCCCTGGACGACGGGACGCATCCGGCGCGCGGCAAGGCCGGGGAGGCGTTCGGCCGCCGCCGCTACGTGGTGCTGTGCCTGGCGCTGGCGGTGCTGGAGCGCGCTGACGCGCAGACGACGCTCGGCCGGCTCGCCGAGGAGGTGCTGAACGCCGCGGCCGAGCCGGACTTGGCCTTCCCGTTCACCCTGGACAGCCGGGCGGAGCGGGCCGACCTCGTCGCGGTGGTGCGGCTGCTGCTCGGCTGGGGCGTGCTGCGGCGGGTGTCGGGGGACGAGGAGTCGTACCTGTCGGCGACCGGGGACGTCCTGTACGACGTGCGCCGGGTCGTCCTCGCAGCGCTGCTCACCGGGGCGCGCGGCCCGTCGACGATCAACGCGGACGGGTTCGGGGAGCGGCTCGCGGAGCTGGCCTACGAACCCGTTCCCGACACCGACGAGCTGCGCAACCGGGCGCTGCGGCGGAGCCTGACCCGGCGGCTGCTGGACGACCCGGTGGTCTACTACGACGACCTGGACGACGCCGAGCGCGCGTACCTGGTGTCGCAGCGCGCCGCGATCACCCGCCGGATCGAGGAGGCGACCGGGCTCGTGCCGGAGCTGCGCGCCGAGGGCGTCGCGATGGTCGACCCGGACGACGAGCTGACCGACGTGCGGATGCCGGAGCAGCGCACCGACGGGCATGCGACGCTGCTGGTCGCCGAGTACCTGTCCGGGCGGGACGAGGCGGGGCGCGGCGAGCTGGAGGCGTTCGTCCGGGACGCGGCGCAGCGGCACAGGTCGTTCTGGCGCAAGGGCGTGACCGAGCCGGGCGCCGAGGAGGACCTGCTGGACATCGCACTCGGCAAGCTGACGGCGCTGCGGCTGGTGACGGTCCTGCCGGACGGCCGGGTCCGGGCCCGTCCCGCGATCGCGCGCTACGCGGTGGAGGAACCGACCGTCCGGGAACCGAAGGGAGCCGTCAGGTGAACGGGACGCCCGTGCCGACGTCCGAGCGCTGGAAGCCGCTGCGCGCCGGGCTCGTCGACATGTTCTACTACGACGCCGAGGAGTTCCGGTTCCATGACGGGCGGCTGCTGCTGCGCGGCAACAACGGCACCGGCAAGTCGAAGGTGCTGGCGCTGACGCTGCCGTTCCTGCTGGACGGCGAGCTGTCCCCGCACCGCGTCGAGCCGGACGGCGACCGGCAGAAGCGGATGGAGTGGAACCTGCTGCTCGGCGGGAAGCACCCGCATCCGGAGCGGCTCGGCTACACGTGGCTGGAGTTCGGCCGCCTCCACCCGGACGGGACGCCCGAGTACCGGACGCTCGGCTGCGGGCTGAAGGCGGTGAAGGACCGCGGCATCGTCCGGCACTGGTTCTTCGTCACCACCCGCCGCGTCGGCGTCGACCTCGCCCTCGTCTCGGAGACCGGGGTCTCGCTGACGCGGGAGAAGCTGCGGGAGGCAGTGGACGGCCACGGCCTGGTCTACGACCGGGCGTCCGACTACCGGCGGGCCGTGGACGACGCGCTGTTCGGGCTGGGCGAGCACCGCTACGAGGCGCTGGTCAACCTGCTGATCCAGCTGCGGCAGCCGCAGCTGTCGAAGAAGCCGGACGAGCGGCTGCTGTCGTGCGCGCTGACCGAGGCGCTGCCACCGCTCAGCCCCGCGCTGGTCACGACGGTCGCGGAGGCGTTCCGGGGCCTGGACGAGGAGCGGGACGCGCTGCGCGCCCTGGAGGAGGCGCACAAGGCCGCGACCGACTTCCTCCGGCACTACGTGCGCTATGCCCAGATCGCCGCAAAACGGAAGGCCGCCGGCCCGCGCCTCACGCAGAGCAGGTACGAGCACCTCAACCGCGACCTCACCGAGGCGGAGACCCGGTTCGCGGCGGCACAGGCCGAACTGGAGGAATCCGGGCGGCTGCTGGAAGAACTGGGGGCGGAGAAGACCCGGCTGGACGCGCGCCGCGCCGCCCTCGAGGCCGGCCCGGAGATGCGCGACGCCAGGCGCATCAAGGAGATGGGCGAGGACGCGCAGCGCCGCGACGCCTACGCGGCGCGGCTGGAACGCGACCGCGACGGCCTGTCCGAGGAGGTCGCGCGCAGGCAGGCCCGGGTCGGCAGGGCACGGGCGCGGGCCGGCGAGGCCGAGACGTCGTTCGGCACCGTCCGGGACCGTGCGGCGGCCCTGGCGGCGGACGCCGGGCGGGGCCCCGCGCACGCGGCGGCGATGGGCGGCTGGGAGGACGATCCGGCGCGGGCGCAGCGCGCCACCGGTGCGCTGGCCGACGACCGCTCCCGCGCCCTCGCCGAACTGGACCGGCTGATGGCCGCGGTCACCGCCGCACGGGCCCGGCTGGAGACCGCGACCGCCGAAGCCGAGCGGGTGCGCGGCGAAGTGCAGGCCGCCGCCGAGCGGATCGGCGCGGCGGAGGCGGAGACCCGGGCCGGTGCGGCGGAACTGCTGGACGCCTACGTCACCTACCTGGCGGGCCTGGCCGAGATCCGGGTGGACGACCCGGACGCGGTCCTGGCGGGGCTGGCGGAATGGGCGGATACCGCTGACGGACCAAACCCGGCGGTGACCGCCGTGGACGACGCCGCCCGCGAGGCCACGGCGGCGCTCGGCGGCCGGGTCGCGGACGCGGAGTCGCGGCTGCGGGCCGAACGCGCCGCCGAGACGTCGCTGCTGGAGGAGATCGGGCGGCTGGAGTCGGGCGGGCACGACGTCCCGCCCGTCCCGCACACGCGCACCGGCTCCCGCGAGGGCCGGGCGGGCGCGCCGCTGTGGAAGGTCGTCGACTTCACCGACGCGGTGCCCGCCGACCACCGGGCCGGGCTGGAGGCCGCGCTGGAGGCGTCCGGCGTCCTGGACGCGTGGGTGACCCCGCAGGGCTCGCTCCTCGGCGAAGGCGACACGTTCGTGCTGGCCGGCGAGCCCGTCCAGGGGCCGTCGTGCGCGCTGGTGCTGCGCCCCGCGATCGACCGCGCCGACCCCGGGGCCGCCGCGCTGACCGATGACGCGGTGCGCGCCGTCCTCGCCGGGCTGGGCCTCGGACCGGGCACGCGGACCTGGGTCGCGGTGGACGGCCGGTGGGCGAACGGCGTCCTCGCCGGCTCGTGGCGCAAGGACAGCGCCGACTTCATCGGGGAGGGCGCCCGCGAGGCCGCCCGCCGCGCCCGCATCGCCCGGCTCCGCGCCGACCTCGCCGAGACCCGGGCGCGGATCGCGGCACTCGGCACGGAACTGGACGACCTGGCGGCCCGGCGGGAGACGCTGACCGCCGAGCACCGGGCCGTCCCCCGCGACACGGCGCTGCGCGAGGCGCATGTCCGGCTCGCCGGGGAGCACCGCAGGCGGCGCGAACTGGACCGTGAGCACACCCTCGCGCAGCAGGTCGCGGCAGGTCTGCGCGCCAAGGTCGCGGAGGCGGCGGAGCGGGCCGCCGAGTTCGCCGCCGACGTCGGCCTGCCGGACCGCGAACCGGACCTCGGGCGGGTGCGCGACGCGGTCGCCGGCTACCGGCTGGCCCTGGCCGAGCTGTGGCCCGCCGCGCGGACGCTGCTGACGGCGCGGGACGCGGCGCGCGAGGCCGCCGAGGAACTCGCGCTCGTCCAGGACCGCCTGGCCGAGGCGGCGGAACGGGCCGTGGAGGCGCGCGGACAGGCCGACGCCGCCGCGGAGGAGCACCGGGCGCTGGTCGAGACGGCGGGCGCCGCCGTCGAGGAGCTGTTCCGGCGGCTGGAGGAGGTCCAGCGGGCGCTCACCGAGCGGGACGGCGCGGAGTCGCGGGCGCGCGGCCGGGAGCGGTCGGCGCTGGAGGAGCGCGGCAAGGCCGAGGAGGCGCGCGACCGGCTGCGGGGCCAGATCACCGAGGCGGCCGAGGTCCGCGACGAGGCCGTGGCGGAGTTCCGCGCGTTCGCCGCGACCGGCCTGCTGGCCGTGGCCGTGCCCGCCCTGGAGGTCCCCGACCCGGCCGAGGAGTGGGCGCCCAAGCCGGCGGTCCTCCTGGCCCGCACCGTCAACACCGAACTCGACTCCGTGGACGACGGCGACAACCCGTGGGAGCGCATCCAGCGGAGAGTCTCCGAAGAGCACAAGCTGCTGTCGGACGCGATGTCCAGGCACGGGCACTCGGTCGGCCTCACCGTCCACGACGGGATCATGGCCGTGGACGTGGTGTTCCAGGGCCGCACCCGCGACGTCCCCGGGCTGGCGGACGCCCTCGAAGCCGAGACGGGGCACCGGGCCCGGCTCCTGTCGGCGCGCGAGCGGGAGATCCTGGAGAACCATCTGCTGAACGAGGTCGCCGGCACCCTCCAGGAGCTCATCGCCGCCGCCGAGGACGAGGTGCGGGAGATGAACGCCGAGCTGACCTCCCGGCCCACGTCCACCGGGATGCGGCTGCGGCTCATATGGAGGCCCGCGAAGGACGCCCCCGAGGGCCTCGACCGCGTCCGGGAGAAGCTGCGGCAGACCATCGACGCCTGGTCGGTCGACGACCGCGCCGCCGTCGGCCGGTTCCTGCAGGAGCAGATCGCCCGCGAGCACGCCGGCAACCCGGCGTCCGGCTGGACCGAGCAGCTCACCCGCGCGCTCGACTACCGGTCCTGGCACGCGTTCACGATCCAGCGGCTGCAGGACGGGCAGTGGCGGCCCGCGACCGGCCCCGCGTCGGGTGGCGAACGGGTGCTCGCCGCCTCGGTCCCGCTCTTCGCCGCCGCCTCCGCGCACTACAAGTCGGCCGGCAACCCGCACGCACCGCGCCTCGTCGCGCTGGACGAGGCGTTCGCCGGCGTGGACGACGACTCGCGCGCCAAATGCCTCGGCCTGCTCGCCACCTTCGACATGGACGTGGTCATGACGAGCGAACGCGAATGGGGCTGCTACCCGCAGGTGCCGGGCCTGTCGATCTGCCAGCTGTCCCGCCGCGACGGCATCGACGCCGTCCTGGTGACGCCGTGGCGCTGGGACGGTCGCGAACGCACCCGCGCCGACCTGCCCGACCCCGAACCGGCGTCCGGGCAGACGGACATCTTCGGATGACGGACGACCGCCTCCGCCGCCTGCTCGGCGGCCCGGACACCGCCTGGCTGGTGCGGCGCGTCCGCACCCGCCTGGAGCGCGGCACCCCGCTCACCGGCAAGGTCACCCTGGCGCGGGCCACGGCCGCCGAGCGCCGGGCGCTGGAGCTGCTGCTGGGCCGCCGCGCCGGTACGGGCACGTCCCTGTCGGTGTCGCTCCCCGAGGTCGACCGCGTCCTGCGCGCGAGCGGCGCCTCCCCCGCCGGGCTCGCCGCCGCCGTGGAGGCGCTGGACGGCCCCGTCCGCGACCTGGCCCGGGAGAACGCCGCGACCGCCGCCGCCTGGGCCGCGGCCTTCGCACCCCTCGACGAGGCCCTGACCACCCGCCCCGAACTGGCCGGATGGCGCGCCTGGCTGGACGCGACCGGCCTCGTCCGGCGCTTGACGTCCGGGCCCGCCGAAGCCGCGGACGTCCTTCGCCGCCTCGCCGCCGTCGTGCGGCGCCTGCCGTCCCCGGACATCCCCCTCGGCCAGTTCGCCGCCGAGACCTGCGGCCACGCCCACGCCCTGGACGACGGCCCGCTCGCCACCCTGGCACTCTCGTCCGCCCGAGCCTTCACCGGCCTGCCGTTCCGCGCGGACGGCGGCGCCGAGTCCCGCCGCGAAACCTGGGCGGCCGTGGGCGTGCACCTGGACGAACTCTCCTCCACCGTCCTGTGCCTGGGCCTGCCCGGCGACGCGCACACACCTTTGGGCCGCATGCTCGCCGCCATGCGCGGCGAACCCGTGTCGCTCACCCTCCGCCAGCTGCGCCGCCACACGGTTCCCATACAGGCAGACCTCGTCCGCGTTTGCGAGAACCCGGTCGTGGTGGCCGCCGCGGCCGACGCGCTGGGTTCAGCCTGCCCACCCCTCGTCTGCTGCAACGGCCGTCCGTCGACGGCGGTCTGGCGCCTGCTGGAACTCCTCGCCGAAGGCGGCGCCGAGTTCGCCTACCACGGCGACTTCGACTGGGGCGGCGCGGCGATCGCCGCCGCCGTCCACACCCGCATCGGCTGGCACCCCTGGCGCTACGACGCGCCCGCCTACCTCAAGGCGACCTCGGACACGCCCCTTGCAGGCCGCCCGGTCCCGACCCCCTGGGACCCGTCCCTGGCCATCGCGATGCAGAACCGCGCCGTCCGCGTAGAAGAAGAACAGGTCCTCACCGACCTCGTCACCGACCTGGCCTCCTGAGCGAACCAGCTCTTATACGGTGACCTGGTGACGGACTCCAGGCCCAAGGCTCGGCGGCTCGCCGGGGAACTCGAACGCGACGCCGCGAAGTACCCGGACGAGCGCACGGAGATCCTGCTGGAGGCGGCGGGGCAGTGGTCCTTGGCGGGCGAGCCCGAATGAGCGCTGCGGATCTACGACGACGTCATCGCCATGGACGTGGGCATGGACTCCCAGTTCGCCACCGCCGAACGGATCTCCCTGCTCACCGCAATCGGCCGCACCGACGAGGCCGACGCGGAGATCGCCCGGCTCAGCCGCTCGCACGTCGACCCGGGGCCGGCCGAACTGATCGCGGAATCGCTGGAGGGGCAAGGACGCCTCGACGAAGCCCTCACCTGGTTCACCATCACCTGCCGGGACCTGATGGCCGACGATGGCGAACTCGCCGATTCCAGGCTGTTCGCCCGGCCCGAACTACGGGGACGGCAGCGGGTCCGCCGAGCCCTCGGCCTCCCGCCCGCCGGCTCGTTCTTCGTCCGCGCCGACGTCGGCCGCGCCTTCGCCGAGGGCCTCGTCCACGGCACCGCCCCCACC
>NZ_SMJW01000253.1 GCF_004348335.1 Actinomadura bangladeshensis | reverse complement strand
CGCCAGATGTGTATAAGCGACAGCGACACCCCCGCCGCCCTGGACGGCGGCCGTCGAGCGGCTCCGCGCCGGCCTCGCGGACGCCCCCTTCGTCCCGCCGTCCGCCGAGCGCCTCGGCGAGCTCGGCCTCACCGGCGACCTGCTCGCCGCCGCCGAGCGCGCCGGCGCGGTCCTGCGCGTCCCCGAGGACGAGGGCGACATCATCCTCCTGCCGGGCGCCGACCACGACGCGCTGCGCGTCCTGAACGGCCTGCCGCAGCCGTTCACCCCAGGTCAGGCGGCCGATGCCCTCTCCACCGACCGCCGCGTGGCGGTCGCGCTGCTGCGCCACCTGGACCGGCTCGGCCTCACCGAACGCCGCCGCGCGGGGCGGTGATGAACCCCGCCGAGGCGGGAAAACCGGTTGAACGGCGACCGGTGGCTCTGGCCTCATAGATCGCGGTCCGGTTCCCGTCGATCAAGGAGAAGGCATGCCGTACCAGACGCTCAAGGGCGGCCGCGTTCCCATCCGGATGTGGACCGCTCCCGAAACCGTCGAGGACCTCGCCCTCGACCAGCTCCGCAACGTCTCCGCCCTGCCCTGGGTGGAGGGCCTCGCGGTGATGCCCGACGTCCACTACGGCAAGGGCGCCACCGTCGGCTCGGTGATCGCGATGAAGGACGCGGTGTCCCCGGCGGCCGTCGGCGTCGACATCGGCTGCGGCATGACCGCCGTCAAGTCGTCCCTCACGGTCGAGGACATGCCGGACGACCTCGCCGGCATCAGGCACCGCCTGGAGAAGGCGATCCCGGTCGGGCGCGGCTCCCACAAGCATCCCGTCGACCCGTCCGCGCTGCCCAACCTGAAGGAGCGCGGCTGGTACGACTTCTGGAAGCGGCTCGACGACCTGCACCCGGCGGTGCGGTCCCGCCACGGCCGCGCCCGCCAGCAGATGGGCACGCTCGGCGGCGGCAACCACTTCCTGGAGCTGTGCGCCGACGACGAGGGCGCGATCTGGCTCGTCCTGCACTCGGGGTCGCGCAACATCGGCAACGAGCTGGCCGAGCACCACATCGAGGCCGCGCGCAAGCTCCCGCACAACCAGGACCTGCCGGACAGCGACCTCGCCGTGTTCCTCACCGGCACCGCCAAGATGGACGCCTACCGCCACGACCTGTTCTGGGCGCAGGAGTACGCGCGCCGCAACCGCGCCGTCATGATGGCGCTCGCGCAGAACGTCGTGACCAACCGGTTCGGCGAGAAGCGCTGCCGCTGGGGCGAGGTCATCTCCTGCCACCACAACTACGTGGCGGAGGAGGAGTACGGCGGTCAGGAGCTGCTCGTCACCCGCAAGGGCGCGATCCGCGCGGGCCGCGGCGACCTCGGGATCATCCCGGGCTCGATGGCGACCGGCACCTACATCGTCCGCGGCCTCGGCAACGAGGCCGCCTACAACTCCGCCTCCCACGGCGCGGGCCGCCGCATGAGCCGCAACAAGGCCCGCAAGAGCTTCACCGTGGACGACCTGGTCGAGCAGACACGGGGCGTCGAGTGCCGCAAGGACTCCGGCGTCGTCGACGAGATCCCCGGCGCCTACAAGGACCTGGAGACGGTCATCGAGGCCCAGTCCGACCTGGTCGAGGTGGTCGCCCGCCTCCGCCAGCTCATCTGCGTGAAGGGCTGACCCGCGCCCGGCGGGTCAGGCCCCGAGGGCGCGGTCGATGAAGGCGGTGACGTCCGCCAGGACCTCGTCGCGGTTGGTCTCGTTGAAGACCTCGTGGCGCGCGGCGGGGTAGATCCGCTGGGTCAGGCCGGCGCCGCGGATCGCCTCGATGCCGGTGAGGGTGCCCTCCAGCGGGACGAGCCGGTCGTCCTCCCCGTGCACGTGGAGGGTGGGGAGCGCGCCGAGGGAGCCGTGGTCGCCGATGCGGCGCAGGGCGGCGTCCAGGGCCTCGATGGTGGGCTTCTTGAACGGGCCGTGCCAGACGAGCGGGTCCTCGGTGTACGCCTTGCCGACGGCCGGGTCGCGGGACAGCGTGGCGGTGTCGATGGGCGCGTCCGGCATCTCGTCCAGGGGCAGCAGTTCGTCGACGGCGTGCCAGCGGCCGAGGACGGGGCCCGACAGGACGAGCGCCGCGAGGCCGCCGCCGTGCAGCTGGGCGTACCGGGCGGCGATCAGGCCGCCCATCGAGTGGCCGATCATGACGACGGGCAGGCCGGGGTGGTCGCCGCGCGCCGACTCCACCACGGTGGCGACGTCGGCGACGACGTCCTCGTAGTCCTCGATCAGCACGCGGTCGCCGGCGGAGCGGCCGTGGCCCATGTGGTCGGGCCCGCAGACGACGGCGCCGTGCCGGACGAGGACGTCCGCGACGTGGTCGTAGCGGCCGAGGTGCTCGCCGTAGCCGTGCACGAGGACCGCGATGTAGCGGGGGTCACCGTCCGCCCAGATCCGGGCGGTGACCGCGCCCCGCGTGCCCGCGAACTCCCACTCGCGCACCGTCGTCACTGGAACCTCCCTGATCGTGTGCAGGACATCACGCTCCACCGGGATGCGACGAAACGTCAACCGCCGGAATAGGCTGGTCTGACCGACCGCAACCTCCGGCGGGCCGCAACCCCGGGCCGCCGGTCAGCAGGAAGGGGCGCCCGTGCTGGTCGACACCTTCGGCCGTACCGCGACGGACCTGCGGGTCTCGCTCACCGACCGCTGCAACCTGCGGTGCTCGTACTGCATGCCACCGGAGGGGCTGGACTGGCTGCCCAAGCCGGAGCTGCTCACCGACGACGAGGTGATCCGGCTGGTGGGCCTCGCCGTCCGCGACCTCGGGATCACCGAGGTCCGCTACACCGGCGGCGAGCCGCTGCTGCGGCGCGGCCTGCCGGAGATCGTGCGGCGGACGGCGGAGCTGTCGCCGCGCCCGCAGATCTCGCTGACCACCAACGGCATCGGGCTCGCCCGGCTGGCCGCGCCGCTCGCCGAGGCCGGGCTCGACCGGGTGAACGTGTCCCTCGATACGCTCGACCGCGACGTCTTCAAACGGCTCGCGCACCGCGACCGGCTGGACGACGTCCTGGCGGGGCTCGCGGCGGCGCGGGCCGCCGGGCTCGAACCCGTGAAGATCAACACGGTGCTGATGCGCGGCGTCAACGACCACGAGGCCGTCCCGCTGCTGCGGTACTGCCTGGAGCACGGCTACCGGCTGCGGTTCATCGAGCAGATGCCGCTGGACGCCCAGCACGGCTGGACCCGCAAGAACATGATCACGGCGGACGAGATCCTGGCCCGGCTGTCGGCCGAGTTCGACCTGGCCCCCGACGCGGCCCACGACCGGGGCAGCGCCCCCGCCGAGTCGTTCCTGATCGGCGGCGGCCCGGAGACGGTCGGCGTCATCGGATCGGTGACGCGGCCGTTCTGCGGCGCCTGCGACCGGGTGCGGCTCACCGCCGACGGGCAGATCCGCAACTGCCTGTTCGCCACCGAGGAGTCCAACCTGCGGGACGCGCTGCGCGCCGGCGCCACCGACGCCGAGCTGGCCGAGAGCTGGCGCAAGGCCGTCTGGGCCAAGCGCGCCGGGCACGGCATCGACGACCCGTCGTTCCTGCAGCCCGCCCGGCCCATGTCCGCGATCGGCGGCTGAGTGGACTTCGACGCCGTCCTGCTGGCGGGCGGGCGGGCCCGCAGGTTCGGCGCCGACAAGCCCGCCGCGCCCGTCGGCGGGCGCGCCCTCATCGAGTGGACGGCCGCGGCCGCGGCCGGCGCGTCCCGGCTGATCGTGGTCGGGCCCCGGCGCGACGTCCTGCCGGGCGCCGTCGTCGTCCGCGAGGACCCGCCCGGCGCCGGCCCGGTGCCCGCGCTGCGCGCCGGGCTCGCCGAGGTCCGCGCGCCGCGGCTGGCGCTGCTGGCCGCCGACATGCCGTTCCTGCGCCCCGCCCACCTCGACCGGCTGCTGGCGGCGATGGGGGACGGGCCCGGCGCCCTGCTGCTGGACGGCGAGGGCCGCGAGCAGTGGCTCGCCGGCTGCTGGCGCACCGGCGCCCTGCGGGAGGCGCTGCGCGACTACCGGGGCGCCTCGCTGCGCGGCCTGCTCGGGCCGCTGGAGCCCGCCGCGGTCGCGGTCCCGGCGGGCGCCCGCCCCGCCTGGTACGACTGCGACACCCCCGAGGAGCTGGCCGCCGCCGAGCGCCTGCTCTGACCGTGGGAGAGTGGGCAGAGATGCCGTGACCATCCGCGAAGGGGGACCCATGCCGGTGCTGGAGGACTGGATCAACGCGGCCTGCCTCGAACTGGGCCTGGAACGCGCCGACATCGACCAGAGCCTGATCCTGGACCTCGCCCGCGACGTCGCGCACGGGGTCGCGCGGCCGGGCGCGCCGCTGACCGCGTACCTGCTCGGCCTCGCCGTCGGGCGCGGCGCGCCCGCCCGGGACGCGGCCGCCCGGCTGACCGAGATGGCCGAGGGCTGGAAGGGCGACGCGCCGGAGGTGCCGGGGCCGGCCGGGGAGCCCGTCCTCGACGAGACCTAGCCGCCCTGCGGCGGGGCGTCGCGGTCGGCGACGGGCACGACGTCCTTCAGGAAGTCGCGGCGGGACAGGAACGCCGACAGGCTCTCGCGGTGCTCGTCGCAGGCCAGCCAGATCTTCCGCCGGTCCGCCGTGTGGATCTTCGGGTTGTTCCAGCGCAGCGCCCACACGGCGGCGGCGCGGCAGCCCTTGGCGGAGCACAGCAGTTCGTCGGGACCGGGTCCCGGGGCGGAGTCGGTCATCCGGCAACTGTGGCACAGCCGCCCGGCGGGAACGTTCCCGGCCCGGGTTTCACCGGGTGATCCCCGGATAAGAGCCCGCCGTGCGGAGGGAGTCGGCGGAGGGCCCGCGGCCGGGCGGGGACGGGGTCCACCGCTGGCGGGCGCTGTCGGTGTGCCTGGTCTCGGCGTTCATGACGCTGCTGGACGTCAGCATCGTCAACGTGGCGCTGCCCTCGATCCGGGCGGGCCTGGACGCCTCCGAGGCACAGCTCCAGTGGATCCTGTCGGGGTACGCGCTGACGTTCGGGCTCGTCCTGGTCCCGGCGGGGCGGCTCGGCGACGCCCGCAGCCGCCGTGCGGTGTTCATGTCCGGGCTCGCGCTGTTCACGGTGGCGAGCGCGGGCGCCGGGCTCGCGCCGACGATCCTGCTGCTCGTCCTCGCCCGGCTCGTGCAGGGCGTCGCAGGCGGGATCCTGAACCCGCAGGTCGCGGGCCTCATCCAGCAGCTGTTCCGGGGCGCGGAGCGGGGCCGGGCGTTCGGCGCGCTCGGCGCCGTGATCGGGATCGCGACGGCCGTCGGGCCGCTGCTCGGCGGCGTGCTGATCGCCCTCGGCGGCCAGGGGGACGGCTGGCGGTGGGTGTTCTACGTCAACGTCCCCGTCGGCATCGCGGGGCTGTTCCTGGCGTGGCGGCTGCTGCCCGCACCGATCTACGGCGAGCGGCAGGGCCTCGACCCGCTCGGCGTGCTGCTGCTCGGCGCCGGCGTCGTGTGCGTGCTGCTGCCGTTCGTCCAGGAGCGGCAGTGGCAGGGCGGGCTGAAGTGGCTGCTCGTCCTCGCGGGCGCCGCCCTGATCGGGGTGTTCGTCGCGTGGGAGCGCCGCGCGAGGTCGCCGATGGTCGACCTGCGGCTGTTCCGGCTGCGCTCCTACACGCTCGGGACGGCGATCGCCCTGCTGTACTTCGCCGGGTTCACCGCGATCTTCTTCATCTTCACCCTCTACCTGCAGAACGGCCTCGGCTACAGCGCGCTCGGCGCCGGCCTCGCGATCACGCCGTTCGCGGTCGGGTCCGGGCTGGCCTCGGCGGTCGGCGGCCGGATCGTGTCGCGGTACGGACGCCCGCTCGTCGCCGCCGGGCTCGTCCTGGTGGCCGTCGCGCTCGGCGCCGTCTGGGTCGCCGTGGAACTGGTGCCGGGGCACGGCGTCGGCTGGGCGACCGCCGCGCCGCTGCTCGCCGCCGGGCTCGGCAGCGGCCTGGTCATCGCGCCCAACCAGACGCTGACGCTGTCGGAGGTCCGCCACACCGAGGGCGGCAGCGCGGCGGGCGTCCTGCAGACCGGGCAGCGGGTCGGCACCGCGATGGGCGTCGCCGCCGTCGGGGCGGTGTTCTTCGCCGCCGTGGCGAGCACGCGCGGGGACTGGGCGCTGGCGTTCCGGCACGGGCTGATCGTCATTCTGGGGTTCGTGCTGGCGGCGCTGGCGGCGGCCGTCGCGGACCTTGCCGCGGGCCGCCGCCGGCGCCGCTAGCGCCGCCGCGCCGCGCGGACGGCCAGCGCCATCGCGGCGGCACCGCCCGCGACGGCGGCGCCGAGCACCAGGTTCTGCCGCCTGATCCGGGCGGGGATCCGCGCGTACGGCAGCGTCGAGAACGACACCAGTTCGTAGCGGGAGACGTACCGCCCGGCGAGGCGCCGCTCGAGCGCGTGCGTCGCGGCCTGCTTCGCCCGGTACAGCGGGGACGACACCCGGTCGCGCATCTCGACGAAGTTGTCGAGGGCCATCTCGGCGATCGCGTCGGTGTTGGCCTTGCGCCGCTCCTGGTAGAGCGACAGGGCCCGCCGCCAGTCGCCGCCCGCCTCGGTGAGGCACCGGTCGATCTCGATGCAGTCCTCGAACGCGCAGTTGGCGCCCTGCCCGAAGAACGGGACGATCGCGTGCGCGGCATCGCCGAGCAGCGCCACGGTCGCGCCCGCGCCGTACCGCGTCCACGGCCAGGCCCGGACGGTCACCAGCGACCCGACCGGGTTGCGCGCGTAGTCGTCGGTGAGGCCGGGCATCAGGCCCACGACGTCCGGATAGTGCTCCTCGAAGTACGCGGTGACCTTCGCGGGCGTGTCGAGCGCGTCGAAGTCGCCCTTCGGCCAGAACAGCGTGCAGGTGAACGACCGGTCCAGGTTCGGCAGCGCGATCATCATCGAGGTGCCGCGCGGCCAGATGTGCAGCGCGTCCGGGTCGAGCGCGAACTCGCCGTCCCGCGGCGGGACGGTCAGCTCCTTGTAGCCGTGCTCCAGGAAGTCGGCGTCGTGGTCGAAGCCCAGGGACCGGCGGACCGCGCTGTAGGCGCCGTCCCCGGCCAGGACGACGTCGGCGGGCTCGGCCCCGGCGTCCTCGAACAGCAGCGCCCCGGCCTCGGTGTCCACCCCGGTCACGCGCCGGGAGAACCGGAGCGTGACGCCGGGCGTGGCCTCGGCGGTGTCCAGCAGCGACGCGTTCAGCTCGGCGCGGCCGATGGAGTTGATGGCGCGCTCGCCGTCGGCGCTGTAGGGCTGGAAGTTCTGCGCCCCCCGCAGCGGGTGCACCATCCGCCCGTGCATGGGCAGCGCCCGCTTGAGCGACTGGTCGCTCAGCCCCACCTGCTCCAGCGCGGCGAGGCCGCGGGCGGAGATCGCCAGGTTGATCGAGCGGCCCCGCTCGGCGCCGGCGACGCGCGGGTCCGGGCGCCGCTCGTACACGGTGACCGGGACGCCGCGGCGCCCCAGCAGCACCGCGAGCAGGCAGCCCGCCAGGCCCGCGCCGACGATCGCGACCCGCTCCGGCCCCGCCGGGGCGCCGTCAGCCGCCATGGACGGGGACCTCGCCGGTCTGCGAGCGGACCTCCCACAGGTCGGGGAAGGCGGGCGCGAACAGCGTCCGGCGCAGGTAGTCGGCGCCCGCCGACCCGCCGGTGCCGATCTTCGCGCCGATCGTGCGCTCGACCATCTTCAGGTGCCGGTACCGCCACTCCTGGACGCCCTCGTCGACGTCGACGAGCGCCTCGCAGACCTCGGCGGCCGGCGCGGACTCGTCCGCGTAGACGGCCAGCAGCGCCTTCTGGACGCCCGCGTCCGGCTCCCACGGCGTGGAGGTGTCACGGTCCAACGCCTCGCGCGGCACGGTGAACCCGTGGCGGTCGAGGTAGCGCAGCAGCGAGTCGAAGACCGACGGGCGCGACACGGCGGCGCGGAGCCGCTCGTCGTCGCGCAGCACCGACGCGGGGAACGAGCGCCGCCCGAGGACGGCCTCGATCTCGCGGAACTGCTCGCTCTGGAACCCGCTGGAGCTGCCGAGGACGTCGCGGAACGCGGCGAACTGCCGGGGGGTCATGGTCTCCAGCACGTCCAGCTGCCCGACCACGGTCTTGAGGATCTTGGCGATCCGGCGGGCGGTGTGCAGCGCCCCGGCGCTGTTGCCGTCCTCCAGCCGGCGCTGCAGCTGCGCGGCCTCGTGCAGGATCTGCTTGAACCACAGCTCGTAGACCTGGTGGATGACCACGAACAGCAGCTCGTCGTGGGCCCGCGTCTTCGGCTCCTGGCAGGAGAGAAGATCGTCGAGCCGCAGGTAGCCGCCGTACGTCATTGTCGGCGAATCCGCCATCACGCCTCCTTGCGACACAACGGATGTGAGCCGCAGCATAAGGGATCGTTCGGGCGCCTCCCGGTGACGGGTGCCCCCGAACCGCCCCGGCCGGGGGCACCCCCTACGATCAGAACCCGATTCGGTAGCGGCCGGAGGGGTCCCGGATGAGCGAGATCGTGAAGGAGTTCGTGGGGCTGCCGTCGCCCCTGGTGGGGCGGGCCGGCGCGGGCGGGCACCCCTGCCAGGGCGTCTACCACCGGCCCGCGGGGAGCCCGCCGAAGACGGCGTTCATCGCGGCCCACTACAACGTCGACTTCTCCGAGCACTACCTCGCCGATCACCTCGCCGCCCGCGGCTACGGCTTCCTCGGCTGGAACACCCGCTTCCGCGGCAACGAGGCGTACTTCCTGCTCGACCACGCGCTCGCCGAGATCGGCGCGGGCGTGCGGTGGCTGCGCGAACGGGCCGGGGCCGAGCGGATCGTGCTGCTCGGCAACTCCGGCGGCGGCTCCCTGATGGCCGCCTACCAGTCCCAGGCCGTGGCGCCGAACGTCACGGCCGTCGCCGGGATGCGCCCCGTCGCCGCGATCGAGGACCTGCCCGCCGGCGACCTGTTCATCGCCCTCGCCGCCCACTCCGGCCGCCCCGAGGTCCTCACCGCCTGGATGGACCCGTCGGTGACCGACGAGGCCGACGCCCTCTCCGTCGACCCCTCCCTCGACCCGTTCGACCCCGGGAACGGCCCGCCCTACAGCCCCGAGTTCCAGGCCCGCTACCGCGCCGCGCAGCGCGCCCGCAACGAGCGCATCACCGACTGGGTCTTGACCCGGCTGGACGCGCTGAAGGGCACCCGCGCCCGGGACGCCCTGTTCAACGTGCACCGCACCTGGGCCGACCTCCGCATGATCGACCCGGCCATCGAGCCGTCCGACCGCGCACCCAACCGCTGCTACCTCGGCGAACCCGCCAAGGCCAACTACGGCGTGTTCGGCATCGGCTCCCTGTGCACGCTGCGCTCCTGGCTGTCGATGTGGAGCCTGCGCACCTCCCAGTGCACGGCCGCGCCGCACCTCGCGCGGATCACCGTCCCGTCCCTGGTGATCCACGCGACCGCCGACGCATGCGTCTACGACAGCGACGCCCGCGCGATCTTCGACGCGCTCGCCACGTCCGACAAGACCCTGGACCACATCAAGGACACCCACTACCTGCCGGACTCGCGCCCCCGCGCCGCCTACCTGATCGACGCCTGGGTCCGCGACCACTGACCGGTCACCACGGGCCGGTCACCACGGGCCGGTCACCACGGGCCGGTCACCACGGGCCGGTCACCACGGGCCGGTCACCAGAGGCGCAGCGACCGCCGGAAGATCCCCGCCACCGCGTCCCCGTCGACCGGGCGGGGCGCGATCGCGAGCAGCCGCTGCTGCTTCATCGCGCCTTCGACCAGGCCGGGGATGTCGCCCTCGCCGTACCCGACGCCGCCGATCCCGTCCGGCATCCCGATGTCGCGCATCAGCCGGATCACGGCGCGCGGCAGGTGCTCGGCGGGGTCGTCCGGCCGCTCCATGCCGGGGTCGAGCAGCTCCGCCGCGCGCACGTGCCGCTCCGGACGCGCCTCGAACGTGAAGCGGAACGCCTCCGGCGCGGTCAGCGCCACCGACATCCCGTGCGGGACCATCGCCTCCTCGCCCGGGTAGCCGTCCGGCCGGAAATCCTTCACCCGCCCGGCGATCGGGTAGGCGTTGGCGTGCGGGATGTGCACCCCGGCGTTGCCGAACCCGAGCCCGGCGAACGTCGCCGCCAGCGCCATCTCGGTGCGGGCCTCCCGGTCGTCCCCGTCCCGGACGGCCCGGCGGAACGACCGCGACAGCAGGCTCAGCGACTTCTCGGCCCACATGTCCGACACCGGGTTCGCGCCGCAGTACGGCACCCGCTGCTCCGGCCGCTTGCGCTCGAACGCGTCGTAGGGCCGCGCGGTGTAGCTCTCCAGCGCGTGGCACAGGATGTCCATCCCCGCCGACGCGGTCACCCCGGCGGGCTGCGACATCGTCAGCTCCGGGTCCACCACGGCCAGCACGGGCCGCAGCCGCGGATGGCTGATGCCCGTCTTGACCCGCAGGTCCAGCACGTCGAGCACGCACACCGTCGTGCTCTCGGCGCCGGTGCCGGTCGTCGTCGGGACGGCGACCAGCGGCAGCAGCGGCCGCTCCGGCGCCCGCCCGGCCCCCACCGGCGGGTTGAGGTACTCCGCGAGGTCGCCCTCGTTGGTGGTGAGCAGGTCGACCGCCTTGGCGGTGTCGATGCTGGACCCGCCCCCGACCGCGACGTAGGCGTCGTGGGGCCCGGTCTCCCGCGCGTACTCGACGGCCTGCCGCATGCTCGCGTCCGTCGGCTCGACATGGACGCCGGCGAACACCTCGGCCGTGATCCCGTACGCCTTCATCGCGTCCGCGATCCGCTGCGGCCCGCCCGTCGCGGCGACCCCGGCGTCGGTCACGACGAGCACCCGCCGCACCCCGTACTGCGCCAGATCGAACCCGATCTCGTCCGCCGCCCCGCTTCCGAACTTCAGCTGCGGAGCCCCATACGTGAAGACCGTCTCGCTCACCATGCCCCCCACGGTGCCACACCGGGCCGGCCCGGGCCGGGGGCCGGGGTCAGGGCAGGTCGCCGGCCGAGGTGCGGACGGGGCGGAGG
>NZ_SMJW01000252.1 GCF_004348335.1 Actinomadura bangladeshensis | reverse complement strand
GTCCCGCCCCTGGCCCCCGGCGACGTGATCGCCTTCACCATGGCCGGCGCCTACGCCTGGAACATCTCCCACCACGAATTCCTGATGCACCCCAAACCGACCTTCCACTACCTACGCTGACCACGCCGAACCGACGCCGGTGGCGCAGGTCAGGGCCGGGCGGATCCCGAGTGGATGATGGACACGATCTGAAGCGCCGCCTCAGCGAGCACACGATCTCCGGTGATCAGAGCCCGCTCGCCGGCGGTATCCGGCTCAATGCCGCGCGTGCACAAACGCCAAGCGGTGTCGGCATCGAACTCGACCAATGCGTCAGGCCGAGATTCCATCCCCCGCCGCAGAGACCACCGCTCTTCCCCACGCCCGCAAACCCAGCCACCGAAACCGGAGACGACCACCTGCAGAACGGTGCCCTCGTCCGCCGGCACGTCGCGCATCGTATGCGGCAGCGCCCGCATGAACGTGTCGAGGACGGGCCCGAGATATCGCGGATCGGCGAGCCCAGGGCGTCCGGTGGCATCGCAGATCTGCTGATGGTGCGTCCAGTACTCGGTGAAGTCGCGCGCGGCGTCCAACCAGACGGGATGCGCCTCCGGGCCGGCCCATCTGACAGAACCGCCCAAGGCCTCGAGGTCGACGCCCTGCCAGAACTCGACGACCTGGTCCCCGACCTCCGCCAGCAACCCGACGAGCAGTGCCGGGCTGATACGCCGCGCCGCGGTGACCCACTCGTCATTGATGCGGTCGAGAAACCGGGGGAACGGCTCACCGCTCAGGGGGCCAGGGGCGGTGAACCCGTCCCGGTGCCTGGACAGCCGACCGGCATGGTCGCCGAGCACGTGTGCGGCGACGTCCTTGACACTCCATCCCGGGCAGACGGTGGCCCGCTCCCACTCGTCGGCGTCCAAGCCGCTCAGCAGGTCGATGAAGGCGGCCTGCTGCTCGGCGAACAGCGGCCGGACGTCGATCATCGGGCCCAGGTGCGGCGCCCGCCCATCCGTGCGCGTCATCGGCCCACGATACGACCGTCCACGGACCGCCGATGAGTTCACGCGGTCATTGTGGTCACACCCGTTAGGGCGGGCATCGCTCCACGAGAACTCTGGCAGGAGGGCCATGCGCGAGTTGAGAGTCGACGTGTTCAGCACCGTCGACGGATACGGTGGCGGCGGGCCGCGTCCTGCGGCGTACTGGGGTTACGGCGGGCCGGGGCTGCACGACTGGATCAACGCCCAACTCGCCGAGGAGCACATCATGCTCATGGGCGCGACGACGTACCGGGAGATGTCGGAGATCGTCGCCACCGGCGACGACCCGTCCTTCACGCGGATGGCCGAGCTTCCCAAGATCGTGTTCTCCAAGACCCTCCGGCCGCCGCTGACATGGCCGAACACCACGCTCATCGATGAGCCGATCGAGACGGCCGTGCCCGCGCTGAAGGCCGTGGCGGACGGCCTGCCCATGCGCACCATCGGCAGCGCGTCCCTGGTCCGCAGCCTGTTCCAGCACGATCTGGTGGACCGGGTCCGCGTGCTGGTCTTCCCGATGATCCACGGCGTGGCGGGCGAGGGCCCGGTCTTCACCGAACTCCCGCCCTGCGAGCTGCAACTCACCGGCACCACCGTGCTGGACGACCGCCTGGTGCTCCTCGACTACCGGGTCGGCGATTCGGCTCAACTCCGCAAGTAGCGCAACCCCGAAGGTGCTGGACGCTCGCCGCGGACGACCCCGGCGAGCGGGCGTTCTCCGCCTACTGGGGTTGCGGGGTGCCCTGCCAGCGCCAGGAGGTGAGGCGGGGCCGTCCGGGGAGTTCCGCGCGGCCGGTGGACCACAGCAGTGTCCGCCAGGGCTCGGTAGCGTGCGGCGCCTCGGGGAACAGCCGGAGGAGTACGCGGCGGCACAGGTCGGCGGGCGGTTCCCAGGGAAGGCCGAGACCTTCGGCCAGGTCGTGGGTGTGGACGAGAGTCTCCACGATCCCCATGGCGGCGAAGCCCTCGGCGTCCGCCGCGCCGAAGGCGTGATGGGCGCGGACGTGCGGGGGCACGGTGCGCACCATGGCCACCAGGAGTCCGCCGCACGCTTCGAGGACTTGCAGCAGCCCTTCGGGCCCGGCATCCCGGTTCGCATGGACGGCGTTCGCCGGGCCGCCCGGCCGCAGGCGTTGCCACACGAACGGCACTTCGCCGTCCATCGGTGGCGTCCTCGGCCCGAGTTGGGCGGCGTAGGCGAACAGGTCGTCGGCGAGATGCTCGACGGTCTCCCAGCAGTCCCATTCGAGTGATCCGGCCTTGGCGTCCCAGGCGTCCGGCGGTGCCTGTCGAAGGGTGGAAACGGCAAGCCGGACGGCCAGTTCCAGGTCTTCGGCGGTCACGGCGCTTGGCGGGGTCGGCATGCCTGGAAGCTATCCGAGCGGAAGATGGCCGGCCCAGTCAATATCTGGGGAAACGGCGGGTATGGCGGTGGTCACCGGGCCGGTGCTACCGAAGGAGAGACGTTCAGTGCTGCTGGTCGACCGACTCCGTCATGCCGTGCGGGTGGGGGCGCGGGCGGGCCACGCCATCCTGAATGTGGGGGTTCTGCAGCCGATACGCCCGGACCGGGCCGCGCGGCTGCTGCTGCCCTATGTCCGCTTCGGGCCCGTCCCGGCGACGCTCGGCGCGATGTCGGCCCTGCGCTTTCCCGAGCGGACGGCGCTGATCGACGAGCACGGGGCGCTGTCGTACGCGGAACTGGAGCGACACGCCGCCTCGCTGGCCACCGCGCTCAGAGGCCAACTCGGAGACGGACGAGTCGGAATCCTCTGCCGCAACCATCGAGGCTTCGTCGAGGCGGTTCTCGCGGCTTCCCGCCTGGGCAACGACGTCGTTCTGCTCAACACCGACTTCTCCGCCGCGCAACTCGGCAAGGTCGCGGAGCGCGAGGGCATCGAGCTGCTCATCCACGACGAGGAGTTCACCCCCACCCTCAACAACACGCGCTTCACCGGACAACGGCTGGTCGCCTGGACCGACGGCAACGCGAAACCCTTTGAGGCGCTGATCAGCGACACCGAGCCCGAACCGCTCACGACGAAGCGCGCCAGCAAGATCATCGTGATGACGTCCGGCACCACCGGCACGCCGAAGGGCGCCCGGCATGACATGTCGCTCTCGGCCCTGCTGCCGGTCGCGCTCACCCATGCCATGCGAGTTCCCGTCCGTTCAGGGGCGCCGATCGCGATCGCACCGCCGCTGTTCCACATTCTCGGCTTCGCCTACACGGCCGTGGGTCTCGGGATGGGCATGCCCCTCATCCTGTCCCGGAGGTTCGACGCCGAGGAGACCCTCCAGGCCATCGCGGACTGCCGCGCGGAAGCGCTGGTCGCGGTCCCGGTGATGCTCCAGCGCATCCTGGACGCGGACGACAGGCCGGAGACGCCGACTCTGCGCGTGGTCGTGTCCGGCGGTTCCGCGCTCCCCCCGCACCTGTCGGACGCCTTCATGGACGCATTCGGCGACGTCCTCATCAACGTGTACGGCGCGACCGAGACGGGCTGGGCCACCATCGCCACGCCGGACGACCTGCGCAGCGCGCCCGGCACCGTCGGGAGGCCGTCCCTGCGGATCACCCTGAAGATCCTCGGCGAGGACGGACGGGAGGTCCCCAGAGGCGAGACCGGGGAGATCTACACCGGCGGCGGCCTGCGGTTCGCCGGCTACACCGGGGGCGGGAGCAGGCGGATGCTGGACGGCCTGACGGGCACCGGCGACCTCGGCCATCTCGACGACGAGGGGCGGCTGTTCATCGACGGCCGCGCCGACGACATGATCGTGTCCGGTGGGGAGAACGTGTTCCCGGGCGAGGTGGAGAGCCTGCTCGGCGGGCATCCGGACGTCGCCGAGGTCTCCGTGACCGGCGTCGACGACGAGAAGTTCGGCCGGCGGCTCGCCGCCTACGTGGTGCGGGCACCGGGCTCGGACGTCACCGAGGACGACCTCAAGGCCTACGTGAAAGAGCACCTGGCCAGGTACAAGGTGCCGCGCGACGTCCGTTTCGTCCCAGAACTGCCGCGGACGAGCACGGGCAAGGTCAAGGCCACGGCGCTGCCCGGGTGAGGGCGGCGTCCGGGGCCAAGGCCGCACGGTCCCGGACGCGCCCGGTCACCGATCAGGCGGCGCCGCGGTTCTTGGCGGCCATGCAGATGCGCGCGAGGTCGTTGAGGGCGTCGGCGCGGCGTTCGTCCAGGGTGCGCCGGTCGCCCGGGGCGGCCTCGGCGAGCGTGTCGATGACCAGGGAGAACACCGGCCATTCGGCGGGGCCGATGGCGCCCTGGAAGTCGACGCCGTCCGCCAGGTCGTCCAGGTCGAGGTTGCGGGCGAAGGTGGCGAGGGCGGCCTCGGCGGCGACGACTCCGATGCGCATCGCCAGTGCGGCGGGCTCGCGGTCGAGGGACCGCACGGTGGTGGAACGCATGGCCGACAACATAGAACATATGAGCGACCCGCGTCGAACATCTGGTCGAAACCGTTATCCGGCGATCGCCTGCTGGAACAGGTACGTGTGGGTGAAGTGCAGGACGCCGTCGACCATGCTCGGACGCATGCCGGTCGCGGGCCCGCCCGCCAGCTCGTCCTCCAACTCCCGCCTGATCTGCGCGGCGTCCGCGTCCGGGGTCCGGGAGAACTCCAGCCACGGGTCGAGCGGGCGGACGTAGTCGAACCGCTCGGAGCGCTTCACCTCCGCGCCGGCCGCCGCGACGAGGTCCGCGACCTGCGCTTCGGTGAGCATGGTGCCGTGGGACGGGTCGCGCAGGCGCTCGATGCGGTCGGCGTCGCCCTCCAGGCCGTCCGGGCGGATCAGGTCGGCGATGATCAGTGCGGCGCCGGGGCGGCTGACCCGCACCATCTCCCGCACGACGGCCTCGGGGTCGGCGACCTGGTGCAGTGAGAAGCGGGTGACGACCAGCGTGTACGAGCGGTCCAGGTAGGGCAGGGCGGTGGCGTCGCCGCGCGTGAAGGTGATGTTCATGAGGCCCGCGTGGTCGGCGTCGCGCTTGCCCTCGGCGAGCATCGCGGGGGTGAGGTCGAGGGCGGTCACATGCCGGACGCGGTGGGCGATGGCGCGGGACACCAGGCCGGTGCCGGCGGCCACCTCCAGGACGACGTCCTCGAGGTCGAGCTCAGGGTCCATGAAGCGGACGAGCTGATCCAGATGACGGGTGAACGCGACGTTCAGCTTCGGGTCGGCGAAACCCGCCGCCTGCTTCGAGAACTCCTGTACGACCTTCTCGTCGTGGGTCACCGTCACCGTCGCCTCCCTGGATGGTTGCCCGGATCATCCCCGAAAGCACGAACGGTGAACAGGGGTCAGTGAGACTCATCACCCCTTTACGGGTACAAATCACACCGCCGGGACGCCGTCGAGCAGGGCGGCCAGCCCGGCGGCGTCCAAAAGGTCGGCCGGCCGAACGGTGACGTTGGCGCTCACGTAGTGGAAAGCCGCGCTGACCTGCGAGACGTCCACGCCGGTCAGCTCGGCCCACGCCAGCCGGTACGCGGCGAGCTGCACCGACACGAACCGCGCCTCGTCCCCGGACGGCGGCGAACCCGTCTTCCAGTCGACGACCTCGTAGCCGCCGCCCGGCGACCGGAAAACGGCGTCCATCCGGCCCCGGATCAGCCGGTCGCCGATGATCGTCTCGAACGGCACCTCGATGTCGAGCGGTTCGCGGGACGCCCATTCCGATTCCTCGAAACGCGACCGCAGCCGTTCGAAGTGCGCGTCGTCGGCGGCGCC
Source organism: Actinomadura bangladeshensis (assembly GCF_004348335.1). GTDB lineage: Bacteria > Actinomycetota > Actinomycetes > Streptosporangiales > Streptosporangiaceae > Spirillospora > Spirillospora bangladeshensis. The sequence continues at coordinate 5,267 of NZ_SMJW01000252.1, read as the reverse complement.
CTCGTCGGCGGCGCCGGGCAGCTCGTCGGGGTCGAGGAGCCGCTGCTGCCCCCAGCGGCTCTCCAGCCAGGCGTGGAACGCGGTGCCGCGCCGCGCGTAGGGGGCGGGCGGGCGCGGCATGGGGCGCCGGATCTGCCGGGCCAGCGCCGCCGGGTCGCGCGCGAGCGACACCAGCGACGACACCGACAGGTGCGCGGGCAGTTCGACGAGCAGGCCGTCACCGCCGCGGCCGCGGTCGCGTTCGGCGAGCAGCAGCTCGACGTCGCGCGCCCACGCGGTCATGCGGGCCCGGTCGGCGTCGGACAGGCCGGTGTCGCCGGCCCAGTGGCGCGTCCGGCCGGCCATCTCGTCCTCGACCATGCGGGCGCCCTCGACGACCGCCTCGTACCGTTCGCGGGCGGTGATGTCGGACTGGCCGCGCTCGCCGGGCGCGATCGGCCACTGCGCCTCCTCGGGGTCGGCGAGCAGCGGGTTCTCGGCGCCCTCCTCCGGCGGGTCGGTCCACACGGCGACCGGCCCGGCGCCGGCGACGCAGATCGCGCGGACCTCTTCCAGGAACGGCGACGGCCCGAGCGGGCGCCCCGACGACCCCCACCAGTAGCCGGTCGTGATGAGCAGGCTGGACGCGCGGGTGACGGCGACGTAGGCGAGCCGCCGCTCCTCCCGCAGATCGCGTTCGGCGCACGCCTGGTCGAACGCGGCGAGGTCGTCCTTCTCCAGCCCGGTCAGCGCGGGCAGGTCGGCGCGGTCGCCTCGGAGCATGAACGGCAGGACGCGCGGGTTCGCCGTCCACCGGGTGGCGTTCTGCGGCGGCGACGGGAAGATCGACCCCTTGGCGGGGCCGCCGTTCTTCTGCGGCGCGTACGACAGGCCCGGCACGACGACGACGGGCCACTCCAGCCCCTTGGACGCGTGGACGGTGAGCAGTTTGACGCTGTCGGTCTCCCCGACCCGGCCGGCCTCCAGCCCGAACTCTTCGGTCTCGGCGGCCTTCAGGTAGGCGAGGAACGCGCCGAGCGTCGGGTCCTCGGCGTCGCCCGCGAACGTGGCGGCGGCGTCGATGAACGCGTCGAGGTCGGCGCGGGCCGTGACGGGGTCGAGCCCGGACCGCGCGGCGACCTCGATGTCGAGGCCGAGCGCCCGCTCGACCTCGTTGACCAGGTCGGGCAGCGGCAGCCCGACCTGGCTCCGCAGGCCGCGCAGCTCGTCGCGGAGGCGCCGCAGCCGCCCGTACCCCTCCGGCGAGTACGCCTCCGCCGGGCCGAGGTCGTCGAGCGCGTCGACCAGGCTCCCGGTCTCCTGGTTCAGCTCCCCGACGAGCTGCCGGAGCGGGTCGTCGGCGGGATCCGGCGCTCCCTCGCCCGGCGGCACGGCGTCCGGCGGCACGGCGTCCGGCGGCACGGCGTCCGGCGGCACGGCGTCCGGCGGCGCGGCGTCCGGCGGCACGGGGGCCGGCGCGGTGTCGGCCGATGCCTCCCCGGAGGAAGGCCGTTCCGGTGGCGTGATGTCGCGGGCGGAATCCTGGGCCAGGGCGCGGGCGCGGCGGCCGAGGGCGACGAGGTCGCGGGGGCCGAGCCGCCAGCGCGGGCCGGTGAGCAGCCGGGCGAGGGACGCGCCGGCGGTCGGGTCGTGCATGACCCGCAGCGTCGCGACGACGTCCTGCACCTCGGGGACGGTGAGGAGCCCGCCGAGCCCGACCACCTCGACCGGGATGCCGCGCGCCTCCAGGGCCCGCCTGATCAGCGGGAACTGCGACCGCTTCCGGGCGAGGACGGCGATGTCGGAGTACTGGAGCGGTTCGGCCTGCGGGCCGCCGTCGGGCGCGGTCTCGGGGTCGGCGGCCATGAGCCCGGCGATGCGCGCGGCGATGCGGTCGGATTCGTCCTCGACGGTGTGGAAGAGGGCGCATTCGACGCGTCCGCGTCCTTCGCGCCCGGCGCCCGGGATGAGGCGCGGCACGGCCTTCGTCTCGGCGCGCAGCTCCTCCTGCACCTTGGCCGCCGCCTCGAGGATCTGCTCGCCGTTCCGGAACGACCGGCTCAGCTGGACGACCGGCGCCGGCACCGGGCGCCCCCCGCCGGTCCCGGGCTGGAGCGGGAAGTCGTAGGCGAACCGCAGCAGGTTCCCGGCGCTCGCGCCGCGCCACCCGTAGATCGACTGGCAGGGGTCGCCGACGGCCGTCACCGGGTGCCCTCCGGTGAACAGCGACCGCAGCAGGACGAGCTGCGCCTGTGAGGTGTCCTGGTACTCGTCCAGCAGGACGACGGAGAACCGGGACCGCTCGATCATCCCGACCTCGGGATGCTTGGAGGCGATCCGCGCGGCGAGCGCCATCTGGTCGCCGTGGTCGATGACCTCCCGGCCGGCCTTGGCCCGCGCGTACGCCTCGATCAGCGGCATGAGCTGCTCGCGGACGGCGTGCTTGGCGAGGATGTCGCGCTGCGCCTTGAGCGGCTTCTTCACCACGGCGAGCCGCTCGTCCAGCCAGGCGCCGACCTTGCGGACGTCCTCGGCGGTCCGCAGGTGCTCGGCGAGGTCGCCGGCCAGTTCCATGACGGCCTTGGTGACGGTGTCGGGCTGCCAGTCGATGCGGTCCATGGGCCCGTTGTAGGCGTCGACCACCCGCGAGCAGATCTGCCAGGCGACGGCAGGCGAGATGAGCCGCATGGTGGGTTCGAGGGCTTCGCGCAGGGCGTGGTCGCCGAAGAGCCGCGCCGCGTACGCGTGGTACGTCGACACCATCGGCTCGCCGTCGAACAGGGCCTCGCCGCCGAGCCGCTCGAGCTCGTCCCCCGGCAGGACCTCGCGGAGCTTGTCGAGCCGTTTGCGCACGCGCACGCCGAGCTCGGCGGCGGCCTTGCGGGTGAAGGTCAGCCCGAGGACGCGCTCCGGCCGGACGAAGCCGTTCGCGACCAGCCACACCACCCGCGCGGCCATCGTCTCGCTCTTCCCGGACCCGGCGCCCGCGATCACCGCCATCGGCGCCATCGGCGCCTCGATCACCCGCGCCTGCTCCTCCGTGGGCGCCGGGATCTCCAGCAGCCGGGCCAGCTCTCCCGGCGTGATCACCTCGCTCCCCCCGAGCTAATCCGTCACTCTCCGACCTGCCCGCCCTCGTCATGGACGGGGCAGCAGGAGCGTACGGGACAGGTGCGACACTTGTCGTTCGCGCGCGCCTGGAAGACGTCGCTCGCCATGCCGGTGGCGACGATCTCGATGAGCTTCTTGGGCCATTCGGGGTCGGCGTCCTCGGCGGGCGGCGGCTGCTCCTGCTCGCGCGCCTTCGCGGTGAACGCGGCCTTGCCGACCTGGATGAGCTTGGCCCCGCCGGGTTCGATGAGCCCGTGCCGCTCGAACGCGCCGAGCATCACCGCGTACTGGTAGACGCCGAGCTGCGGATGCCGGGCCAGGTCGTCCTTGGGGACGGCCGTGGAGGACGTCTTGATGTCGATGATGACGGCGCGGCCCTGCTCGTCGCGTTCGGCGCGGTCGATGCGGCCCTTGATGACGACGCGCCCGAGGTCGACCTTGAAGGACTCCTCCAGCGCGACGACCTCGTTGGGGTTGCCGCGGTGCCAGGCGAGGAACTTGTCGACCATCGCGGTGGCCTGCTGCCGCTGCTTCTCGGAGTACCAGGAGCTGCGGAACTCCAGGTCGTTCCAGATCTCGTCGAGCCGCTCGGCGACGTGCACCTCGTCGATGCCGTCGTCGGCGCCGGCCATCTCCGCGACCGCGTGGATGACCTTGCCCATCGTGCTGTACTCGTTCGGCCCGCCCTCCTGCGCGCCGACGGCGGAGGCGAGCAGCCAGCGCAGCCCGCAGGTGGTGAACGCCTCGACCTGGGACGGGGAGATGGTGATCTGCTCGTCGTCGGCGAACGCGGGCCCGGCGTCCGACAGCGCGGTGATGGCGTACCAGTTCTCCGGTCTCGCGCCCCGGACGCCCGCGCGCGCGAGGCGGGCCAGGTGGCCGGCGGCGGCGCGCCTCAGCGGTTCGGGACGGGACGGGTCGGCCACCACCGAGCGCAGGTCGGCGACGAGCGCGGACAGCGAGAGCCACCGCGTCTTCTCGTCCAGCTGCGATTGCTCGATCGCCCCTGGCAGCAGTTCGTTCAGGAACCGCGACGGCCGTTCCTCGGTGTCGTCGCCGCCGACGGCCGTCACGACGAGGCGCTTGCGCGCGCGCGTCACCGCGACGTAGAAGAGGCGTCGTTCCTCGTCCAGCATCTTGGCGGCCATGGAGGCGCCGGCCGCGACTTCACCGTCCGGCTCCGCCCCGGCGGCATGCTCGATGAGTTCCTCGACGCCTAGCAGCGACCCCCGTAGACGGACGTCGGGCCAGACGCCCTCTTGGACGCCGGCGACGACGACCACGTCCCACTCCAGTCCCTTGGAGCGGTGCGCGGTGAGGATGCGGACGGCCTCCCCCTCCGGCGCCTGCTCGGCCAGCGTGTCACCGGCGATCTCCTGGGAGGCGATGTTGTCGACGAACAGCTCGGGCCCCGCCTGGGGGAGCCGGTCGACGAACCGTGCGGCGTGGTCGAACAGCGCGACGACGGCGTCGAGGTCGCGGTCGGCCGCCGCACCGCGCGTCCCGCCCTTGACGCTCTGCTCCAGCAGGACGTCGGCCTGCCCGCTCTCCTGCCAGACGGCCCACAGCACGTCCTCGGCGGTACCGCCGTCGTGGACGGACCGCCGCGCCACGTCGATCAGGTGCGCGACCCGTTCAGCGGGCGCCCGCACCTTCTCGTGGACGAGGATCAGCTCGCGAGGGTCGTTGACCGCCGCGATCAGCAGTTCACCTAGCGGACGGTCGCCGCCCGACAGTTCCTCCAAGTCGCGCAGGGCACGCTTGAGCCGCCGCATGGCCAGCGCGTCGGCACCGCCCAGCGGACCCGTCAGCAGGTCTTCCGCGACCTCCTCGTCCAGGAAGCCCTTCTTCAGCGCGGCTCGCAGCAGGACCAGGAACGGCCGGACGGCGGGCTCCGCGATCAAGGGGACCTCGTCACCCGCGACGACCACCGGCACACCGGCCTGGGCGAGCGCACGCCGGAGCACCGGGACCTGCCGCACGGCACTCCGCACCAGGACGGCCATACGCGACCACGGCACGCCGTCCAGCAGGTGGGCGCGACGCAACTCGTCGGCCACCAGTGCGGACTCCTGGCTCTCCGAGTCGGCGATCACAGCGCGCACTTCATCGGGGGGTCCAGGGGGGGCGGCCCCCCTGGAGGACACAGCGCGCACTTCATCGGGGGGTCCAGGGGG
>NZ_SMJW01000251.1 GCF_004348335.1 Actinomadura bangladeshensis | reverse complement strand
GGGGGCTGCTGCTGGCGGGGGACCTGGCCGCGGCGGGCATCGGCTGCACGGTGCTGGAACGCCGTACCGCGGAGACGGGCACCCTCACGCGGGCGTTCGCCGTGCACGCCCGCACCCTGGAGATGCTGGACGCGCGCGGCATCGCCGGCGAGCTGATCGCCACCGGGCGGCGGGTCGGCTCGCTGCGGCTGCTCGGCTCGACCGCGCTCGACCTCTCCCGGCTGCCGGGGCGCTTCCCGTTCGTCCTGGTCACGCCGCAGTATGAGACGGAACGCGTCCTGAAGGAGCGGGCGCTCGCCGCCGGGGCGGAGATCGTGCACGGCGCCGAGGTCGTCGCGCTGCGCCAGGACCCGGCGGGCGTGGACGTCGACGTGCGGACGGCCGGCGGCGAGACCGGTACGCGCCGGGCCTCCTACGTGGTGGGCGCCGACGGCGTCCGCAGCACCGTGCGGCGGGAACTCGGGCTGCCGTTCCCCGGCCGGGCGGCGGTGCGGTCGGTGATGCTCGCCGACGTCCGGCTGGACGAGGTGCCCGAGGACGTCCTGTCGGTGGGCGCGGTCGGCGACGCGTTCGCGTTCATCGCCCCGTTCGGCGACGGCTGGTACCGGGTGATCGCCTGGAACCGGCGGCATCAGGCCGCCGACTCCGAGCCCGTCGACATGGCCGAGCTGCGGGAGGTGGTCGGCCGCGCGCTCGGCACCGACCACGGCATGCGCGACCCGCGCTGGACGTCACGCTTCCACAGCGACGAGCGGCAGGTCCCCCGGTACCGGACAGGACGGGTGTTCCTCGCCGGGGACGCCGCGCACGTCCACTCCCCGGCGGGCGGGCAGGGCATGAACACCGGCATGCAGGACGCGGCGAACCTCGGCTGGAAGCTCGCCGCCGAGCTGTGGGGCTGGGCGCCGTCGTGGCTGCTCGACAGCTACCACGAGGAACGGCACCCGGTCGGGCGGCAGGTACTGCGGGGCAGCGGGGCGCTGCTGCGGTTCGCGCTCGCCGAGCCGCGCTGGCTGCGCGCGGCGCGCGGCGCCGCGGCGTGGGCGGCGACCCACTGCCGGCCGGTGGCGCGGCGTATGGCGGGCGCCGTCTCCGGCATCGACATCGCCTATCCGGCGCCGCGCGGCGCGCACCGGCTGACCGGGCGGCGCGCCCCGGACGTCCCGCTCGCCGGCAGCCCGGGGCGGCTGCGCGCACTGCTCGGCGACGGGAGGTTCGTGCTGGTCGTCGCCGCGAACGACCCGGCGGTCACCTACCTGGCTACCAAGCGGTGGGCGGGCCGCGTGCACTGCGCCCTGGCGGGCCGCGCGACCCGCACGACCGCGCTGGTGCGCCCGGACGGGTACATCGCGTGGGCCACCGACGAGACCGCGCCGGACCGGCGAGCCGCCGAGATCCGCGACGCGCTGAACCACTGGTGCGGGCAGCCCGCCGACCGGGGCGTGCACGAGCCGCGCCGGATCGGGACCGCCCCCGCCCACGACGACGACCGGAGGAGCTGAGGAGCATGGCCGACGGCACGGGGGGCCGCAGCGTCGCCCGCAAACTGATCGCCTCGCACCTGGTGAGCGGCGAGATGGAGCCCGGCACCGAGATCGGGATCCGTGTCGACCAGACGCTCACCCAGGACGCGACCGGCACGATGGTCATGCTGGAGCTGGAGGCGCTCGACCTCGACCGGGTCAAGACGGACGTGTCCGTCCAGTACGTCGACCACAACCTGCTGCAGGCCGACGAGCGCAACATGGCCGACCACATCTTCCTGCGGTCCGCCGCCCGCCGGTACGGGCTCTGGTACTCCAAGCCCGGCAACGGGGTGTCGCACCCCACGCACATGCAGCGGTTCGGGGTGCCCGGCGCGACGATGGTCGGCTCCGACTCCCACACGTGCGCGGCGGGGTCGCTCGGCATGCTCGCGATCGGCGTCGGCGGGCTGGAGGTCGCGATGGCGATGGCCGGGGAGCCGCTGCACGTGACGATGCCGGAGATCTGGGGCGTCCGGCTGACCGGGGAGCTGCCGCCCTGGCTGAGCGCCAAGGACGTGATCCTGGAGATGCTGCGGCGGCACGGCGTGCGCGGCGGCGTCAACCGGATCATCGAGTACCACGGGCCCGGCATCGCCACGCTCACCGCGATGGACCGGCACGTCATCGCCAACATGGGCGCCGAGCTCGGCGCGACGACGACGGTGTTCCCGTCGGACGAGCGGGTCCTGGAGTTCCTGCGTGCCGAGGGGCGCGAGGACGACTTCACCGAGATAGTCGCCGACCCGGACGCGTCCTACGACGTCACCGGCGAGATCGACCTGTCGGGGCTGGAGCCGCTGATCGCCCGTCCCAGCTCGCCCGGCGACGTCGTCCCGGTGCGGGAGGCGGCGGGGGAGGAGGTCCACCAGGTCGTCGTCGGGTCGTCGGCGAACCCGGGGCTGCGCGACTTCGCGTCCGTCGCGGCGATCGTGAAGGGCCGCCAGGTGCATCCGCGGGTGTCGCTGGACGTGAACCCGACGTCCCGGCAGATCCTCGTCGACCTGACCCGGATGGGCGCGACCGCCGACCTCGTCCAGGCCGGCGCCCGCATCCACCAGACCGGCTGCATGGGCTGCATCGGCATGGGGCAGGCGCCCGCGATCGGCCGCAACAGCCTGCGGACCGTCCCGCGCAACTTCCCCGGCCGCTCCGGCACCAAGGACGACCGGGTCTGGCTGTGCTCGCCCGAGACCGCCGCTGCCGCCGCCCTCACCGGCCGGATCACCGACCCGCGCGACCTCGGCATGGACCCGCCCGCCGTCCGGCTGCCGGAGAAGTCCAGCGTCAACATCGAGATGCTCGAAGGCCCGCCGCCCGAGGACGAGGCGCGGCAGGTCGAGCTGGACAAGGCGCCCAGCATCGGCGTCCTGCCCGAACTGGACCCGCTCCCGGACGAGTTCGAGATCCCCGTCGTCATCAAGGTCGGCGACGACGTGTCCACCGACGAGATCCTGCAGGCGGGCGCGCGGGTCCTGCCGTTCCGCAGCGACATCGCCCGGCTCGCCGACTTCACCTTCGTCCAGCTCGACGAGGACTACCCGGAGCGGGCCCGGGAGGCCGGGCCGCACGCCGTCGTCGGCGGGCGCAACTACGGGCAGGGCTCGTCCCGCGAGCACGCCGCCATCGCACCCCGCCACCTCGGGCTGCGGCTCGTGCTGGCCCGCGGGTACGCGCGGATCCACTGGCAGAACCTCGTCAACTTCGGGATCCTGCCCCTCGAATTCGCCGACGGGGCCGACTACGACCGCGTCGAGCAGGGCGACGTGCTGCGCGTCGAGAACGTCCGGGACGCGTTGGACGCCGGGAACGAGATCGGCGTCCGCAACGTCACCAAGGACGAGACGTACCGGGCGCGGCACCGCCTGTCGGCACGGCAGCGGGACCTGGTCGCCGCCGGCGGCCAGATCCCGCTGCTGCGCGAACGCCGGGCGCGCGCCCTGTAGCTGACCCGGTAGCGGACCCGGTAGCGGACTCAGTAACGGCGCTCCTCGCGGCCGTAGCCGAGCTCCTCGGCGACGTCCGCGACGTTCTCGTACTCGCGCTTGGGCAGCGTCCGCAGCTGCTCGACCGCGTCGTCGGGCGCGCCGCCCTCGGCCGCGTGCCGGATCAGCTCGTTCGGGCGGGCCGGGTACCGGACGCCGGTGAGCATCCGGGCGAGGGAGCTGCGGCCCTCGACGTCCTGCGCGCTCATCCCGGGCGGAGAGCCCTCCCGGTCGTCCGCGGCGGCCCGGGTCGGGTCGGCGGGGGCGTCGTCGGAGAACGGCTCGGTCTCCTTGAACTCCTCGGCGTGCGTGGGGTGCCCGCCGCGGACCATGCCCTGCGTCTCGTGGGCGATCTCGTCGTCGACCTTCGGGCTGTGCTTGTCGCTCATGTCAGGCATCGTTGTCCTCCCTGCGCGCCTACCGCGGAGAACGTTCCCGGGCGCCCGTCTCCAAACATGCGCCCGCGCCCGTCAGGACCGGCGCATCAGCCGCAGGACGCGCCGCACCAGCGAGTTCGCCCCGCCCCCGTCCGCCGCTTTCTCCTCCGGCGCCTCCTGCGGGTCGGCGGGCGCGGCGGGCACCGGCTCCGGCGGGCTCCCCGCCATCTCGTAGACGACCGGCAGCGACCGCAGCCCCCGCATCAGCGGCGACGAGCGCCACGGAAGCTGGTCGGCGGGCAGCGCCAGCCGCAGCGAGGAGAACCGGTCGAACAACCGCTCCACCGCGATCGTCGTGATGGTGGTGGCGAGGTCGCGGCCGAGGCAGGCGTGCGGGCCCGCGCTCCAGGCCAGGTGGGCGCGGGAGCTGTAGATGGAGTCCGGCGTGGTGGCGGCGGTGAACGCCGGGTCCAGGTGCGCGGCGGCGGGCGACACCATGACCGGGTCGCCGGCCGCGATCTGGAACCGGCCGAGGCGGACGTCGGTCTTCGGCCACCGAAACGACAGGTTCGCCATCGGCGGGTTCGCCGCCGACGCCCGGTTGATCGCCTCCTGGAGCATGCCGGCCGACATGCTGTCGCGCGCACCCGTCTCGCCGATCAGCACCTCGGTGATGGTGTTGCAGATCAGCGTCCCCGTCACGTCGCCGACGAGGCCGGTCATCATCGCCATCTCGCGGGTCAGCTCCTCGGCGGTCAGGTCCGGGACCGCGGCGAGCATGAAGGACGGCAGGTCCGCGCCGGGGGAGGCGGTGCGCGCCGCGCAGACGTCGGCGACCCGGGCGAGCAGCCGGGCCGAGGCCTCCTGCGCGTCCGGGCCGGCGTCCATCACCCGCCACAGGTCGATGATCAGTTCGTCGTCCCCGTCGCCGTCCGTGCCGAGCAGCCGCCCGATCACCATCAGCGGCAGGGGCCGCGCGTACTGGGCGGACAGGTCGGCCCAGCCAGACGGGCCGCCGTTCTCCGACAGCACGCTGATCAGCTCGTCGGCGTGCCGCCGGACGGCTAGCTCCAGCGCCTTGGCCTCGGGCCGGGTGCGGTCCTGGAACGGCCGCAGACCCTCGGCCCAGGCGCTGCGCAGCCGGGTGGAGTCGGCGCCGTCCCGGAACGCCGAGTTGTCGGACTCGACCACCGGCAGCATCGGCCAGTCCGCCGGGACGGCGCCGTCCCGGTAGTGGCGCCAGCTCTCCACCCGCCTGCTCCAGATGCCGCGGGTGTCGCGCAGGATGTCGAGGGTCTGGGCGTAGCCGATCACGAGCCACGCCGGGACGCCGAGGACGTCCACCGGCGCCACGGGCCCGTACTCCTCGCGGAGCCGCTCGTAGAAGACGGCGGGGCGGGACTCGTAGTCACGGTTCAGCAGTGGCTGGACGGCGAGCGCCTCCAGCGGCGGATGCGCGGGGACGGACTCTGCCTGCGGCGTCTGGGGCTCCACGTGCACAAACCATAGGAGAGAACGATCACGACTGGCGCGGTTTGCGGCGGAATCTCCCAAGTTGATCTTCCGGGCGGGGCCGGATGGCCGATCCGCCCGCCGATGTGTGAGGCTGGGGGTGCCCCTAACAGAGCTGGAGGTCCGCATGGCCGAGACGTCAGGAGAACCCGCCGACGGCGGGGACGACGTGAAGCGCAGGTTCCGGGAGGCCCTGGAGCGCAAGCGCGGAGCGGCGGGCAAGAACGCCGGAGGGTCCGGCAGGAGCGGCTCGAAGGTGCGCGGCAAGCACGACCGCGCCGACCACCAGCGCCAGTTCCGCCGCAAGAGCGGCTGACCCGCGCCCCGCCCACCGATCGGCCCCCGCGCACCCGCGCGGGGGTTCGGCCGAGCGGTGGGCCAGCCGATCGGCGGGTCAGCCGCCGTAGAGCTTCTTGGAGTAGTTGCGCTCGGCGTAGTACTCCTCCAGTTGCTCCAGGTTCTCCTCGGTGTACTGGACGTCCTTGACTATCCGGGCGTGGGACGGCAGCGCTTGAGGGGCCCAGGTCTCGGGCTTCCAGACCTTCGAGCGCATCAGTGCCTTGGCGCAGTGGAAGAAGATCTGCTCGATGTCCACGATCAGGGCGAGGGCGGGGCGGTTGCCCTTGACGATCATTTCGTCGAAGAAGGGCGCCTCGCGGACGAGGGTGGCGCGGCCGTTGATCCGCAGGGTCTCGCCGCGGCCCGGGATCAGGAAGATCAGGCCGACGTGCGGGTTGCTCAGCACGTTCATGAACCCGTCGGCGCGGCGGTTGCCGGGACGGTCCGGGATGGCGATCGTCGTGTCGTCGATGACGTGCACGAAGCCGGGCGGGTCGCCCTTGGGGGAGACGTCGCAGTTGCCGTCCGCGTCGCTGGTGGAGATCAGGCAGAGCGGCGTGCGGGCGAGCCACTCCCGGTCCCAGGCGTGCAGCGTGACGCGCTCCTTGTCGATCGCCCTTCGCATCGGCGCGCCGAGGAGTTCGCGCAGCTCCTCCGGTGACGTGATCGCAGTGAACTCGGGGGCGAGCGTCATCGCCGCTCCTTCGGCCGGGGAAAGCGGAGGATCAGCCTAACCCGGCCGATTTCCGGCGCCCGGGGGTGGGGTCAGCGCTTCGCGGCGTAGCGGCGGACGCCGTTCTCGTCGTGGACGTCCAGCACGCCCCGGTCGGCGAGCACGTCCAGGTGCGCCTCGATCTCCAGGACGGCCAGCATCCGGCTGAACGCGTCGAGGTCGCCGAGCGCGCGCCTGCGACGCGTCCACGGCATGGCCGCGGCGGCCGCGAACGCCGTGTCGCGGCCCGCGCGGACCTGCGCGGCGGCGGCGTCGAGGCGCTCGGCGTGGTGCTCCAGCAGTTCGTCGATCCGGGTGTGGACGCTCGGCTTCACCGGGCCGTGCGCGGGGAGGAGCAGCGTGTCCGGCAGGTCGCGGACCAGCCGCAGCGACTCCAGGTAGCTGCGCAGCGGCTTGGGCTCCGGCTCGGTCTCCAGCCCGATGGACGGCGTGATGTGCGGCAGGATGTGGTCGCCGGCGAACAGCAGCCCGTCGGCGGCGTCGCGGAGCACGATGTGGCCGCGGGTGTGGCCGGGCGTGGCGAAGACGTCCAGGCCGCGCGCGGTGAGGCCGACGCGCTCGCCGTCGTCCAGCCAGCCGTCCGGCAGGGTGTGCGGGACGTCGCGCTCGGAACGGTCCACCGGCAGGTTCGCGATCTCGGTCGCGAGGGCGTCCGCGCCGCAGCGGCGCAGCATCTCGACCTGGCGGGGGTGCAGGCCGCGGTTCCTGTCGAACGCCTCGATGGACGGCCGCTCGCCGCGGCCGATCCGCACCCGCGTCCCGAACGACTCGCGGAGCGCGAGCGCCTGCGAGTAGTGGTCCCAGTGCGCGTGCGTGACGAGGAACTGCGCCACGTCGTCCAGCCCGTGGCCGAGCGCGCGGAGGGCCCGCTCCATGGCGGCGCGCGTGTCGGGCATCGCCCAGCCGGAGTCGATGACGACCAGGCCCTCGGCGTCCTCGATCACGTACACGTTGACCGCGTGCAGTGACGGGATGGGCAGCGCCAGGGGGATCCGGTGCACCCCCGGCACCACCGGATGAGCGCCCGGCTCGGTCCAGTCAGTCGGCTGCTCCACGACCGGTGCCGTCACCGCGCGCCCCCTCTGATTATCGAATCACGTTCTGGTCGAACCTACTTCATGCTGAGCAGCCGGTTTGTCGCCGGGGTGGTGAGGCGGCCGTGGGGTCAGCCCCGGCGGGCGTCGCGGTCGGCGGCGCGGCGGGCCTCGGCGGCGGCCTCGCCCGCCTCGCGGGCCGCCTCCTGCGCCCGCGCCCGGTTCTGCTCGGCCCGCTCGGCCCGGCGGGACGCCGCGTCCCGGGCGGCGACGGCGCGGTCCAGTTCGTGGCGGAGGCGCCCCACCTCGGCGGACGCCTCCTCGGCCGCCCGCTTCGCCGCGTCCGCCTGCTCTTCGCGCTCGGTCAGCTTGCGCGCGGCCTCCTCGGCGCGCTTGCGGAGCGTCTCCGCGCGGCGGGCGCGGGCGGCGCTCGTCCGTGTGACGTTCGTCTCCGGCTCCGGCCGGGCCGGCCTCTCGGCCTCTTCGGCCGGGGCCCGCTTGAGAGGCGTCTTCTTCGGCTTCGGCTTCGGCTTCGAGGGGCGCTCCTCGTCCGGCGGGGCCACGGGGAACCCGGCGGGGACGAAACCGGTATGGCTGCGCGGCCGGGAGAGGCGTCCCTCGCGGACCTCCTCGGCGATGTCGGCGTCCACGGTGGCCGCCTGGAGCGTGTCCTCCACCTCGCGGACGCCCTGCTCGCGCAGGGCGTTGCCCGCCTCGGCCGCGAGATCGCCGGCGGACCGCACCAGCGAGGCGATCAGTTCGGCGCGGCGCCGCTCCAGGTCGCCGAGGCCGGTGCCGGAGCCCCACGCCGAGCGCATCCGGGCGCCCACGTCCAGCAGCCTGTCCAGCTCGCCGGCGGCGGAGCGGGCGAGCAGGTTGACCGCCCACGCCGACAGCGCCGGCCGCCGCAGCGCGCCGATCCGCTTGGCGAGGGCCGTGTCGCCGTCCTGCTTGGCGTCCTGCGCCAGGCGCTTGCGGGTCGCCACGAAGTCCGCAGGCCGGACGCCGTAGAGCTCGTCGGCCGCACTGGAGAAGTCCACGCAGTGTTCTCTACCCCTTCCGGATCTCGCGGACCGGAGGGTGGACGGGGCGGAGGGCTTCTGCGATACTCGTCTGCGAGTACTCGTGCACGAGGAGGGTGAGATGGCCAAGCGGCGCAAGGTGAGCAACCTCCTGGGGCTCGCCGTGCTGTCGACGGTCTCCGCCAGGCCGATGCACCCGTACGAGATGGCGGCCCTGATGCGCGCGCGCGGAAAGGACCGCGACATGGACATCAAGTGGGGCTCGCTCTACACCGTCGTCGGCAACCTGGAGAAACACGGGTTCCTGGCCGTCGAGGGCAGCGTCCGGGAAGGGGCGCGGCCCGAGCGGACCGTCTACCGCATCACGGACGCCGGGATGCGGGAGCTGGCCGACTGGGTCCGCGAGCTGATCACGGTGCCCGAGCGGGACGTGCCGCGCTTCGAGGCCGGGCTGTCGGTCCTCGGCGCCCTGGCGCCGGACGAGGTGGCCGAGCTGCTGCGCCGGCGCCTCGACGCGATGGAGCGGCAGATCGCCGACGACCAGGCCGCGCTGGCGGCCGAGACCGAGGTCCCGCGCATCTTCCTGATCGAGGAGGAGTACGACCTGGCCATCCGGCGCGCGGAGGCGGCGTGGGTGCGCGGCTTCCTCGCCGAGATCGAGGACGGCACGCTGCCCGGCCTCGACCTGTGGCGGGCGTACCACGAGACCGGTGAGATGCCGCCCGAGATCGCCGAACTGGCGGAGAGGGGAGCCCCCGAGACCTAACCGGCGCGGAGGCCCGGCGGTGGTGCGGCAACACCACCACCGGGCCGGAGAACCCACCACCGAGAACCCACGCGGAGCGGGCCCTGGCGGCGAGCACGCAACCCCAGCCTATCCGGGACCCCTCCGTCGAGCACGTTGCGCTGCAACGGAGGAGACCATGGCGCATGCCATCGAGGCCGAGGGCCTCGTGAAGAACTACCCCGGCGACGTCCGGGCCCTGGACGGGCTGTCCATCACGGTCGGGCGGGGCGAGATCCTCGGGCTGCTCGGCCCCAACGGGGCGGGCAAGTCCACCACCGTCAAGATCCTCACCACGCTGGTCCGGCCGGACGCGGGCACCGCCGCCGTAGCGGGGCACGACGTGCTGCGCAGGCCCGACCGGGTCCGCCGCGTGATCGGCGTCGTGTCGCAGAAGTCCGGCGCCGACCCCGACGCGAGCGGCCGCGACAACCTGGTCCTGCAGGGCCGCCTGTACGGGCTGCCCGGGGCGCGGGCACGCCACCGCGCTGCCGAGCTGCTCGCCCGGTTCGGGCTCGACGACGCGGCGAGCCGTCCCGTGAAGACGTACTCGGGCGGGATGCAGCGGCGCCTCGACGTCGCCCTCGGGCTCGTCCACCGCCCGCAGGTCCTCTTCCTGGACGAGCCCACCACCGGGCTCGACCCGGAGGCCCGCGCGTCCATGTGGGCCGAGATCGCCCGGCTCGCGGCCGGCGACGACCTCGCCATCCTGCTGACCACCCACTACCTGGACGAGGCGGACCGGCTCGCCCGGCGGCTGGCGATCGTGGACAACGGCCGCGTCGTCGTGACCGGCACCCCCGACGGTCTCAAGGGCGAGCTGCACGGCGACGCCGTCCACATCGAATGGCCGGAGGCACCGCCCGGGCCCCTGGTACGGGAGGCTCTCGGCCGGCTGCCCGGCATAGGTGAGATCACCCTGGACGGGCGCCGCCTCAGCGCCCGCACGGCCGACGGCGCGTCCGCGGTGCCGGCCGTGCTCGCCGCCCTCGACCAGGCCGGCGTCCCCGCCGCCGCGGCGACCGTCGCGCGGCCGTCCCTCGACGACGTGTACCTCCGCTACGCCGGACGCCGCCTCGCCGACGCCGCCCCCGTCACCGCCGGAGGTGCCCGATGACCGCCCTGCCTGTGGGAGACCTGGCGGCCGGAACCTGGTGGATGACCCACCGGCGGCTGTCGGCGCTGCTGCGCAACCCCGCCGTCCTCGTCATGACGCTGGTGCAGCCGATGGTCTGGCTGTTCCTGTTCGGCGAGCTGTTCAAGAGGGTCGCCGAACTCCCCGGCTTCGGCGCCCAGTCCTACCTCGACTACATCGTCCCCGGCGTGGTGGTCATGAACGCGGTGTCGCTGAACTCGTTCGCCGGGATGGCGACCATGGACGAGATCGAGCGCGGCACCCTGAACCGCTTCCTGGTCACCCCGGTGCGCCGCGGCGCCCTGGTGAACGCCGGCGTCATCGAGCAGGCCCTCAGCACGGCCTTCCAGTCCCTCGTGATCATCCTGCTCGGCCGGGCGGCGGGCGCCGACTACCCCGGCGGCGCCGCGGGCCTCGCCGTCCTGGTCGCCGCCGCGGTGCTGATCGGCGTCGTCCTCGCCTCGCTGTCGAACACGCTCGCGCTGCTCGTCCGCGACCGCAACACCATCATCGGCCTGAACGTGATGCTGCTGCTGCCCCTGACCTTCCTGTCCTCGGCGTTCATGACCAAGGACCTGATGCCGTCCTGGATCCGCCACGTCGCCACCGCCAACCCGGTGAGCTGGGCCCTCGACGCCTCCCGCGGCGCCCTGTCCGCAACCCCCGACTGGACGTCGACCGCCATGCATGGCTCCTGGCTGCTGGCCCTGACCGTCCCCACCGTGGCCCTGGCCACCTACTCCATCAGGTCGTACCAGAAGTCCCAATAGCCCACCCCGGCCCCGGCCGCCCACACCTGCGGCCGGGGCCC
>NZ_SMJW01000250.1 GCF_004348335.1 Actinomadura bangladeshensis | reverse complement strand
CCTGGGCCGTCGCGAAGGCGTGGTGGACCAGGCCGGGGTCCAGGCGGGCCGGCTGGCCCGTCGCGCGGGCCAGGTCCCAGGAGTGCACGAGCGGCTCCAGGATGTAGCCCTCCAGGTAGTCGCTCAGCGGGAGCTCGCCGAGGCCGGCGAACGGGACGGGGCGGTCCAGGGCGTCCGGGGTGAGCGCCGCCGCGCACTCCTTGCGGGCCGTCCGCCAGCTCATCAGCACGTCGCCGGGGGCGAACCGGGCCGGGTCCCGGCCGATGTCCGGCCCGGGCTCCCCGGTGGCCAGCGCCCGGACCAGGTACTGGCCGCCGGCCACGTGGCCGGCGACGTCCCGGGCGGTCCACCCCGCGCAGGGCGACGGCGCCTCCCAGCCGTCCCTGGGGACGCCGGCGACCAGGCCCTCGAAGAGGTCGAGGGCCCGGTGGTAGCCGCTGAGGTTGTGAGCCATGGTGGTCAGTGACCCGCGATACGACCGCGCTGTCAAGCGCTATCGCGAAGGTCGCGGGTCACGATCACGCAGTGGGTGCGCCGCGCTCCCGGAGCATCGAGTTCATCTGCGCGATCTCCGACCGCTGCCCGGCGACCATGGTGTCCGCCAGCCGGCGCACCCGGTCGTGGCCGGTGCGGGCCAGCACCGCCTCGGCCATGTCGACGCCGCCCCGGTGGTGGGCGACCATCATCCGCAGGAACAGGATTTCGGCGGCGCGGCCGGACGCCTTCTCCAGCTCCGCGAGCTGCTCGCGGGTGGCCATCCCCGGCATGGCGGACGCGCCGCCCCGGTGGCCGCCGTGGCCGGACATCCAGCGCATCGCGCCGGCCGGGTCGGTCTTCGGCAGCCCCCACTCGTCCAGCCAGGCCGTCATCATGCCGATCTGGGCCTGCTGCGTGGTGATGATGTCGTAGGCCAGCAGCCCGGCCTCCGGGTCGTCGGTGCGGTCCCGGACGATGAACGACATCCGCACCGCCTGCGCGTGGTGGGTGCTCATGTCGCGGGCGAACCCGGCCTCCGGGCCGTCCGTGCCGGGGCCTCCCGTGACGGCTCGGGCCACCAGGGCGGCCCCGGCGAGCAGGACGAGGACCGCGAGGACGACGGTGACCCGCCGCCCCCGCGGTGCCGCGGCGCCCTCGCTCACGGGGTGTCCTTGGCGCCACTGCAGGCCGCGCCGGGCTCGGGCGTCTGCGGGCCCTTCACGAAGCCGCGCAGGAACTCGTCCACGCGCGCGTCGGAGGCGCTGTCGGGCGTGAGCTGGTGGCCCCAGGCGGTGAGCTTGATCGCCGCGTCCTGGGACGGGTATGGGCTCAGCATCGTGTAGTCGGTGCCGGCCACCTTGTTCTTGAGCACGTCGAGCTGGTCGGCGGCGAGGCCGGGGCGGTAGGTGATCCAGACGGCGCCGTGCTCCAGGGAGTGCACGGCGTGCTCGTTCTGCAGCGGCGCGTCGTACACGCGGCCGTCGCAGTTCTGCCAGACGGGGTTGTGGTCGCCGCCCATCGGCGGGTCCGTCTCGTACTCGACGGTCCCGGTGGTGTGGTCGCGGCCGAGGTCCTTCTCGACGACCAGTCCGGCGATCGAGGTCTCCGCGGACGACGACCGGGTCTGCATGAACGCGTAGCCGATGGCGACGACCGCGATCAGGCCGATCACGGTGAAGAAGGCGATGCCGCCCCACGGGATCTCGCGCCGCGTCAGCGCGTTCTTGTTCTTGGCGTTCTTGCCGCCCTGGGGGCGGGTGTTCTTGATGCGGGCGCTCTTGGACATGCGAGCGGTCCTCTCGGGGTGCTGCGGATGCTGACGGGATGCGGGCAGCGCCGTGGCGCGGCGCCGGTGAGGGCGTCGGTACGGCGGTGCGTGCGGCCTTACGGCCGGCTCATCACAGCCGGAGCACCTCGAGGACCGGCGGGGGCGCCGGGGTGGACGCGGCACCGGGCGGCGGCGAGAGCGCCCAGCCGATGCGCGCGGGGACGCGCGAGAGGGGCCGGCGCAGCCCGGTGGCCAGCGCCAGCAGCAGGAGGGTGAACAGGACGGCCGCGCACAGGCACAGGTCCAGCGGGGTCCGCGGCGGCGGCTTCGCGGGCGCGCTGAACGCGGCGCCGACGAGTCCGTGCAGGCCCTGGGACGCCGCGGCCGGTCGGTCGCCGCCGGCGGGCGCGGTCACGGCGTGCTCGGTGCACACCCGCGGCGGGGGCCCGTGGCCCAGCCCGTAGCTGAACACCAGCCCCGCCACGACGAACAGCGCCACGAGCAGCCCGGCCGGCCCGTGGCGCCGATGCAGGGCCGTACCGGACACCGTCACGCTCCTGAATGCGCCGTTCGGGCTGTTCCAACGCCGCAGCCTATCCCCGGGTTCCCGGCCCCCGGCACCCGGTCGCGGGACGTCCCGGCGTGTCCGTGCCGGGAGATAGTGTCGGAGCGTGACCAGCAGGGCGGAATCGGGCGAGCCGGAGGGCCTTTTCGACGCGCCGGGACGGGAGCCGAGCGGCCCCGCCGCGCCGGAGGCCGTCCCGGCGGCGCCGCCGCGCGCCGCCGTCCCCGGCGCGGAGCAGCCGCTCGCGGTGCGGATGCGCCCCCGCACGCTGGACGAGGTCGTCGGGCAGGGCCACCTGCTCGGCCCCGGCACCCCGATCCGGCAGCTCGTCGACCGGGACGTGCCGATGTCGCTCGTCCTGTGGGGCCCGCCCGGCACCGGGAAGACGACCCTCGCCACGGTCGTCAGCCATGTCACCTCCCGCCGGTTCGTGGAGATCTCCGCGGTCACCGACGGCGTGAAGCGGGTGCGCGCCGAGATCGACCTGGCCCGCCGCGAGCTCGGCATGGCCGGCCGGCAGACGGTCCTGTTCGTCGACGAGGTCCACCGGTTCAACAAGGCCCAGCAGGACGCCCTGCTCCCCGCCGTGGAGAACCGCTGGGTGTCCTTCATCGGCGCCACCACCGAGAACCCGTTCTTCTCCGTCATCAGCCCGCTGCTGTCCCGCTCGCTGCTGCTCACGCTGGAGCCGCTCGGCGAGGACGACCTGCGCGAGGTGATCCGCCGGGCGCTCACCGCGGAGCGCGGCCTGGGCGGCGCGGTGACCCTCGACCCCGCCGCCGAGGACCACCTCGTCCGGCTCGCCGGGGGCGACGCCCGCCGCACCCTCACCTACCTGGAGGCCGCGTCCCTCGTCGTCGACGACGGCGGGGTGATCGACGCCGACGTGCTGGAGAAGGCCGTCGACCGGGCCGCCGTCCGCTACGACCGCGAGGGCGACCAGCACTACGACGTCATCAGCGCGTTCATCAAGAGCATCCGCGGCAGCGACGTCGACGCGGCGCTGCACTACCTGGCCCGCATGATCGAGGCCGGGGAGGACCCGCGGTTCATCGCCCGGCGCCTCATCGTGCACGCCAGCGAGGACGTCGGCATGGCCGACCCGACCGCGCTGCAGACCGCGGTCGCCGCCGCGCAGGCGGTGGAGTTCGTCGGCCTGCCCGAGGCCCGCATCAACCTGGCCCAGGCCGTGATCCACCTGTCCCTGGCGCCCAAGTCCAACGCGGTGATCACGGCGGTGGACGGGGCGCTCGGCGACGTCCGCAAGGGCCTGGCCGGGCCCGTCCCCGGGCATCTGCGCGACTCCCACTACAAGGGCGCCGCGAAGGTCGGGCACGGGCAGGGCTACAAGTACGCGCACGACCACCCCGGCGGCGTCGTCCGGCAGCAGTACGCGCCCGACTCCGTGGACGGGCGGGAGTACTATCGCCCGACCAGGCACGGCGCGGAGGCGCGGTTCACCGAGGTGCTCGCGCGGATCCGCTCGGTGCTGCGCGGCACCGGCGACCGGCGCTGATCGTTTCGACCGGGCCGGTGATACCGGCACAAGGCCGTGCCGACCGGTAAGGTCTGTCACGCCGTAACCGGCCCGAACCGAATTCGCACGAACGGAAAGCCCGATGCTCACTGGTGGACAGCTGGCAGGTCTCATCGTGGCCGTGTTCTGGGCGGTGCTCGTCGCGTTCATCGCGCTGACCCTGCTGAAGCTCTCCCGGCTCCTCGGCGAGGCCGGCAAGGTCGTCCGCGAGATCGGCGACCAGGCCGCCCCCCTGCTGGACGACATGACCCGCACGGTGCAGCGCGCCAACGAGCAGCTCGGCCGCACCGACGTCATCACCAAGCAGGTCGCCGGCGTCACCCAGAACGTCTCGGCCGTCACCACCGTCATGACCTCGGTGGTGGGCGGCCCGCTGGTGAAGGCCGCGGCCTTCTCCTACGGCGTCCGCAAGGCCCTCAAGAGCGACGGCGACGGGCGCGCGGCGTCCGGCCGGCCGCAGCTTCAGGCGCGCTCCTCGGGGAAGGGGCGGCGATGAGGCGGCTGTTCTGGCTCTCGGTCGGCGCCGGGGCCGGGGTCTACGTCACGCACCGCGTCAAGCGGCGCGTGGAGGCGGTCGCGCGCAGCCTGTCCCCGGAAGGGGTGGCGATGCGCGCGGTGGCGACGGGGAAGGGCACCGGGGAGCGGCTGAGGCATTTCGCGGCCGACGTCCGTACCGGAATGCAGGCCCGCGAAGAGGAGCTGCGCGAGGCCGTCCGCATGGACCAGGCTCCGCCGGACGCCGAGGTTCCCGGGCTGCGGGGGTCCCCGCCCCGCCGGGTGCTGAAGGCGCGATACACGATCATCGACGACGACAAGGATGGCCACTGATCATGGAGTCGGCAGAGGTCGCACGCCGCTTCCTCACATTTTTCGAGGAGCGCGGGCACACGGTGGTGCCCTCGGCCAGCCTGGTCGCCGAGGACCCGACCCTGCTGCTGGTCAACGCCGGCATGGTGCCGTTCAAGCCGTACTTCCTCGGGCAGCGCACGCCGCCGTCCGCCCGGATGACCAGCGCGCAGAAGTGCGTCCGGACGCCGGACATCGAGGAGGTCGGCAAGACCACCCGGCACGCCACGTTCTTCCAGATGCTGGGCAACTTCTCCATCGGCGACTACTTCAAGGAGCAGGCGATCCCGTTCGCCTGGGAGCTGCTGACCGCCTCCCGCGAGGACGGCGGCTTCGGCTTCCCCGAGGAGAAGCTGTGGGTCACCGTCTTCAAGGACGACGACGAGGCGCAGGGCATCTGGCACGACAAGGTCGGCGTCCCCCTCGACCGCATCCAGCGGCGCGGCATGGAGGACAACTTCTGGTCGATGGGCGTCCCCGGCCCCTGCGGGCCGTGCTCGGAGATCTACTACGACCGCGGCCCCGAGTACGGGCGCGAGGGCGGCCCCGTCGCCGACGAGGACCGGTACCTGGAGGTCTGGAACCTCGTCTTCATGCAGTACGAGCGGGGCCCGGGGGAGAGCAAGACCGACTTCCCGATCCTCGGCGACCTGCCCGCCAAGAACATCGACACCGGCATGGGCCTGGAGCGCATGGCGGCGATCCTGCAGGGCGTCGACAACATCTACGAGACCGACACCCTGTGGCGGGTCCTCGACCGGGCCGCCGGGCTGACCGGCGCCCGCTACGGCCGCGACCACCGCGCGGACGTGTCGCTGCGCGTCATCGCCGACCACGTCCGCAGCGGCACGATGATGGTCGCTGACGGCATCCGCCCCGGCAACGAGGGCCGCGGCTACGTGCTGCGCCGCATCCTGCGCCGCTCCATCCGCAACCTGCGGCTGCTCGGCGGCCAGGACGCCGGCCTCATGCACGAGCTGACCGCCGTCGCGATCGGCGCGATGGGCGAGCAGTACCCCGAGCTGGTGCGCACCGCCGCGAACATCCACACGGTCATCGACGCCGAGGAGGGCGCGTTCCTGCAGACGCTCCGCACCGGCACCGCGATCTTCGACACGGCCGTCGAGGAGACCAAGCGCTCCGGCGGCGCGACGCTGGCGGGCGAGCAGGCGTTCAAGCTGCACGACACCTACGGCTTCCCGATCGACCTCACCCTGGAGATGGCGTCCGAGCAGGGCCTCCAGGTCGACGAGGACGGCTTCCGCCGGCTCATGCAGGAGCAGCGGGACCGCGCGAAGAAGGACGCCCGCGACAAGAAGACCGGCAACCTCGACGTCTCCGTCCTGGACGAGCTGCTCACCGGCGCCGGCGGCAAGGTCGACTTCACCGGGTACGGCAGCCTCGCCGGCGACGCCCGCCTCGTCGGGCTCCTCGTCAACGGCGCCAACGCCCCGGCCGCCGGGGAGGGCACCGAGGTCGAGGTCGTCCTCGACCGCACCCCGTTCTACGCCGAGGGCGGCGGCCAGCTCGCCGACCACGGCCTGATCCGGCTCGGCAACGGCGCCGTCATCGAGGTCACGGACGTGCAGTCGCCGCTCGCCGGGCTCATCGTGCACCGCGGCCGCGTCCGCAGCGGCGAGGCGCAGGCCGGCGACACCGCCTACGCCGAGGTCGACGTGGAGCGGCGCCGGGCGATCTCCCGCTCGCACACCGCGACCCACATGGTGCACGCCGGGTTCCGCCGCGCGCTCGGCGAGTCCGCCGCGCAGGCCGGCTCGGAGAACTCGCCCGGCCGGTTCCGGTTCGACTTCACCGCCTCCGGCGCCGTCCCGCCGAGCGTGCTGCGCGACGTCGAGGACGAGGTCAACGAGGTCCTGGTCGGCGACCTGGACGTGCGCGCCTTCCACACCTCGATCGACGAGGCCCGCGCGATGGGCGCGCTCGCGCTGTTCGGCGAGAAGTACGGCGACGAGGTCCGCGTCGTCGAGGTCGGCGACTACTCCCGGGAGCTGTGCGGCGGCACCCACGTGGCCCGCTCCGGGCAGCTCGGCCTGGTCAAGGTGCTGGGCGAGGCGTCGATCGGCGCCGGCGTCCGCCGCGTCGAGGCCCTCGTCGGCATCGACGCGTTCCGGTTCCTCGCCCGCGAGAGCGTGCTCGTCGCGCAGCTCGCCGAGCAGATGAAGGCCCGCAAGGAGGAGCTCCCCGAGCGGATCTCCGGCGTCGTCACCCGGCTGCGGGACGCCGAGAAGGAGCTGGAGAAGCTCCGCTCCCAGCAGGTCCTCGCGATCGCCGGCTCGCTCGCCGACGGCGCGCGGGACGTGAACGGCATCGCGTTCGCCGGCCACCGCGCCCCGGACGGCACCGGAGCCGACGACCTGCGCAGGCTCGCCGTCGACGTCCGCGGCCGCCTGACGGCCCGGCCCGCCGTCGTGATGGTGACGGGCGTGCCGAAGGACCGTCCCGTCGTGGTCGTCGCCGTCACCGAGGGCGCGCGCGAGCGCGGCCTCAAGGCGGGCGCCCTCGTCGGCCTCGCCGCCAAGGCGCTCGGCGGCGGCGGAGGCGGCAAGGACGACCTGGCGCAGGGCGGCGGCGCGAACCCCGCGGCCGTCGGCGACGCCCTCGCCGCCGTCGAACGAGCAGTAGGGGCCGCGTGAGCCCGGCACATCGGGGTATGCGACCGGAGCCGCGAAAGCGCCCCGCGCCGCCGAGCGGAGCGGGGCGATGAGGCAGGGCGTCCGGTTGGGGGTCGATGTGGGGAGCGTGCGCGTCGGTGTCGCCAAGTGCGACCCCGGCGGGATCCTCGCCTCCCCGCTGGAGACCGTGAAGAGCGGCAAGGGCGACATCGACCGGCTCGTGGCGCTCGCCGCCGAGTACGAGGCGATCGAGGTCGTCGTCGGGCTGCCGACGTCGCTGTCGGGCCGGGAGGGCCCGGCGGCGCGGACGGCCCGCAGGTTCGCGGCGATGCTCGCGGACCGGCTTCCCCCGGAGACCGTCCGGCTCCACGACGAGCGGCTCACCACCGTGACCGCCGAGAGCGGGCTGCGGGCCGGGGGCGTACATGGTCAAGCGAGGCGCAAGGTCGTCGACCAGGCCGCGGCGGCGGTCCTGCTGCAGGCGGCCCTCGACGCGGAACGGTTGACTGGGCACCCCCCAGGAGAGATCGTCCGGGGGAGCTCATGAACGATTTGGACCTCTTCTCCGACCCGTACGGCGACGGGCGGCAGCAGGGCGAGCGGTACGGCAGGCGGGACCAGCGGCGCGTCCGCAAGCGGCAGAAGCGCCGCAGGCGCAACGGCCGTGCCGCGGCCCTGTTCGCGATGGCGTTCCTGGTGGCGGTGTTCGGCACCGGCGGCGTCCTCGGCTTCGCGTGGCTCGACGACAAGTGGCACCCGCCGGACTACGAGGGGCAGGGCTCCGGCGCCGTCACGGTCCAGGTCAAGGAGGGCGCCAGCGGCTCGGTGATCGGCCTGACGCTGGAGCGGCACCGCGTCGTCAAGAGCGCCCGCGCGTTCGTGAAGGTCTACACCAAGGAGACCCGCGCCTCCAGCATCCAGCCGGGCTTCTACCAGATGCGGCTGAAGATGTCGTCGTCGGCGGCGATGGCGCTGCTGCTGAACCCGAAGTCGCGGGCCGGGAACCAGATCACGATCCCCGAGGGCAGGCGGGCCGTCGAGGTCTTCGAGCTGCTGGCGAAGAAGACCGGGATCTCGGAGAAGGAGTTCCAGGCCGCCGCGAAGAAGGGGAAGGCGCTCGGGCTGCCCGCGTACGCGAAGGGCAAGGTGGAGGGGTACCTGTACCCGGGCCGCTACGACCTCGACCCGAACGGCTCGGCCGAGCAGATCCTCAAGCAGATGGTGGATCGGTTCAACGAGGAGGCGGCCAGTACCGACCTCGTCGCCAAGGCGCGCGAGGCGCGCATGAACCCGGCGACGGTCGTCACGCTCGCCAGCCTCGTGCAGGCCGAGGGCGGCAAGCCCAGCGACCTGCCGAAGATCTCCCGGGTGATCTACAACCGGGTGAAGAAGGGCATGAAGCTGCAGTTCGACACCACGGTCCTGTACGCGCTGAACGAGCGGAGGCTGACGGTCACCGAGAAGGACCTGCTGACCCCGTCCCCGTACAACACCTACCTGCACACGGGCCTGCCGCCCGGCCCGATCGCCAACCCGGGGCCGGACGCCATCGAGGCCGCGCTGAGCCCCGAGGACGGGACGTGGCTGTTCTTCATCGCCACCGACCCGACGAACAAGGTCACCAAGTTCGCCACGACGGAGGCGCAGCGGGTGAAGATCGAGGAGGAGTTCCGGGCGTGGCAGCGGGCGCATCCGGGCCAGTGACCGGGGAGGCGGGCCGCCGGGCCGCGGTGCTCGGATCGCCGATCGCGCATTCGCTGTCGCCGGTCCTGCACCGCGCGGCGTACGCGGCGATGGGCCTGGACGGCTGGTCCTACGAGGCGATCGAGTGCGGCGAGGACGGCCTCGCCGCGCTGCTGGACGGCCTCGGCCCGCAGTGGGCGGGCCTGTCGCTGACCATGCCGCTCAAGCGGGTCGCGCTGGACCTCGCCGACTCGGTGTCCGACCTCGCGGTGAAGGTCGGCGGCGCGAACACGATCGTCCTGCGGGACGGTCGGCGGCACGGCGACAACACCGACGTGCACGGGATCGAGGCGGCCCTCACCGAGGCCGGCGTCGAGGCGCCGCCGTCGGTGCTGGTGCTGGGCGGCGGCGCCACCGCCGCGTCCGCGCTCGCCGCGCTCGCCCGGCTCGGCACGGCCGAGGCGGTGCTCGCCGCGCGGGCGCCCGAGCGCGCCGCCGGCGCGGCCGAGGTGGGGGAGCGGTTCGGGCTCGCGGTCCGGGTCGTGCCGCTCGACCGGGTGACCGAGCACCTGCCCGCCGAACTGGTGGTGTCGACGCTGCCGGGCCGGGCGGGCGACGCGTTCGCCGAACCGGTCGCCGCGTCCGGCGCGGCGCTGTTCGACGTGGTGTACGCGCCCTGGCCGACCGCCCTCGCCGCGGCGGTCGGGCGGGCCGGCGGGACGGTCGTGGGCGGGTTCGCGATGCTCCTGCACCAGGCCGTCCGGCAGGTGGCGCTGATGACCGGCCGCGACGACGTGCCGGTGGCGGCGATGCGCGCCGCAGGGGAGGCCGAACTCGCCCGCCGCGGCTGACCCGTCCCGGCCGTCGGGGCGGACGGTCAGGGTGCGGCGGGCGGCGGGCCGCGCGGGGCGCGCCGCCGCTTCGCCGACTCGTCGATGCCGGTGAGGACGATCGGCAGGATCACGCTCAGCCAGAAGTCCTTCCAGCCCCACAGGCCGGCGGCGACGCCGAGCACGCTGGCGGCGCAGACGAGGCCCAGCAGGAGCGCCGCCCAGTGCCGCCGCGCGAACCCCACCGGGTCGACGAGCCCGCGGTGCGGGAGCAGGTCGGCCAGCGGCCGCTCCCGCGCGTGGGAGCGCTGCACGACCGTCGCGTCCGGCAGCCAGTGCAGGATGTCGGCGCCTCCGGCGAGCGGGACGCGGGACAGCGCGATCAGCGTCTCCAGCCGCCACCACAGCGTCCACAGCGAGGTGCGGCCGCTGCCGGGGTGGCCGTTGCGGCGCGGGTCGGTGAACTCGCCGCGCACCAGCGTCCGGAACGCCCGCGCGATCAGCGGCCCGTGCGGGCCGCGCGGATCCCGCAGCAGCGCGGTCAGCGCGATCGGCAGCCCGTAGTGCCAGAGCGCGAGCCGCCACACCGGTTCGGAGCCGGTCCGTCCCGCCCCGGAGTCGTGCGGATCGGCGCAGTGGGGGGAGACGTCGTAGGTCTCGATCCACGTGCGGTCGTCGTCGGGGTCGAGGTGCTCCAGCAGCCAGTCGTAGGCGTCCAGCAGCCGCTCGGTCCGCAGCTCCGGGCGCGCCTCGGCCAGGGTGACCAGTGCGAACGCCGTGTGGGTGACGGTGGGCCGGGATGCGGGCGTCGGCCCCCAGCCGGGACGGTGCGCGGTCCGGTCGGCGGTCAGCCACTCCACGCCCCGGTCGACCGCCGGGTCGTAGGGGTTGAGCTGGCTGAGCGCGCGCAGCGCCAGGCACGTCAGCCACACCCGGGACGGGCAGCCGTGCAGCGAGCCCCAGCCGCCGTCGGGGTTCTGGTTGCGCAGCAGCCACTGGTAGGCGCGCCCGGTGTCGGGCGCGTCGTCGCGCAGGTCGCAGCGGGCGCGGGCGAGGAACCGCGCGATCCAGCCGGTCGCCTCCACCACCGGCATGCCGAGGCTGGTCTTGGTGGCCCAGCCGCCGTCGCGCAGCCCGTCGGCGGAGGCGGTCTGCCGGGCGGCGAGGAAGGCCAGCCCGTCGTCGAAGTACTCGAAGGGGCGTCCCGCCTCCACGAACGCCATCAGCCCGAGGGCCGTCGCGGTGGTGCCCGGCTCGGGGCGCGCCAGCTCGTGGTACCAGCCGCCGCCGGTGCCGAGCGCGGGCGCGTAGGTGTCGCGCAGCACGTCGAGCGACTCGTTCAGCCGGGCCTGGAGCACGGCCATGTCGATGGCCGGGACGCCGGTGCCGCGTCGCCGGCGCGGTCCCGGCGTGGCGGCGGGAGGGTCGGCGCGGGGG
>NZ_SMJW01000024.1 GCF_004348335.1 Actinomadura bangladeshensis | reverse complement strand
TGATCATTGTATGGAGGCGGGCGGGATGCGCGGGGAGCACGCGCCTCCCCTGTTGGATGCCCGGAGCGCCCGTTCTGTTGACAGAAGTCCGAGATCCGGGGCGGCCGGATCGGGTCGTCTTCCGTACGATCGGTGCCCGTGGACGCGGGGTGGGTGATCGGCGGTCGGTTCACCATGCTGGACCGGATCGGCATGGGAGGGACGAGCCGGGTCTGGCGTGCCCATGACCGCGCGGAGGGGCGGTACTGCGCGGCCAAGCTCGTCCGGCGGCGGGGTCCCACGTCGATGCTGCGGGTCGTGCGCGAACGGGCGCTGCGGCTGGCGCATCCGCACGTGGTCACGCCCTACGCGTGGTGCATGACGGACGACGACGTTCTCCTGGCGATGGACCTGGTGCGCGGTGGCTCGCTGGAGACCCTCCTCGGTGATTACGGAAGGCTCCCGCCCGCGTACGCGGCGGAGGTGCTCGATCAGCTGCTCGCCGCGTTGAGCCACATCCACGGCGCGGGGGTCGTCCACCGGGACGTGAAGCCGGCCAACCTGCTGCTGGAGCCGAGCCCGGTCGGGGCGCCGCACGTGCGGCTGGCCGACTTCGGGATCGCGCTGGGGGACGACGGGATGCGCTTCACCACGACCGGCTTCACCGTGGGCACGCCCGGATACCTGGCACCCGAGGTGCTCGACTGGAACCGCCCCGGACCGCGCCAGGACCTGTACGCGGCCGGCATGGTCGGCTGGCGGATGCTGACAGGCGCGGGCGACCCTGCGCCCCGGCAGCGCGTCGGACCCCCGCCCGCCGGGGTGCCGCCGGCGCTCTGGGCGGTCATCGCCCGGCTGTGCGCGGACGACCCCGCCCAGCGTCCCGGGAACGCCGACATGGCCCGCCATGCTCTGGCCGCATGCCGCCTGGAGCTGCGCTTCCCCGTCCGCACACTGGACGGCGAGCCCCTGCAGATCTTCGACCACCTCGGCCCCCCGCCCCGCTGACCGCGTTCGCCGTCAATCCCGAGGAGCCGTGCCGATCACCGGCGTGGGGGAGAGGCGGGGTCAGGGTTTGTCGTAGGTGATCTCTACGCGTCGGTTCTCGGCGCGGGCTTCGGGGTCGTCCTTGCCGTTCTTCTCCTCGGGGGTGAGGGGCTTGGTTTCGCCGTAGCCCCTGGCCTCAATACGCAGGGGTGTGCCCTGGAGGGCCTGGCGCAGTTCCGATTCGACCGCCTTGGCGCGCTGCTCGGACAGGGACAGGTTGTAGGCCTCGTCGCCGATGGAGTCGGAGTGCCCGGCGACCTGGACGGTGCCCTTGGCGTCGCGCAGGCGGGGAGCGAGGCCGGCGATCCGGCGGCGGGCCGCGGGGGTGAGGACGGCCTTGCCGAAGTCGAACAGGACGTCCGCCGAGAGGCGGACGGTGACCTGCTCGCCGTCGGTGTGCTCCTCCTCCAGGGCGACGACCGCCTTCGACAGGTCGATGCCGTGTACGGCTCTGCCCGTATCGATGGAGCGGACGCTCTTGGCCAGGTTCTCGTGCGGTACGCCCGGGTCGGCGCCGGCAGTGGCGGGGACGGTCAGGGCGAGCGCCAGGACCCCCGTGATGATCGCCGGTCGGCGCATGGGGCTCACCGCTCGACCGGGATGTCGCGGAACATGGGCCACGACCCGATCTGCACGTCGATGGACTTCACGCTCTCCGGTGGGGCGGCGAACGTGAAGTAGAAGGGTGTGGCCTGGTCGTTCGTCATCTTCGTGAAGATGTCGTCGGTCTCCAGCTCCCGGCCGCCGGAGTCCTGCACGACGAGGTAGCGCTTGAGGTTCACCGGGTCGATGAGCGAGGTGCCGAGGCCGCGCTCGCCGTTGAGGCCGTAGGCGTTGATACGGCGCGTGTCGGTGGCGGGGACGTGCGGGGTGAGCTGGACGGTCAGCGTCGCCAGTTCCCCCTTCGCCTTCAGGCCCATGATCGCGATGTCGACCGTGGCGCCCTTCGTCATCGGGCTGTCGAAGGTGCCCTTCACCACCGGCTTCGTCGCGTTGTCGTAGCTCGCCCGGCCGACCGAGGCCGCCGAGCCGCTGCCCGATGACCGGTCCCCGAGCATCGAGCAGCCGGACAGCCCGGCCGCGAGGAGCAGGGTCGCCGTGATGGCGGCCGCTAGGCGCATGGTCGGTCCTCCACGGTTCGTCGCATATGCAAACAGCGGTGTCCGTGGCAGCATGGCTCACGGAACCGCACCTCTGTGTGCGGACGTGAATCTATCGTTTGCATCTGTGAATCGTCAAGGGGGTGCAGAGGTGAGCGTCGCCGAGGACGCAGTCGCCCGGAACCGCGCGCTGCAGACCGAGTGGTACGGCGAGCCGCTCGGTGACCGCGTCCGCCCGCTGCTCGGCCGGCTCGGACTGTCGCAGTCCGGGCTCGCCGGCGTGCTGGGGCTGTCCGCGCCGATGCTGTCGCAGCTCATGTCCGGCCAGCGCGCCAAGATCAGCAACCCGGCCGTCCTGCACCGGCTGATGGCCGTCGAGGACCTCGTCGCCGATCCCGGGTTCGCCGCGCTGCCCGCCGCCGACGTCAAAGCGCGCCTGGAGGAGATCCGGGGCGAGACGGCGGCCACCACGTCCGGGCTCCGGATGGCCGAGTCCGGACACGGCGCCGCAGGGGACCGGACGGCCGAGGCCGGCGAGGGCGCGGCCGGGCGGACGGGGGAGCCCGCGCGCCTGGTGCAGGCGCTGCTGCGCGAGGTCGCGTCCGCCGCCGAGATCGACGCCGCCGCCGATCTCATCGCCGACCGCTTCCCCGAACTCGCCGAAGTCCTCCGCGTGTACGGGACCGGCAGGACGAGCGAGGCCGAGGCGCACTTCGCCCGGACCGTGCTCGGCAGGGTGCTCGGCGACCGCTCGGTCATTCCGTAGCGCGCTCGTCTCGATTCCGCTGCGCCATAACGAGTGGTTATGGACGGCGGACGCTGCGATGCGCCCGTGAGCGGGCTAAAGTCTGTGGTCAGACTCACATGCGGGTCTGGCTGTTATGTATGTCACAGCTCCCGGTGGGTGGCGTAGGGTCGCACCGCTGGAAGCGCACACGAGGCGTCACCGCCCGCATGCGTCAACGGCCGCTGCCGCCCGATCGCGGCCCCGGCCGGGAGGCATGGCCGGCGGCTCATGGCGCGAGCGCGCGCGATGATGCCGACGGCAGGGCGGCGGCGGCCGCATGGTGCGCGCGGACCGTGGTACGGGGACACGACGACCCGAGCTCAGGAGAGCGATCGATGAGCACTGTGGAGGCGCCGGCCAAGACGCGCGCCCAGATCAAGGAAAGAACCCTCCGCAAGGACAACTGGCGGCTGTATCCCGTCTCCATCTTCGTGTTCTTCACGATCTGGGTGGTGTACGCGACGGTCCGCGCCTTCTGGGGGGCCGCGTTCTACGTGCCGGAGTACCACTACCTGACGCCGTTCTACTCGCCGTGCCTGAACGAGATCTGCGACAGCGTCACGGTGAACGGGCACACGGGGACCGCGGCCGAGTTCGGGACGTTCCTGCCGGCGGGCACCCGCGGCTGGATCCCGTTCGCGGCGATCTCGCTGCCGTTCCTGCTGCTGTTCCGGCTGACCTGCTACTACTACCGCAAGGCGTACTACCGGTCGTTCTGGCTGTCGCCGTCCGCGTGCGCGGTCAAGGAGCCGCACGGCAAGTACACCGGCGAGCGGCGCTTCCCGCTGATCGGGCAGAACCTGCACCGCTACTTCTGGATGGCGGCGGTCGTCATCTCGCTCATCAACACCTACGACGCGATCCGCGCCTTCCACGGCAAGGACGGCGGCATCGGCGTCGGGCTCGGCACCATCATCCTGGTGGTGAACGTGGTCCTGCTGTGGATGTACACGCTGTCGTGCCACTCGTGCCGGCACATCGTCGGCGGGCGGCTGAAGAACTTCTCCAAGCACCCGTTCCGGTACCGGATGTGGGGCTGGGTGTCGCGCATCAACCAGCAGCACGGGACGTACGCGCTGATCACGCTCTGCTCACTGGTGGTGGCCGACGCCTATGTCGCGTTCGTCGCCGGCGGCGTCTTCAACGACCCTCGTATCTTCAACTGAGGCCAAGGAATCATGACTGAGATCGAGAGGCACTCGTACGACGTCGTGGTGATCGGCGCCGGCGGCGCCGGGCTGCGCGCGGCGATCGAGGCTCGCCTCCAGGGCAAGAAGACCGCGATCATCTCCAAGTCGCTGTTCGGCAAGGCCCACACGGTGATGGCCGAGGGCGGCGCCGCCGCCGCGATGGGCAACGTCAACGCCAGAGACAACTGGATGGTCCACTTCCGCGACACCATGCGCGGCGGCAAGTTCATGAACAGCTGGCGGATGGCGGAGCTGCACGCCAAGGAGGCCCCGGACCGCATCTGGGAGCTGGAGCTGTGGGGCGCGCTGTTCGACCGCACCAAGGACGGCAAGATCAGCCAGCGCAACTTCGGCGGGCACGAGTACCCGCGGCTGGCGCACGTCGGCGACCGGACCGGCCTGGAGCTGATCCGCACCGCCCAGCAGAAGATCGTCGCCCTCCAGCAGGAGGACCACGCCGAGCACGGCGACTACGAGGCCAACCTCAAGGTGTGGGCCGAGACGACGGTCACCCGGCTGCTGACGGACGCCGACGGCAAGATCTGCGGCGCGTTCGGCTACGTCCGCGAGACCGGCAGGTTCGTCGTGTTCGAGGCGCCCGCGGTGGTGCTGGCGACCGGCGGCATCGGCAAGGCGTTCAAGGTCACGTCCAACTCCTGGGAGTACACCGGGGACGGGCACGCGCTGGCGCTGCTCGCCGGCGGGACGCTGCTGAACATGGAGTTCGTGCAGTTCCACCCGACCGGGATGGTCTGGCCGCCGTCGGTCAAGGGCATCCTCGTGACCGAGTCGGTCCGCGGCGACCGCGGCGTCCTGCGGAACTCCGAGGGCAAGCGGTTCATGTTCGACTACATCCCCGAGGTCTTCAAGGACCAGTACGCCACCACCGAGGAGGAGGGCGACCGCTGGTACGACGACCCCGACAACAACAAGCGGCCCCCTGAGCTGCTGCCCCGCGACGAGGTGGCGCGCGCCATCAACTCCGAGGTCAAGGCGGGACGGGGATCGCCGCACGGCGGGGTGTTCCTCACCGTCGTCGACCGGATGCCGGGCGGCGCCGCCGAGATCGTCCGGCGGCTGCCGTCGATGTACCACCAGTTCAAGGAGCTGGCGGACGTCGACATCACCAAGGAGGCGATGGAGGTCGGCCCGACCTGCCACTACGTGATGGGCGGCGTGGAGGTCGACCCCGACACCGGCGCGGCGAAGGTCCCCGGCCTGTTCGCGGCGGGCGAGGTGTCCGGCGGCATGCACGGCTCCAACCGGCTCGGCGGCAACTCGCTGTCGGACCTGCTGGTGTTCGGGCGCCGGGCCGGGCTCGGCGCGTCCGAGTACGTGGACGCCCTGGCCGCGCGCCCCGCCGTCCCCGAGGCCGAGGTCGAGGCGGCCACGGCGGAGGCGCTCGCCCCGTTCGAGCGGGAGAGCGGCGAGAACCCGTACGAGGTCCACGCCGAACTGCAGCAGACGATGAACGCGCTGGTCGGCATCATCCGCAAGGAAGAGGAGCTGGAGCAGGCCGTCGAGGCGCTCGGCAAGCTCCGCGAGCGGGTCGCGAACGTCAGCGTCGAGCCGGTCGCGGTCCACGACGGGCGCGGCTACCACCCGGGCTGGCACCTCGCGCTGGACCTGCGGAACATGCTGCTGGTGTCGGAGGCGGTCGCGAAGGCGGCGCTGGAGCGGCAGGAGAGCCGCGGCGGCCACACCCGCGACGACTACCCGGCGATGTCGGCGGAGTGGCGGAAGGTCAACCTGGTCTGCAAGCTGGCCGGCGACCCCGCGTCCCCCCACGTCGAGCTGACCCGGCAGCCGCTCGTGCCGATGCGCGAGGACCTGCTCGAGCTGTTCGAGAACGACGAGCTGAAGAAGTACCTGACCGCCGACGAGCTGCCGAAGGGCCTGGCCGAGGAGGTCGAGACCGCGGCGGCGGAGGCCGCGGCCGGGTCCGGCGCGACCGCCGCCGGTGCCGCGGACGACGAGGACGACGAGGAGGGCGAGCGATGAGCTACGAGGCCAAGTTCAAGGTCTGGCGCGGGGACGACGGCTCCGGCGAGCTCACCGACTACACGGTCGAGGTGAACGAGGGCGAGGTCGTCCTCGACATCATCCACCGGCTGCAGGCCACGCAGGCGCCCGACCTCGCCGTCCGGTGGAACTGCAAGGCCGGCAAGTGCGGCTCGTGCTCGGCCGAGATCAACGGCATGCCGAAGCTGATGTGCATGACGCGGATGTCGACCTTCGACCCGGAGGAGACGATCACCGTCACCCCGATGCGGACCTTCCCGGTCATCCGCGACCTGGTGACGGACGTGTCGTACAACTACGAGAAGGCGCGGGAGATCCCGTCGTTCGACCCGGGCGACGCCAAGCCCGGCGAGCTGCGCATGCAGCAGGTGGACGTCGAGCGCTCGCAGGAGTTCCGCAAGTGCATCGAGTGCTACATGTGCCAGAACGTGTGCCACGTCATCCGTGACCACGACGAGAACAAGAAGGAGTACGCCGGCCCCCGCTTCCTGATGCGGATCGCGGAACTGGAGATGCACCCGGCGGACCAGGCCGACCGGCGCAACATCGCGCAGGACGACCACGGGCTCGGTTTCTGCAACATCACCAAGTGCTGCACCGAGGTCTGCCCCGAGCACATCAAGATCACCGACAACGCCCTGATCCCGATGAAGGAGCGGGTCGTGGGCCGCAGGTACGACCCGGTGGTGTGGCTCGGCAGCAAGCTCGGCATCGTGAAGAAGGGCCAGGACACCCCGTCGGCCTGACCTGTTCGGAGTCTCTCGCGAACGTCCCCCGCCGCCCCGCGCGACGGGGGGCGTTCGCGTTTCCGCCGTCCTCCGCTGCGGGAGCGGCGCTCTGGCAGGCGGCGCTCCCGAAACACGGCGGGCGGCGTGCCCCCGGACCGCCGCCCGCCGTCCCCGCCGTTCCCCGTGGACGCCGTGGTCGCCGGAAGGCCGTCCGGTCGCGCACGCCGGGACCCACCCTGACGCACGCCGGGCCGCGGCAGTAGGGATAAGTGCACACAACGCGTGATTGAACCGTGATTCCTTCCCGGGAGGCGGGCGGGCCCGGATCCCTTTAGCGTGGTGGGCATGAGCGCCCTCGAACCGGGCTCGTTCCTTGCCGATCTCACGCCGGCGGAACGCGAGGACCTGGAATCACGCGGCCGCGTCCGGGAGTTTGCGCGGGGGGACACGCTCTTCACCGAAGGGGAGGAGCCCGGCTGGGTCGCGGTGCTGCTGCACGGCCGGGTGAAGGCGTTCTCCTACCACGAGCAGGGCGGCGAGGCGCTGCTGGCGGTGCGCGGGGCGGGCGCGGTGCTCGGCGAGGTCGCCGCGATCGACGGGCTGCCCAGGTCGGCGTCGGTGCAGGCGCTCGAACCGGTGCGGGCGCTCGCGATCAGCGCGGACGAGTTCATGGCGTTCCTGCAGGCGCACGGCCGCGTCTCGATCATCATCATGCGGATGCTGTGCCAGCGCTGGCGCGACGCCGACCGCAAGCGCGTCGAGTTCGGCATGTTCGACGCCACCGGACGGGTCGCGCAGCGGCTCGTCGAGCTGGCCGAGCGGTTCGGGGTGCCGCACCGGACGGGCACGGGCGAGGAGAGCGTCCGCATCACGCTGAACCTGTCGCAGGAGGAGCTGGCCGGCTGGGTCGGCGCGTCCCGCGAGGCGGTCAGCAAGGCGCTGCGCACGCTGCGCCGGCACGGCTGGATCGAGACGGGCCGCCGCCGGCTGATCGTCCACGACCTGCAGGCACTCCGCCGCCACGCCCGCTAGCCCGGCCGCGCGCGGCGGCCCCGGGTCGTCCCGCGCGGAGGGGCGGGCCGTACTGTGTGCAGGATGCAGCTACAGCAGCTCGCCTACTTCGTGGCGGTCGCGGAGGTGCGCCACTTCACGCAGGCCGCGGAGATCCTGCGGGTGGCGCAGCCGTCGCTGTCCAAGCAGATCCGCGCGCTCGAGAACGAGCTGAACGTCTCCCTGTTCCGGCGCGCGCGCGGCAACATCACGCTGACGCCGGCGGGTGAGGCGCTGCTGCCCCTGGCCAAGCGCATCCTGGCCGACGTCGACACCGCCCGCCTCGAAGTGCAGGAACTCGCCGGGCTGAAGCGCGGGCGGGTGCGGCTCGGCGCCACGCCGTCGCTGTGCG
This sequence comes from Actinomadura bangladeshensis, assembly GCF_004348335.1. GTDB lineage: Bacteria > Actinomycetota > Actinomycetes > Streptosporangiales > Streptosporangiaceae > Spirillospora > Spirillospora bangladeshensis. The sequence continues at coordinate 38,929 of NZ_SMJW01000024.1, read as the reverse complement.
CGGGCCTGCTGGCGGATGTCCTGCGCCGCTTCCACGACACCTACCCCGGCATCCAGCTCATCGTCGAAGAGGGAGGCTCGCGGGACCTCGTCCGCGAGCTGACGCGCGGCTCCCTGGACTTGGCCCTGGTCATCCTCCCGCTGCAGGGCGACCCGCCCCTGGACACGACCCCGATACTGCGCGAATACCTCGTGGTGGCGTCGCCGGTGGAGCAGCGGTCGCCGACGCGCCGCTCGTACCTGCGCATCGAGGACCTGCAAAACCGCCCCCTGGTGATGTTCCGTCCCGGCTACGACCTGCGCGAAGCGACCATCAGCGCCTGCCGGGCGGCCGGGTTCGAGCCCAGGTTCGCGGTGGAGGGCGGCGAGATGGACGCCGTGCTCCGCTTCGTCGAGGTGGGTCTCGGGATCGCGGTCGTCCCGAGCATGGTCCTCGCCGGACGCCCCGGCCTGCGCGGAACCCCGCTCGTCCTGGCCGACGACGAGGCGCGCCGAGGCCGTCACGGCCCGGGCCTCCTCCGCACCATCGCCCTCGCCCACCGCAAGGACGTCGAACTCACCCACGCCGCACGCGCCTTCCAGGAGACCCTGCAGGCCTTCCTCGCCGAGGCCGCCGAAGCCGGCACCCTCCCCCCGGGCGTCGAGCACCTCGTCGACCTCGACCTCTAGACAGTGCGACGACGCCGGGGGAGCCGCGCAGAGCGTCCTTGAGCGGGGCCGCATCCGCGGGGGGCGAGCGGGTCAGGCGGTCACGAGGTCGTGCAGGAGGCGGCTGCGGATGGCGGTGTCGTCGCCCTCGGGCAGGTGCCAGGGGCAGGCGATGTCCAGGGCGGCGACGCGGCCCGTCGCCATGATGCGGCGGACGGAGGCGAGCACCGAGTCGCGCGGCGGGCCGCCCGGCACCGGGAACTTCAGGCCGGGCAGGTCGCCGGAGTCGATCACGTCCACGTCGATGTGCAGGAGGAGCGGGCCGTCCGGCAGGTCCACGTCGTCCACCGGGCAGCGCCGCACGCGCGACGATGCGAGGAACTCGGCCTCGGCCGGGTCGAGGTCGCGGGCGTCGACGAGGACGGCGCGGTCCTCGGGCAGGGGGCGCAGGCCGAGGGGCTCGGCCAGCACCTCGGGGTCGGCGCCGAGGATCTGGCGCAGGGGCATGCCGCCGATGTAGCCGGAGGTGGAGCTCGCGAGGGTGTGGACGTCGCCGTGCGCGTCGAACCAGACGACGGACGCGTCCACCCCGGCGCGCTGCAGGCCCGCGAGGACGGCCTCCGAGGTCAGGCAGTCGCCGGAGACCACGGTCGGCCGCGTGCCCCCGGCGGCCTGGTCGGCGACCTCGGCGGAGACGAGCTCGAACAGGGTCGCGATCCGCCGCCACACGCCGCCGTCCGGCAGGTCGCGGGTGATCGGGATCAGCTCGTGGCCGGGCAGCGGGAAGGACGCGTCGGGCAGCCGCTCGTCCTGGTGGTACGGAACCAGTGTGATCATGCGTTCACACTAGAACGGCCCCGCCCGGTACTCCGGGCGGGGCCGAGATCGGGGGCGGCGGTCAGTGCTTCCTGCCGCCGGCGGTCGCCTTGAGGTAGTCGCTGTTCAGGCGGCCGATGAAGTCCAGCGGAATCTCCTTGGGGCAGGCGGCGGTGCACTCGCCGGTGTTGGTGCAGCCGCCGAAGCCCTCCGCGTCGTGCGTCTCCAGCATGGACACGACCCGGTCGTAGCGCTCCGGCTGGCCCTGCGGCATCAGCCCGAGGTGGCTGATCTTGGCGCCGAGGAACAGCGCGGCCGAGCCGTTCGGGCAGGCCGCGACGCAGGCGCCGCAGCCGATGCACTCGGCGGCCTCGAACGCGCGGTCGGCGTCCGGCTTCGGCACCGGGGTGGCGTGCGCCTCCGGGGCGGTGCCGGTCGGCGCCGTGATGTAGCCGCCGGCCTGGATGATCCGGTCGAACGCGGACCGGTCGACGACCAGGTCCTTCACCACCGGGAAGGCCTTGGCGCGCCACGGCTCGACGTCGATGACCTCGCCGTCCTTGAACTTGCGCATGTGGAGCTGGCACGTGGTGGTGGCGCGCTCCGGGCCGTGCGGAGTGCCGTTGATGACGAGGGAGCACATGCCGCAGATGCCCTCGCGGCAGTCGTGGTCGAACGCGACCGGCTCCTCGCCCCCGGCGATGAGCTTCTCGTTGAGGACGTCCAGCATCTCCAGGAACGAGGCGTCGGGGGAGATGTCGTCGAGCTGGTACTCGACCATCCTCCCCTTGTCCTCGGGGCCGCTCTGTCGCCAGACGCGCAGTGTGAGCTTCATGATTACCTGTCCGACCTCTGCTACTTGTACGACCGCTGCGTCGGCTTGACGTATTCGAAGTCCAGGGCCTCCTTGTGGAGGACGGGCTGCTCGCCCTCCCCGGCCCATTCCCAGGCGGCGACGTAGCCGAAGTTCTCGTCGTCGCGCTTGGCCTCGCCCTCCTCGTCCTGGCTCTCGGCCCGGAAGTGGCCGCCGCAGGACTCGGTGCGGTGCAGGGCGTCGATGACCATCAGCTCGGCGAGCTCGAAGAAGTCGGCGACGCGGCCGGCCTTCTCCAGCTGCTGGTTCAGCTCCTCGCCCTTGCCGGTCACCTTGACCCGCGTCCAGAACTCCGCGCGCAGCGCCGGGATGAGCTCCAGCGCCTTGCGCAGCCCCTGCTCGGTGCGCTCCATGCCGCAGTACTCCCACATGATGTGGCCGAGCTCGCGGTGGAAGGAGTCGACGGAGCGGTCCCCGTCGATCGACAGCAGCTTGTCGATCCGCGTCCGCACCCGCTCCTCGGCCTCGCTGATCGCCGTCTCGGCGACCGGGTCGAGCGCGTTGCGGGCGATGTAGTCGCCGATGGTGTTCGGCAGGACGAAGTAGCCGTCCGCGAGGCCCTGCATCAGCGCGGACGCGCCGAGCCGGTTCGCGCCGTGGTCGGAGAAGTTCGCCTCGCCGATCACGAACAGGCCGGGGACCGAGGACTCCAGGTCGTAGTCCACCCACAGGCCGCCCATCGTGTAGTGGACGGCGGGGTAGATGCGCATCGGCGTGTCGTACGGGTTCTCGCCGGTGATGCGCTCGTACATCTCGAAGAGGTTGCCGTACTTGGCCTCGACCTTGTCGCGGCCGAGCCGCCCGATCGCGTCCGCGAAGTCGAGGTAGACGCCGAGGCCGCCGGGGCCGACGCCGCGTCCCTCGTCGCAGACGTTCTTCGCCGCGCGGGACGCGATGTCGCGCGGGACGAGGTTGCCGAAGGACGGGTAGATGCGCTCCAGGTAGTAGTCGCGCTCGTCCTCGGGGATGTCGTACGGCCTGCGCGTGTCGCCGGCCTTCTTCGGCACCCACACCCGGCCGTCGTTGCGCAGCGACTCCGACATGAGCGTCAGCTTCGACTGGTGGTCGCCGCTGACCGGGATGCACGTCGGGTGGATCTGCGTGTAGCAGGGGTTGGCGAACAGGGCGCCGTGCCGGTGCGCGCGCCAGGACGCGGTGACGTTCGAGCCCATCGCGTTCGTGGACAGGAAGTACACGTTGCCGTAGCCGCCGGACGCGAGCACGACCGCGTCCGCCGTGTAGTGCTTGATCTCGCCGTTGATCAGGTTCCGGACGACGACGCCGCGCGCCCGGCCGTCCTCCATGATCAGGTCGAGCATCTCGTGCCGCGGGTACAGCTCGACGTTGCCGGCCTCGACCTGCCGCATCAGCGCCTGGTAGGCGCCGAGCAGCAACTGCTGGCCCGTCTGGCCGCGGGCGTAGAAGGTGCGGGAGACCTGGGTGCCGCCGAACGAGCGGTTGTCGAGCAGGCCGCCGTACTCGCGGGCGAACGGGACGCCCTGCGCGACGCACTGGTCGATGATGTTCCGGGAGATGTCGGCGAGCCGGTGGACGTTCGACTCGCGGGAGCGGAAGTCGCCGCCCTTCACCGTCTCGTAGAACAGCCGGTACACGCTGTCGCCGTCGTTGCGGTAGTTCTTCGCGGCGTTGATGCCGCCCTGCGCCGCGATCGAGTGGGCGCGGCGCGGCGAGTCCTGGAAGCAGAACTGGATGACGTGGTAGCCGGCCTCGCCGAGGGTCGCGCCGGCGGAGCCGCCGGCGAGCCCGGTGCCGATGATGATGATCTTCTTCTTGCGCTTGTTGGCCGGGTTGACCTGCTTGGCCTCGAACTTGCGCGTCGTCCAGCGGTCCTCGATGGGGCCCTTGGGCGCCTTGGTGTCGGCGATCGGCTCGCCGGACTTGTAGAAGCTGTCGGTCATGGTCAGCTCACCCATCCGAACGTGATGGAGACGGGGATCGCGATGAAGCCGAGCGTGATCAGCGCGGCGGTGGTCGCGGCGAGGGCCCGCAGGGCGTTGTGGCTGCGCGGGCTGCGCAGCCCGAGCGTCTGGAACGCGCTCCAGATGCCGTGGTTGAGGTGGACGCCGACGAGCAGGACGGCGACGACGTACCAGACGGTGATGTACCAGCGGGACGGGTCGAAGTCGGCGACCATCCGCTCGTAGGGGGTGGCGTCGGCGCCCTTGGGGTTCACGACGAAGAACGTGAGGTCCAGCAGGTGCCAGACGATGTAGACGGCGATGATGACGCCGCCGTACCGCATCGTGCGGGCGGCGTAGCCCTGCGCGTGCGACTTCTTCTTCGACTGGTACTTGACCGGGCGCGCCGCGGAGGCGCGGCGGGCGAGCGACACCGCCGACCACATGTGCAGGATCACCGAGACGCCGAGCACGACCTCCAGCAGGGTCAGGACGGTCCGGTGCGGTACCGCGGGCTCACCGATCGTGCGCAGCCAGTGGGCGTAGTGGTCGAACTCCTCCGCGCCGAGGAAGATCTTCAGGTTCCCGAGCATGTGCGTGATCAGGAACAGCACGAGGACGCCGCCGGTCACCGCCATGACGGCCTTCTTGCCGACGGTCGATCGGTAGATCGCAGGTATCGCTATAGCCACGACCTGCACGTTATGTCCGGATCTATGAATAGTTCCAAGTCATCAGCGCACTCGTGGCGATAGCCGCAGGCTATGAACGCATGCAGCGTGGGCGTTGTGGCCGTTCCGTGACGTTCCGCCTGGTGAGTGAGTTCACAGCGTGATCGGGAACCCGCCGATCACGTGATCCAGAAGACATTGACGCAGGTCAGGAGGCTGTGGTTAAGGCCCGGTGGTGACGGCGCTCTCAAGATCGTGCCCCGGCCGGCGGGACAGCAGCAGGACGGCGAGGTCGTCGGCCAGCACGTCGCCGTTGAGCCGCTCCACCTGGGTCACCATGTCGTCGATCAGCGCGCGTCCGGTGGCGCCCCGGCGGCGCGCCGCGCGGGCCAGGTCGACCAGGCCGTCGGTGCCGAGCCGGTCGGAGCCCTCGCCGACCTTCCCCTCGATCAGGCCGTCGGTGTAGAGCATCAGGCCCCAGGACTCGCCGAGGTCGATCTCGGTCGTCGGCCACTCGGCGCCCGGCAGCAGGCCGAGCGCGGGGCCGTGCGCGTACTCGGGCAGTGCCGCGACCTCGCCGTCCTCGCCGAGGGCGCCGCGGAACAGCAGCGGCGCGGGATGGCCGGCCAGGTGCATCCGGGCGGTCCGCCGGGACGGCGCGATCGTGATCATGCACAGCGTGGTGAAGATCTCCTCGCTGCGCCGCTCGTGCCCGAGCACGCTGTCGAGGGTGCCGAGCAGTTGCTCGCCGGTGTGCCCGGCGAGCACGAGCGTCCGCCACGCCATCCGCAGCTGGACGCCGAGCGCCGCCTCGTCCGGGCCGTGCCCGCACACGTCCCCGATCATCAGGTGGACGGCGCCGCCCTCGGTCTGCACGGTGTCGTAGAAGTCGCCGCCGAGCAGCGCGCGCCGCCGGCCGGGCCGGTAGCGGGTGTGGTGCTTCAGCGACGGGTCGTCGATCAGCGGGACGGGCAGCAGCCCGCGCTCCAGCCGGGCGTTCTCCCGGCCGAGGATGCGCGCCTCGACGAGCCGGCGCTCGGTCTCCTCCGACCGCTTGCGCTCGATGGCGTAGCGGACGGCGCGGGCCAGCAACGGCGCGTCGACCTCCTGCTTGACGAGGTAGTCCTCGGCGCCCGCGGCGACGGCCTGGACGCCGAGGTGCGCGTCGTCCAGCCCGGTCAGCACGACGACGGCGGCCGTCCCGGACAGGGCCAGCACCTGCCGCAGCCCGTCCAGCCGGTCGATGCCGGGGGTGGACAGGTCGACGATGATGCACTGGGTGCGCCGCGTCAACGACCGCCGGGCGGCGGCCAGGTCGGACGCGACGGCGATCTCGACGTCCATGCCGCTCTCGGCGAGCATCTTCTCGACCATGAGGACGTCGGAAGGGTCGGCGTCGATGAGGAGCAGGTCGGCCCTGTCCTCGGCCCCCGGCGTGAAGGGGCGGGTCTGATGGCTGGGCGTCTGATGGCTGAGCGTGCTCACAGGGCTTCCGGGAAGTCGGGCTGACGGCACGGGCAACGGCCGGTGGCACACCGCGTATTCCCGCGGCTGCGGGCGGGTGCGACGGACCGCGCCGGGGCAGCGGCATTGGCCTAGCCGCCAGGGTCCCGGCTCAAGGAGCGGGGGAAGCGTCGCTCCGTACGTCCCTGACCTTAGCGTGTCCTTACCTCACCGTGCACCCCCTGAGTGCGTCCTGATAGGCATTTCCGGCCAGTCCGGAACGGATCCGTGCAGGTGAAAAACCAGTCGAACTTCGGACGTTCCGCTGCATAACCTGCGTCAGGTGAAGCCGTTGCCGGAGAAAGATCCTGGCAGGCCCGACCACCGAACCCCCGCGCGCTACCTGCTCTGGCTGCTGCGCGCCCAGTGGCGCAGCATCAGCGCGGGCGCGTTCTTCGGCGTGGTCTGGATGCTCAGCCAGGCCCTCATGCCCGCCGCGATCGGCCGCGCCATCGGCGACGGCGTCGCGGCGCGGGACGAGCGCGCCCTGCTGGCGTGGTCCGGCGCCCTGCTCGGCCTCGGCGCCGTGCAGGCCGCCACCGGCGCCGTCCGGCACCGGTTCGCCGTGTTCAACTGGCTCGCCGCCGCCTACCGGACGGTCCAGATCGTCACCCGGCAGGCGACCCGGCTCGGCGGGACGCTCCCGAAGCGGCTCAGCGCGGGCGAGGTCGTGAGCATCGGCCTGTCCGACGTGTCGCACATCGGGGACGCCCTCGACATCATCTCGCGCGGGTCGGGCGCCGTCGTCGCGATCGTCGCCGTGGCCGGCATCCTGCTGGCCGCCTCGCCGCAGCTCGGCCTCATCGTGCTGGTCGGCGTGCCGCTGATCCTGGCGATCGCGGCGCCGCTGCTGCGCCCCTACCGCGACCGGGAGCTGGCGCACCGCGAGCTGGTCGGCGAGCTGAGCACGCACGCCACCGACCTGGTCGGCGGCCTGCGGGTGCTGCGCGGCATCGGCGGCGAGGCGCTGTTCTCCGGCCGCTACCGGGCCGAGTCGCAGCGGGTGCGCGCCGCCGGGGTGGCGACCGCGCGGGCCGAGACCCGGATGAACGGCGCCGAGGTGCTGCTGCCGGGGCTGCTGATCGCGCTGGTGACCTGGGTCGGCGCCCGGTTCGCCGCCGACCGGACGATCGGCGTCGGCGAGCTGGTCGCGTGCTACGGCTACGCGGTCTTCCTGATCGTCCCGCTGAAGACGCTCGGCGAGGCCGCAGGCAAGATCACCAAGGGCATGGTGGCGGCGGGCCGGGTGACCGCGCTGCTGGCGATCGACCCCGACCTGCCGGACGCCGGGACGGCCCGCCCGGCGGCGGACGCCGAGCTGGTGGACATCGCGTCCGGGCTGGTCGTGCGGCCGGGGCGGGTGACCGCGATCGCGGCGGCCGACCCGCGCGACGCGCAGGCCGTCGCCGACCGGCTCGGCCGGTACGCGGAGGGCGACGTCGATTTCGGCGGGCTCCCGCTGCGCGCGGTCGCGGACGTCCGGAAACGGATCCTCGTCGCCGTCAACGAGGACCGCCTCTTCTCCGGGCCGCTGGGCGAGTCCCTGGCACCGGACGGCGACGAGGCCGCGCTGCGGGCGGCGATCCATGCCGCCTGCGCCGAGGACATCGTCTCCTCAGTGGGACTGGACGCCCATGTCGCCGAGGCCGGACGCGAGTTCTCCGGCGGCCAGCAGCAGCGGCTCCGCCTGGCACGAGCGCTCGCCGCCGACCCGGACGTCCTCATCCTGGTAGACCCGACCAGCGCGGTGGACGCGCACACCGAGGCGCGCATCGCCGGCAGGCTCGGCCGAGCGCGCGCGGGCCGCACCACTGTGGTGTGCACGACCAGCCCGCTGATGCTCGCCCGCGCCCACCACGTCGCATTCGTCAAGGACGGACTGGTCGTCGCAGAGGGAACCCACCACGACCTTCTGGAAACCGAGCCTCGCTATGCGGCCACGGTCACCCGCGGTGAGGACCAGGGCGCGACGCCCGCTGAGAACGGCGTCCCGGAAGTCCGGGGAGAGGCCGTGGAGGGGCCGGTGAGGTCGTGAGCACCGAGATCCTGCCCGTCGCGGCGCCCGCGCAGGTGCGGGCGTACGCGCGGCGGCTCGTCCTGCGGCATCCCCGCGCACTGGCCGGGGTGCTGGCCCTGCACGCGCTGGCCGCCGTGGCGGGCCTGGTCACGCCCCGGCTGCTCGGCGCCCTCGTCGAGGACGTCCGCGACGGGCACGCCGCCATCGACACCGCCGGCCTCGCCATCGCCGGGTTCGTGATCGCGCAGGGCGTGCTGATCCGGTACGCCTACCTCGCGTCGGCGAAGCTCGGCGAGCGGGTGCTGGCCGAACTGCGCGAGGAGTTCGTCGACCGGGTGCTCGCGCTGCCGCTGTCCACGGTCGAGCGCGCCGGGACCGGCGACCTCGTCACCCGCGCGTCCCGCGACGTCGACACGCTGAGCACGTCCGTCCGGTACGCGATGCCGGAGACGCTCGTCGCGATCGTCGTCGGCGGGTTCACCCTCGGCGCGCTGCTGCTGAACGGCCCGCTCGTCGCGCTGCCCGCGCTCGTCGCCGTCCCGCTGCTGGTGGCGGTGATGCGCTGGTACCTGCCCCGCGCGCACGGCGGCTACCTGCGGGAGAACGAGGCGTGGTCGCGGATCGCCGAGGGGCTCACCGAGACCGTCCAGGGCTCGCGGACCGTCGAGGCGCTCGGCCTCGCCGAGCGCCGCCACGAGCGCGGCGACGCCGACATCGCGGCGTCCTACCGGGCCGAGCGCTACACGCTGCGGCTGCGGATGGTCCTGTTCCCCGTGGCCGAGCTGAGCTTCGTGCTGCCCGTGGTGTCGACGCTGCTCGTCGGCGGGCTGCTCTACATCCACGACATGGCGACGCTGGCGCAGGTGACTGCCGCGACCCTGTACGCGCAGCTGCTCATCGAGCCGGTCGACACGATGCTGTCCTGGCTGGACGAACTCCAGCTCGGCGGCGCGTCGCTGGCCCGGCTGCTCGGCGTCGGCAACGTCCCGCCCGACCGGGCCCCGGACGGCCGCCGGCCGTCGGGCGAGCGGCTCACGGCGCGCGGCGTCCGCTACTCCTACCGGCCGGGACGGGACGTCCTGCACGGCGTGGACCTCGATCTGCGGCCCGGTGAGCGCCTCGCGATGGTCGGGCCGAGCGGCGCGGGCAAGTCCACGCTCGGCCGCCTGCTCGCCGGGGTGGACGGCCCGCGCTCCGGCGCCGTCACCGTCGGCGGCGTCCCGCTGGTGGCGCTCCCGCTGGACGGGCTGCGCCGCGAGGTCGCCCTCGTCACGCAGGAGCACCACGTGTTCCGCGGCACGCTCCGCGAGAACCTGGTCATGGCGCGGGACGGCGCGTCCGACGAGGACGTCCGCCGGGTGCTCGCGGCCGTCGACTGGGACGGGCCCGGCCCCGACACGGTCGTCGGCTCCGGCGGCGCGACGCTGACGCCCGCGCAGGCGCAGCAGCTCGCGCTGGCCCGGCTCGTCCTCGCCGACCCGCACACGCTCGTGCTGGACGAGGCGACGTCGCTGCTCGACCCGCGCGCGGCGCGCCGCCTCGAACGCTCGCTCGCCGCCGTCCTGGACGGCCGGACCGTCGTGGCGATCGCGCACCGCCTCCACACCGCGCACGACGCCGACCGCGTGGCGGTGGTGGAGGACGGACGCATCACCGAACTGGGCACCCACGAGGAACTCCTCGCCGCCCAGGGCTCCTACGCGGCCCTGTGGACCTCCTGGCACGGCGCCCCGACCACCTGACCCGCTTCGGGGTCAGCTGGAGAGGGCGGCCTTGAGGTAGTCGACCTGGATGTGGAGGAGGTTCTCCGCCACTACCTCCTGCGGGGTCATGTGGGTCACCCCCGACAGGGGCAGGACGGTGTGCGGGCGGCCGGCGGCCAGCAGGGCCGACGACAGGCGGAGGGTGTGGGCGGCCACCACGTTGTCGTCCGCGAGCCCGTGGATGATCATCAGCGGGCGCTTCAGGCCGGCGGCCCGCTCGATCAGGGAGTTGGCCGCGTAGTTGTCCGGGTCCTCCTCGGGATGGCCCAGGTAGCGCTCGGTGTAGTGGGTGTCGTAGAGCCGCCAGTCGGTGACCGGGGCTCCCGCGATGCCCACGTGGAACACGTCCGGGCGCTCCAGGACGGCGAGGCCCGCGAGCCAGCCGCCGAACGACCAGCCGCGGATGCCGACGCGGTCGAGGTCGAACGCCGCCGGGTGCTTGCGCGCCGCCTCGATCAGCGCGGTGATCTGGTCGTCCAGGACGGGTCCGACGAAGTCGCCGTGCACGGCCCGCTCCCACGCCGGGCCGCGCGCGGGCGTGCCGCGCCCGTCGGCGATCACGACGGCGAAGCCCTGGTCGGCGAGCCACTGCGCCTCGCAGTACATGCGCTGGACGGCGAGGACGCGCTGGGCGTGCGGCCCGCCGTAGGGGTCCATGAGGACGGGCAGCCGGCCCTGGCCGGGCTCCCACCCGGTGGGCAGCAGCACGGCGGTGCGGATCTCGCGGTCGCCGGCGCGCAGCAGCTCGACCCGCGGCGTGATCACCGGCGTCTCGGCGAACGAGGCGACGGCATGCGTCCCGGCCGGCGTGCGCACCTCGGTCTCGGCGCCGGGCCGGTCCAGCCGCGCGCCCGTGACCACGGTGACGCCGCCGCAGCGGACGCCGCCGAAGACGCCCGGCCCCTCGGTCAGCCGGGTGATCTCCGCGCCGTCGCGGGAGTACAGGTGGACCTCGGTGGGCTCCTGCGAGGCGGTGAACAGGATCGACTCGCCCTCCACCCCGAGCACCGACCGGACCTGCAGGCCGGCCGGGGTGACCGGCTCGCCCGCGACGGTGATGCGCCGCGTGTCGGTGCCGCGGTCCTCGGTGGTCCAGACGAGGTCGCCGGAGTTCGTCCGGACGGGCAGGCCGGGGACGATGTCGGTCCACACCGGGTCGTGCTCGGTGTGCACGAGCGACGTCTCGCCGTTGGACGGGTCGATGCTCAGCACCCGCTGCGCCCGCTGGTCGCGGGGCTGGACGACGACGAGCAGGCCGTGCCGGTCCCAGCAGGCCGCGACGAAGTAGGGGAACATCCCGCGGTCCCAGGCGACGGTGGTGCGCCGGCCGTCCACCTTGAGCAGCACCAGCGACACCAGCGCGTTCGGCGTCCCGGCGGCCGGGTAGGCGATCTCGGACGGCGGGCGGTCCGGGTTCGCGGGGTCGGCGATGTGCCAGCGCTGCACCGGCGTCTCGTCCACGCGGGCGGCGAGCAGCGTCCCGCCGTCGGGTGACCACCAGTGGCCCCGCATCCGGTTCATCTCCTCGGCCGCGACGAACTCGGCGAGGCCGTAGGAGATCTGGTCGGACTCCGGCTGGACGAGGGCGCGGTCATCGGTGCCGTCGATCTCGATGAGCCGCAGCGTCCGGCCCGAGACATAGGCGATCCGCCGCCCGGCCGGGTCGGGGCGCGGGTCGAACACCGGCGCCTGCGCGGGCAGCTCGCGGACGAGCGCGGTGTCGAGGTCGACGACGTACAGGCGCCCGGCGAGGGTGAAGGCCGCCTGCTTCACCGCCCGGTCGGTCGCGTACCCGACGATGCCGCCCGCCTGCTCGCGGGCCCGCTCCCGCCGGGCCCGCTCCTCGGCGGGCAGGTCCTCCTCGCCGGGGACGTCCAGCGCGGCCGGGTCGGCGACGCAGCGCTCCTCGCCGGTCGCGGCGTCCAGCGTCCACAGGCAGGTGACCGGGTCGTCGCCGGCCCTCGTGCGCAGGAAGACGACGCGCGCCTCGTCCGGCGCGATCTGGAAGGCGCGCGGGACGCCGAGGCTGAACCGTCGGGTGCGGGCGCTCTGCCGCGGATAGCTGATGCTCATGGCACCCGAGTCTGCCAGGATGCCCGGGAAGTGCGGCGCACGGCGGCCTCCTGCCCTCTATGATCACGGGTCGTCGCGATGGGTGGCCGGGGAATGTCCCGTGCCCGGGTCCGCGCTCGCGTAAGCTCAAGTCTTCCCCAAGCACCTTTTTTCCTGTCGCGGGCTGAGGAGTGGTCAATGCCGGAGCTGCAGCCGGGAGATCCCCGGCGGCTTGGCTCGTACGAGATCGTCGAACGGCTCGGCGAGGGCGGCCAGGGCGTCGTCTACGCCGGCGTCGACGCCTCCGGGAACCGAGCCGCGATCAAGCTCCTGCGGGCCGACCTGGCCGGGGACACGATGGCGCGCACCCGGTTCGTCCGGGAGGCGCAGGCCGCCAAGCAGGTCGCGCGGTTCTGCACCGCGCAGGTCCTGGAGGCCGACGTCGCGGGCGACCAGCCCTACATCGCCAGCGAGTACGTGCCGGGCCCGTCGCTGTACAAGCAGGTCACCGAGGGCGGCCCGATCGGCGGGGCGGCGCTCGACCGGCTCGCGATCGGCACCGCGACCGCGCTGGTGGCGATCCACCAGGCCGGGATCGTGCACCGCGACTTCAAGCCGCACAACGTCATCATGGCGCCGGACGGGCCGCGGGTGATCGACTTCGGCATCGCGCGGGCCCTGGACACCGGGCAGACGAACGCGACGAAGGCGATCGGCACGCCGTCCTACATGGCGCCCGAGCAGGTCGCCGGCGCGACGCTCACCGAGGCCGTGGACGTGTGGGCGTGGGCGACCACGATGGTGTTCGCCGCGACCGGGCACCCGCCGTTCGGCGACGACACCGTGATGGCCGTGATCAACCGGGTGATGCACGAGCCGCCGAGGCTGGACGGCGTCCCGGCCGACCTGCACCGGCTGATCGGCGCGTGCCTGGCCAAGGAGCCGGAGCGGCGGCCGACCGCGCAGCAGATCATGATGACGCTGATCGGCAGCGGCCCGGGCGGCGCCGGGCAGACCCGCATGGACCCCTCGCAGGCCGACACGATGCTCGCCGAGGGCAGCACGCTCGCCGCGGGCGGGCTCGGCGCGGCCGGGATGATGGCGGGCTCGACCCACCCCGGCGGCCCCCCCGGCGGGACGCAGCGCGTCTCCCCGGCCGACTACACCGGGAACCTGCCGCCCGCGCGGCCCCCGTACGGCGCCGAGCGGGCCCGGTACGACGACTGGGAGCCCGAGCGCAAGTCCAAGATGCCGATCGTCGCGGCCGTCGCCGCGATCCTCGTGCTGGCGCTCGTCGTCGGCGTGTACGCGGCGACCCGCGGCGGGGACGACTCCCCGAACGCGCCGGTCTCGCCGTCGGTCACCGACTCCGGGACGGTGTCGGAGACCCCGACGAGCGAGGAGCCGGAGCAGCCGACGCCGACCCGCACCCGGACGCGGCAGACCACGCCGCCGCCGCAGCCGTCCCGGCCGACCAGCGAGGCGCCGACCAGCGAGACGCCCACGAGCGAGACGCCGACCAGCGAGGCGCCGACCAGCGAGACGCCGACCACCGGCGGCCCCGGAGCCGGCGGCGGCGATGACGGCGGCGGCACCGGAGCGGGCGGTGGCGGCGGCCCGGGGACCGGCGGAGGCGGCTGAGCCGGGCCGGCGGCGTCCGGCGGAATGCGCGGGGCAGGGCGGTCATCGCCGTCCCGCCGGGCCCTGAGTAGGCTCGTTGACTATGAAGGAGCCGCGGATCCTGTTCGTCCACGCCCATCCGGACGACGAGTCCATCGGGACCGGGGCGACCATGGCCAAGTACGCCGCCGAGGGCGCCCACGTCTGTCTCGTCACCTGCACGCTCGGCGAGGAGGGCGAGATCATCCCGGAGGAGCTGCGCCACCTCGCGTCCGACAAGGAGGACGCGCTCGGCGAGTACCGGATCGGGGAGCTCGCGGCGGCCTGCGCCGCGCTCGGCGTGCGCGACCACCGCTTCCTCGGCGGCGCCGGGCGGTGGCGCGACTCCGGCATGATGGGCGCCCCCACCAACGACGACCCGCGCTGCTTCTGGCAGGCGGACCTCGACACCGCCGCGGCCGACCTCGTCGCGGTGATCCGGGAGGTCCGGCCGCAGGTGATCGTCACCTACGACGAGCGCGGCAACTACGGGCACCCCGACCACATCCAGGCGCACCGCGTCGCGTGGCGGGCGTTCGAGCTGGCCGCCGACCCGGCCTTCGAGGACGGTGCCGAGCCGTGGCGGGCCGGGAAGTTCTACGCCTACGCGACCCCGCGCACCGTCCTCGCGCGGGCGATCGCGGTGATGCGGGAGGCGAAGCTGCCGTTCGCGCGCGTCGCGGGGCTGGACGAGCTGGGCTCCGGCGTCCCCGACGGCCAGGTCACCTCGGCCGTGGACGCCCGCGCGCACCTGCCCGCCAAGCTGGCCGCGCTGCGCGCCCACCGCACCCAGATCGTCGTCGCGCCCGACCAGGTCGGGCCGTTCTTCGCGCTGTCGAACAACCTCGGCCAGCAGGCGTTCGGCACCGAGTACTTCATCCTGCAGGCCGGTGAGCTGGGCCCGCTCGGCCCCGGCCGCCGCGAGCGCGACCTGTTCGCCGGTCTGCCGGAGGCGTCCGATCCGGCGTGACGTGGGGGGCCGCCCATCCCCCCGGTAGCCTGACTTCCGTGCATAAGGACGACGACGAGGCGCGGGTCGGCCTCGCCAAGGACGGCCTCCCGGCGGAGGGCGACGCCCCCGGTCTGACCAGGGCGGGCGAGGGCCCGCTGGACGCGTTCGTGTCCGGTGCCGCCTACGCCGCCCTCGGCCTGCTCGGCGGGGTGTTCGGCGTGGTCGGCTCGTTCGCCCAGGACTGGAGCGTCGGCCCCGTCCCGGTCGCGGCGATCGTCCTGGTGGCGCTGGTCTTCGCGATGGCCCGGCTGGCCGGGCTCGGGATGGGCGGGCGGCTCGGCGCGACGGTCCCCGCGGTGGTGTGGGGCGTCGTGGTCTTCGTCATGTCGATGCGCCGCGGCGAGGGGGACCTCGTCGTCCCCGGCACGACGGCCGGGTACCTGTTCATCATCGGCGGCATGCTCGCCGCCGTGGCGGGCGTCATGACGGTGCCGCCGGCCCGCCCGCCGGGAGACTGGCTCCTCGGCAGGGCGGGCCGTATCCGCGAGTAGTGCCGGTCAGGACGCCATCGGGGCGGGTTCCGCGTCGAGCCGGGCCGGGGCCGCGTTGCTCTTGTGGCCCTTCAGGGTGAGGCACGCGGCGGCGCTCAGCAGGATGACCGCGATCGGCAGCCACATCGTCGGCTTCATCGCGTGCACGAAGCCGTGCGAGAAGACCTGCCCGGCCAGCTCGTGGACGCGGTGCGCGACGTTCGGCGGGAGGCCCGGCGGGAGCTGCTGCTTCGCGCCGTCCTGGCCCGCGCCGACCTCCAGGCCGCTCTTGGCCGCGTCCGTGAAGCCCTGCACGAAGCCGGGGCGGATGTTCGCCGGGAGCGCGGCGGAGCGGGCCGCGGCCTCGTCCCGCAGCGCGGACGCGAGCTGGTTCTGCAGCACGGCGCCGACCGCCGCGCTGCCCAGCACCGACCCGACCTGCCGGATCGTGTTGTTGACGCCGGACGCGGCGCCGGCCAGGCGCGGCGGGACGTTGCGGGTCGCCTCGGTCGCCATCGGCGCGAACACGCCGCCGATGCCGAGCCCGGCCACGACGAGCGCCGGGATGAACGCCTTCCAGTCGGTCCCGACCTCGGCGACGAGGACGACCCAGACCATGCCGAGGCCGTAGAGGGTGAGCCCGGCCATCAGGATGAACTTGCCGCCGATCCGGTCGGACAGCCGTCCGGCGACGGGCGCGAGGAACATCGACACCACCGACGACGGCGCCATGACGAGGCCCGCCTTGAGGGCGCTGAAGCCCAGCACCGACTGCAGGTAGATCGTCATCGGCAGGAACATGCCGATCATGCCGACCGAGACGGCCGCGCCGACGAGGTTCAGGACGGTGAAGTTGCGGTCCTTGAACAGCGAGAACGGGACGAGCGGCTCACCGTCCTGCTTGGAGCGCTGCTGCACGACGAAGACGGCGAACAGCGCGAGCCCGGCGGCGATCAGACCCCAGATGCCCTCGTTCCAGTCGTACTTCTGGCCCTCGGTGAGCGCGAACGTGAGGCAGAACAGCGCGGCGGACGCCAGCAGCACCCCGACGACGTCGAACCGGTGCCGGACGGTCCGGGTGTGGCCGGGCAGGATCGGCACGGCCATCGCCAGCACCAGGATGCCGATCGGCAGGTTCACGAAGAAGATCCACCGCCAGTCGAGGCTGGTGACCAGCAGCCCGCCGACGGTCGGGCCGGCGATCGTGGACACCCCGGCCACCGCGCCCCACACGCCGAGCGCGGCGCCGCGCCGCTCCGCCGGGAACACCCCGATGATGATCGACATCGTCTGCGGCATCAGCAGCGCGGCGCCGAGCCCCTGCACCCCGCGGGCGATGATCAGCTGCGTCGGGTCCTGCGCGACGCCGCACGCCAGGCTCGACAGCGTGAACAGCGCCACCCCGGCGATGAACAGGTTCTTCTTGCCCCACAGGTCGCCCAGCCGGCCGGCGGTGATCAGCAGCACCGCCAGCACCAGGATGTAGGCGTTGACGACCCACAGCACCTCGTCCAGCGAGGCGTCCAGCTTCTCGGTCATGCTCGGGATCGCGATGTTCACGATCGTCAGGTCGAGCAGCGTCATGAAGAATCCCAGGGAGAGCGTGAGCAGGATCGCCCAGGGATTTCCGCGCCATTTGCTCATGAGTCCCCCTTGTCGTCATGGCGTGGTCGTGGCCGCGAGTGGCAGCGGATCTGCACCTCGTCGTCCTTCCAGGTGAGCCGGCCGGACTCCAGGTCGTCGACCACGCCCCGCACGAACTCCAGCTCGGCGCGCAACCGCGCGATCAGCCATTCCTGGTCGAGGAGCTTGTAGCGGTCGAGGCCCTGCTTGCGCAGCGAGTCGTGCGCCGTCTGGTGGCCGGCGAGCGCGGCCTCCAGCGCGACCGTGCGGCCGCGCAGCAGCCGGGCGACCTCGTCCTCCGGCAGGAGGTTGACGAATGCGAGCCCGGTGCCGAACAGCGGGAACTCCGCGGCGGGGTGGCGCAGCAGCTCGGCGAGCCGCATCTGCGCGGCGTCCCGCCCGGCGGCGGTCACGGCGTAGATGGTGCGCTCGGGCCGGCGGCCCTCCCGGCTCGTCTCCAGCGGTTCGATCAGCCCGGCGGCGGCGAGCCGCTCCACCGAGTGGTACAGCGACCCGTGCGTGATCTTGACGGCCTGGTCGTAGGCGTGGTCGCGGATGCGCTGCTGCATCTCGTAGGGATGCATGGGCCGGTCGCACAGCATCCGCAGCACGGTCAGCGCGAGCGGTGTGAGTGGTCGGGACATGGTGGCGTGCCTATGGTCGGCGTCGATTAGTCCACTCAGACTAATCCACGCGGACCGAGCACGTCACCCTTTATGGGGCTTCGAGCGGAGCTCGTCCTTTGAATGGTGGTGGGTGGGGGTGGAGGACGGTATGTCCCCGCAGGTCAGGAGGACTATCGGACGGCGTCCACCGAGTTGGCCGCGCCGTTGCGGGTCACGTAGTCGCCCACCCGGTCCTCCCGGACGGCGGTGAAGAGCGCCCGCACGCCATCATCGTCCAGGAGTACGACACTCTGCCCGTCGCGCTCGGCCGGCCGCGCGACCGGGGTGGTCAGGTACTCCATCAGCGACGTCTTCAGCAGCCGGTGCGCGAGCCCGCGCAGCGTGCCGGCGGTCACCGAGTCGTCCACGCTCACCGAGCGGGTCACCGCCCGGATGAACCGGTCGATCTTGAGCGGGTTGCGGGTGTCGAGGGCCTTGGCCGCGAGCGCGTGCAGGAACGCCTGCTGCCGCTTGATCCGGTCCAGGTCGCCGGCCGGCAGGTTCCAGCGCTGCCGGACGAAGTCGAGCGCCTCCGTGCCGTCCAGGTGCTGGTGCCCGGCCTTCCAGTGCCGGTCGTGCATCGGGTCGAAGGTGTCCTCGGTGATGGTGACGTCGACGCCGCCGAGCGCGTCCGTCATCTTCACGAACCCGCCGAAGTCGAGGCTGGCGTAGTGGTCGATCCGGACGTGCGTGAGCCCCTCCACCGTGCGGACCAGCAGCGACGGCCCGCCGTACGCGAAGGCCGCGTTGATCTTCGTGGTGCCGTGCCCGGGGACGGGCACCCAGCCGTCCCGCGGGATGGAGATCAGCGACACCCGGTCGCCGCGCCCCGACAGGTGCACCAGCATGATCGTGTCGGCCCGCGCGCCCATCGACGGGATGTCGGCGCGCCGGTCGGACCCGATCAGCAGCCAGTTCTCCCCGCGCCCGGAGGCCGACGGCCGCCCGGCCCCGGTGGGCAGCGCCCCCGCGACCCGCTGGACCTCCCCGTTGTACGCGCGTTGCAGCAGGTAGAGTCCGCCCGCGAGCAGCACCAGCACGCCCAACGCCAGCCCTCCGCAGCCGATGACGACCCGGCGCCGACTCCTGTTCCGCAGCATGCCGCCCACACTGCCGCCGCGGCCGTTGCGAGCCGCCGCGCCGCGCGCCCGCCGACCGAGTCTTTGACCCCTCGCGGGTTCGTGTTAACGAGCGAAACACCGCCGGGCGCCATTGACCGGCGGTGTCTCTGACTCGGGGGTCAGCCCTTCAGGGCGATCTCGAGCTGGTCCAGGGCCCAGTCGAGGTCCTCGCGCTCGATGATCAGCGGGGGCGCCAGGCGGAGGGTGGTCTCGTGGGTCTCCTTGGCCAGGACGCCGAGGTCCATGAGGCGCTCGCTGACCGGGCGGGCCTTGCCGTGCAGTTCGACGCCGGCCCACAGGCCGCGGCCGCGGACCTCGCGGACGAGGTCGCTCGGCAGGTGGCCGAGGCGCTCGTGCATGTGCGCGCCGAGGGTGCGGGAGCGCTCCTGGAACTCGCCGGTCCTGAGCATCGCGATGACCTCGCGGCCGATGGCGCAGGCGAGCGGGTTGCCGCCGAACGTCGAGCCGTGCTGGCCCGGCTTGAAGACCCCGAGGACGTCGCGGTCGGCGACGACGGCGGAGACCGGCATGATGCCGCCGCCGAGGGCCTTGCCGAGGACGTAGACGTCGGGGACGACGCCCTCGTGCTCGACGGCGAACGTGGTGCCGGTACGGCCGAGGCCCGACTGGATCTCGTCCGCGATCATCAGCGAGCCGCCCGCGGTGCACAGGTCGCGGACCGCGCGCAGGAACCCGCTCGGCGGGACGTTCACGCCGGCCTCGCCCTGGATCGGCTCGATCAGCACGCCGACCGTGGAGCCGTCCATCGCGGCCTTGAGCGCCTCGGCGTCCCCGTACGGGACGGTCCGGAAGCCGGGCGTGTAGGGGCCGTAGGAGTCGCGGGCGTCCGGATCGGTGGAGAAGCTGATGATCGTGGTGGTGCGGCCGTGGAAGTTGCCCTCGAACGTGATGATGTTCGCCTGGTCGGCCGGGACGCCCTTGACCTCGTAGCCCCACTTGCGGGCGGTCTTCAGGGCGGTCTCGACGGCCTCGGCGCCGCTGTTCATCGGCAGGACCATGTCCTTGCCGCACAGCTCGGCCAGCTCGGCGGCGAACGGGCCGAACTGGTCGTGGTCGAAGGCGCGGCTGACGAGCGTGACGCGGTCGAGCTGGCGCTTGGCGGCCTCGGTGAGGCGGGGGTTGCGGTGGCCGAAGTTGACGGCCGAGTAGGCGGCCAGCATGTCGAGGTAGCGGCGGCCGTCCACGCCGGTCAGCCACACGCCGTCCGCTTCGGCGACCACGATCGGGAGGGGATGGTAGTTGTGCGCGCTGTGGTCCTCGGACATCGCTCGCAGCTGGTCGGTTTGCGTCACGACGCTCCTTCGCGGCTCGGCCCGGCCGGTCGGGCCGGGCATGGCTGGGACACCGGACGCGCGTCCGGTGCCGAGGGGAGAGGGCCGGCCGGGTCGGGTGGCCGCCGGTCCGCTTCCCAGCGTATGTTCGGAAATGACCGTCGACCAATGACGAAAACCGACTTCGGGGGTGTTATTTGTTGCGTCTTGACGAGCTCGACCGTCGAATCGTTGCGCGGCTCCTGGAGGACGGCCGCGCCTCGTACGCGCAGATCGGCGACAAGGTCGGGCTCTCGGCCCCGGCGGTGAAGCGGCGGGTCGACCGGCTGCGCTCGGACGGCGTGATCAATGGCTTCGCCGCGGTGGTCGATCCGGCCGCGCTCGGCTGGACCACCGAGGCGTTCATCGAGATCTTCTGCACGGGCGCGACGTCCCCGGAGGAGATCTACTCCAGCGTCCGCGGCCACCCGGAGGTCGTCGCGGCGTACACGATCAGCGGCGACGCGAGCGCGCTCGTGCACGTGCGGGCCCGCGACATCCAGCATCTGGAGCAGGCCCTCGAACGGCTGCGCCGCGAGGACAACATCACCGCGACGAAGACCTCGATCGTCCTGTCGCGGCTGATCGGCCGTCCCACCGACGCGCCTTCCGGCTGACGGGTTACCGTTCAGTAGGCTGCGGTCATGGACTTCGCGACCGCTGACCTCATCGACGACTTCGGGGACGAGCTGCGCAGCTGCGAGACGCAGTTCCGCCAGTACGGCGCGCGGGCGAGGTTCGCCGGCCCGGTCTCGACCGTGCGCTGCCACCGCGACAACGGCCTGGTGAAGAAGCTCCTGAACTCCCCGGGCGAGGGCCGCGTGCTGGTCGTGGACGGCGCCGGGTCGCTGGCGTCCGCGCTGATGGGCGACATGATCGCCGCGGCGGCGGTGGCGAACGGCTGGTCCGGCGTGGTGATCAACGGCGCGGTCCGGGACGTGGCGGCGATCGGCGAGCTCGACCTCGGCGCGAAGGCGCTCGGCTCGAACCCGCGCAAGAGCGCCAAGGACGGCGCCGGCGAGGTGGACGTCCCGGTGTCGTTCGGCGGCGTGGAGTTCCGTCCGGGCGACTGGCTCTACAGCGACGAGGACGGCATCGTCGTCGCCGCGCGCCGACTCCCGCTGTGACCTGGGCGCCCCGCGCGACCTGCCAGGACATTCGACGCAAGATCGGCTAAGTCGGCCCTAGCGGGACGGAACGGGCTGTTCTTACCTACCTCTCAGCAACCCACCGGAGAGGTAGGGGAGACATGCGCGCGAAGAACATGCTGCTGGTGCCCGCGGCGGCGCTGGGACTGGTCGCGGGGCTCGCGACCGCCGTCCCGGCCGCCGCGCAGCCGAGACCGCCGATCCCGGAGCCGACCGCGAACCCGTGGCAGATGCGGCACTGGCCGCAGACCCAGCCGTGGCAGCGCGAACAGCCGTCCGCCCGCACGTTCGCGGCCGGTGCGCCGCGTCCGATCGACCCGCAGAACTACGAGCTTCCCGACACGATGACGTGGGACGACTACCGGTCCATCCCCGGCACGTCCTGGGCCGACCCGGCCCGGAAGGGATCGGTGCGGAACTTCAACGTCGCCGTGGTCCTGGTCGACTACCCGAACCAGCCGTTCGAGGTGACGCAGCCGAAGAACTCGTCCGTCTTCGGCAACCCGGTCGGGGTCGGGGACGTCCCGCGCGGCGAGGTCGCCGAGTTCTACCGGGACTTCCTCAACACGCCGCAGAAGCTGAACCACGGCCACACCCTCCACGAGTACTGGATGGAGGACTCCGGCGGCCGGTACGGGGTCGACCTGACCGGGTTCGGCGCCTACACGATGCCCGCCAAGGACCACGAGTACGGCGTGGACGGCATGCAGGGCGGCACCGGATGCCCGACCGGCGACACCTGCGGCCGCGACCTGAGAGCGGACGCCCGTGCCGCCTGGGTCTCCGACGTCGGTGAGGAGACGGCGGCCGAGTACGACTTCGTCTTCTTCCTCAGCGCCGGGCAGGACGAGAGCTCCACCTGGCAGGAGTTCGGCGAGATGAAGTTCGGCACCCCGGAGAACGTCCCGGACGAATGGGGTCCCGGCGACCCGAACCTGCCGAACTGGGTGAAGACCCGCTACATCCCGTGGACGTCGTGGCAGGCGGGCTCCACGATCTGGCCGAACGCCATCTTCGGCGTCTCCTCCACCCAGGCGGAGAGCTCCGGCATGTCGGTGTACGCCCACGAGTTCAGCCACATCCTGGGCATCGGCGACAACTACAACAACCCGTACAGCGACCCGCCGCGCCGCGCCTACAGCGGCCCCTGGGACATGCTCAGCCGCGGCACGTTCAACGGGCCGGGCGGCCCGCACAGCCGCTGGACGATCCCGGCGACGGGCGGCGGGTCCATGGGCGCGCAGCACATGCTCCGCAACAAGATGAAGCTGGGCATGGTGGACCCGGACAAGGTGCTCCAGCTCGACCGGGACGCCCTCGCCTCGTCCGGCATGGTGGTCGCGAAGGTGACGGCCCGTTCTGTGGAGCCCGGCAAGAACGGGCTGGCGGGCATCAACCTCCGACTCGGCGATGGCGGCGACAAGAGCCCCGCCTGCGATACCCGGACCGACCCGCTCTGCGACGGCGGCGGTTACGACAACTACACCATCGAGGTCGTCGACCGGATGGGCACCGACTCGTTCACACCCGACTCCGGCGTCCTGCTGGCGAAGACCAAGAACCAGGACCGCGCGCCGTTCATCTGGGTCAAGGACGCCAACCCGCAGGACATCGACAAGGTCGACTTCGTCCTCCCGGACGGGACGCCGAAGAAGATGACGATCGGCGACTACCGCCAGCTCTCGGACGCCCTGTACCACGCGGGCGCGAATTCCGGCAGCGAGTACGAGTACGTCGACGAGGCGAACCGGCTGCACTTCTACGTCCTCGACCTGAAGCGCGACCGGCACGGCGTCCTGTCCTACACGGTCGCGATCAGCTCACTGGACGGCGCCGGGCCGCAGCGGCGCGGCGTGCGGTTGGCCTCGGGCCCCGCGCGCCCGACCGGCTCCGGCTGGACCAAGTGCACGATGACGCTCCGCAACACGGGCCGGGGCGGCGACGGGTACCACGCCTCCGACGTCTTCCGCCTGAAGGCCGCCGTGTCCGGTGAGGGCTGGACGACGTGGCTGCCGAACGAGCTGGCGACCGCTCCCGCGGGGGGCCGCACCCAGGTCGAGGTCTGGGCGAAGGCCGCGCCGGGCGCGTCCCGCCATGCGCGGCTGCGGCTGACGGGGACCTCGGAGAGCGACCCGTCGAAGTCCGGCTCCGGAACCTGCCGGCTGCGCTGATCCGTTCCCCGGGACGGCCCTCCCCGCGGGGGCCGTCCCGCCGGCGTCCGGCACCGCCCGTGGGTGCACATTGCGCACGTCATGGCGAACGAAAGTCAAAATGCCTTTCCCGAGGTCATGTCGGAGTCGTCCGTAGCGTCGGCCCGAGGTACGTTGCGAACCGTGATGATCATGCAGCGTACAGTGATGGGAGCCGGGCGATCGGGTGCCGCCGTCCTCGCGGCCGGCGCCGCGCTCGTGGCCGTCCCCGGCGCCGCCCACGCGGCGCCCGCGGCGGCGGTGACCGCGAAGGCCCCCGCGGACCTGAACCCTGACGATTTCGTCCTCCGCCGCGGCGCCGACCTGAGCGGGCCGGTCGCGATCCTCGACGCCAGGCTGCGCCGGAGCGGCGTCGACGCGCTGATCCGCTCGTCCGGCGGGCGCAGGCTCGGCCGCGGGTGCGGCGGGTCCGCCGGCGTCCCCGCCCACTCGCTCGTGTACTGCTTCGACCGGGCCGACTCCACCACCCGGAACTGGGTCCCGCAGGGCGTCACGACCGTCTCGGACGCGGTCGGCGGCGAACGGTGGGCGGGCGGCGGCCGGCCGATCCTCGTGTCCTGGCACGACAGCGGCAAGGTCAGGCTCACGTTCGTCGACCCGGACCGGCGCACCTACCGGCACGTCCTGCTCGTCGAGCCGACGCGGAGCGGCTACACCGACATCGGCATCCACGCCGGCGGCATCGCCTGGTACGGCGACACGCTCTACATCGCCGACACCCGCCACGGGATCCGCGAGTTCGACATGCGCCACATCTACGACCTGGCCAAGAGCAAGGCGGGCTCGACCGCCCACTCCGGCCGGGTCGGCCTCCACCGCGGCAAGTACTACGGACACGGCTTCCGCTACGTGATGCCGCAGACGGGCAGCTGGCACTGGGCGAACGGCAGGGTCGGCGCGAAGTGCCGGGGCACCGGCCCGATCCGCATGTCGTGGATGTCCATCGACCGCACCACCTGGCCGCACTCGCTCGTCGCCGGCGAGTACTGCCGCCCGAAGTGGCCGCGGGGCCGCGTGGTGACCTGGCGGCTCGGCGCCCTGGCCGGCGGCGGCCACGCCCGTCCCAGCTGGGGCGCCGTCCTCCCGGCCGACAGGATCCAGGGCGCCGTCCGGACGCACGGCCGCTGGTGGTTCACCCAGAGCCACGGCAGCAAGCGCGGCTCCCTCCTCACCACCTACCCCACCTCGCGCGGCTGGGCGAAGGTGAAGCGCCGGACGATCTCCTACGGCCCTGAGGACCTCTCCTGCTACCGAGGCCGGCACCGCATCTGGACGGTCGCCGAGCACGCGGGCCGGCGCGCCCTGTGGTCGTTCCCCGCGTCCACGTGCTCCTGACGTCCACCACCGTGAAGGGCCGGCGCGGAACACTCCGTCCCGGCCCTCCACATCAGACCCCGACCGCCGTCTCGCACCGCTCCCGTGCCGTCCGGGACGGCCGCCGTCCGACCTGCCCGAGGGCGACGGCGGCGAGCGCGGCGATGCCGAGGCCCGCTCCGATCCAGGCGGTGGACGCGTAGCCCTTCCCCGCGTCGATCGCCAGTCCGCCGAGCCATGGGCCGGCGGTGATGCCGATGTTGAACGCGACCACGTTCCCGGCCGCGACCAGCGTCGCCGCGCCGTCCACCATCCCGAACGCGCGGCTGTTCAGCGCCGGGTTCGTGCCGAACCCGGCGAGCCCCAGCAGGAACACCAGGGCCGCCACCGGGATGGGCGACTCCGCCGTCAGCGCGAGCAGCACGGACACGGCCGTCAGACCCGCGAAGCCCGCATACAGGGTGGGGACGGCCCACCGGTCCGCGGTCCGCCCGCCGGCGGTGATCCCGATGAGCGCGCCGACGCCGTAGAGCGCGAGCACCGCGGGCACCCACCGCTCCGCGATCCCGGTCGTCTCCGTCAGCAGCGCCCCGAGGTAGCCGAACGTGACCAGGAGCCCGCTCGTCGCCAGCGCCGTCGTCCCGTAGAGCCCCCACAGGCGGGGGACGGCCACCGCGCGCAGTTCGTCCCGGACGCGGGGCGCCTCGCCGCCCGCCGCCCCCGCCGGGATCGTCGCGGCGACGCCGGCCATCGCGACGGCCGACATCGCCGCCACCGTCCAGAACGCGGCCCGCCAGCCGAGGTGCTGCCCGACCACCGTCCCGGCGGGCAGGCCGACGATCGCCGCGACCGTGAGCCCGCCCGCGACGATCCCCATCGCCTTCCCGCGCGCGGTCCGCGGCACGAGGCTCACCGCCGTCGCGGCGGCCACCGCCCAGAACCCCGCGTAGACGAACGCGCCCACGATCCGCATCGCGAACAGCGTCCAGTAGCCGGGCGTGAGGGCGCTGACCGCGTGGGTCAGCACGAAGACCGCGAGGAAGGCCAGCAGCGCGCGCCGGTGCGGCCACCGGAGCGTCAGGACCGCGAGGACGGGCGCACCGACGAGCATCCCGATCGCGAACGCGGAGATGAGCAGGCCCGCGTCCGGCACGGACACCCTCAGGTCGGCGGCCATCTCCGGCAGCAGTCCCGCGAGCATGAGCTCGGAGGTCCCCTGCGCGAAGATCGCCATCCCGAGCACCCACACGGCCAGTGGCATCGGCCTTCCCCCTTCATATTGGATTGATCAGTTCAAAACCGGCGCACAAGTAAGGGGCGGCACCGGGCCGCCCCTGGTCAGACCGAGAGCATGGCGGTGTCGGCGATGCTCTGGAGCGTCGCGCGGTCGGCGCCGCCGCGGGCGGCGACCTGGATGCCGCCGACCGTCGCGATCACGAAGTGCGCCAGCGCCTCCGCGTCCTTGCGCGCGTCGATCTCGCCCGCGCGCATCCCGTCTTCGATGGCGGCCTTCAGCACGGCGAACCGCTGCCGCCGGTGCCGTTCGAGCCGCTCGGCGATGTCGGCGTCGTGCGGGCCGAACTCGACCGTCGAGTTCACCACCAGGCATCCGGCGGGATCGTCCTCGCCCGGCGCGACGGCCCACTCCAGGACGGTCCGCAGCCGCTCGCGCACGGACCTCCCGCCGTCCTCCATCAACTGGACGAGCCGGGCGTTCCTGTCGTCCATGTAGTGCGTCAGCGCCTTGACGAACAGGTCGCGCTTGCTGGCGAACGTGTTGTAGATGCTGCTGCGCCCGAGCCCGGTCGCCTCGCACAGCTCCTGCGTGGAGGTCGCCTCATACCCGTCCGCCCAGAACGCCCGCATGGCGGCCTCGACCGCCCGCCCTTCCTCGAACTTCCTGGGCCTCCCCATCCCCCCACGCTAACACGTTATGGACCACCTGATCCAATACGGTCAGTGCGCCGCGGCGACCTGGATGAGGCGGCTGTCGTGGTTCCTGATGAGCACCCCCCGTCCCGGCACGCGTTCGCCGGGGGCGGGGCCGCCCATCCGGAGGGTCGCCCACGCATGCGGCCCCCATCGATCGAGCAGCGGATCGGCCATGTCCCCGGGAGTCGGGTCCGTGCGGGCGACGACAAGGTGCAGGCGGCCTCCGCCGATGTGCTGTTCGAGGCGGAGGAACGCCATCGGATCGAAAAGGTGGTGATCGTCGATGATCAGGTACACGTCATCGCCGGGTGCCGTCTCCAGTTGCCCGACCAGCCGGTCGATCAGGGTCCTGATCTGCGCCGACGTGGCGGCATAGGTCGCGGACGCAACGGTGGGCGGCCCCGGGTGGTGCACGTCCGTGTCGTTCAGTTCGCCGGACGGGTCGACGACGTACAGTTCCTCGCCCCTGGCCTTGAGCGCGTCGAAGATGAGGCGCAGCAGACCGGTCCTGCCGGAGTTCCGATCGCCGATCACCATGAGGTGCGGCAGCTCACCGAAATCCAGGACGACCGGAGCGCCGGTCCCGTCCTCGACACCGATCGCGAGGCGTTCGGGCCAGGCCGTGGTGAGCCGGCTTCGCGGTAGGCGCCGGGGCAGTTCCGGGAGGGCGGCGCCCCACTCGGGCGGCGCGAGGACGTGGATGCGGTCGGCGATCGCGGGAGGCAGCAGCGCGAGAAGCACGCGCAACCGCGACGCCTCCCCGCACATGATGATCACCGGGTGGTTCTGGCGCCCTGCCATCCTCCGGGAGATCTCTTCCAGGGCCGCGATGCCCATCGGCCCACCGGACGAAGTGGTCATTTCATCCGCGTCTGGGATGAGCAGTATCCCGGCCTCCGCGGATCCGCCGGCTCGGGTCTGGCCGACCAGCGTCCTCCAGGACATCGAGAAGACGTCGCCGTGCGGCAGTTTGCCGAGATCCGCGAGCAAGGTGCCGTACAGCCGCGCGACCGCCTCCATCTCGGGTCGGTACCGGCCGAAGAAGGCCAGATGGTGGTTACCGAGACCGTCGCCTCTGGACGAGTTCGCCTCGTCCGCGAGCCGCTCCCAGACCGCCGTGCCGACCCCCGCGCGGGACGGCTCGGGAGTCGCCGCCGGGTGGGCGCGGTTGCGGAACAGGCGGATGGCGGTCCCCTCCCGGCGGGAGGAGAGTGACACGGACGGAGGATCCGTGGTGAAGAGCCGGTCTGCGATCGTCTTGTGCACCGTCTTTATGTCGAGGTCGGCGGCCTCGCCGGCGATCCCTTCCCGGAGCAGGTGGATCAGCTCACCGGTGAAGGGGCTGAAGACCCCGTCCGGCGCCACGTGCTCGGCGGCGCTGCCGGACGTCGAGGACATCACGAACGTGCCGCTCCCCGGAGACGGGCTCAACAGCCGGGTCTTCCTCGCGTCGGGACCGCTGGAGCAGCAGTCGAAGATCATCACCTTGTGGCGCGGGCGGTCGGCGTCGCCGACCACCTGCTGCAAGCGGCGGTAGGAGAGCATGGTGGTCTCGTCACCCGGCACGGAGCCGGGGAGGGCCAGGAAGAGTTCGCCGTCCTCGCCGGGCAGGCCGTGCCCTGAGTAGTAGATCAGCAGCGCGTCCTCCGCCTCATGTGCCGCCTGCTCGACGACGTCCATGACGACGTTCGGGTGCTGTGGCTGCTCCAGGACGACGCAGTTGCGGGCCGGCAGCCCCCACACCGACGGATCGCACAGGAGGTTCTTCAGCCCGACCAGGTTGTCCCGGACGGCGGGCAGCTCCGGCAGCGAGCCGTAGTCGGACACGCCGATCAGCACGGCACGGGACCGCGCCGGGTCGGCCGGGCCGGTCGCCGCGTCGCGGCGGGTCGCGATGCGCCGCCACTCCTCGTGCGTCCGCTGGACGAAGCTCTCCACCGCGGCTGCCGGAGGCTGCTCCGCGACGGTGAACCGGTGCGGGGAGCCGCCGCCGGCCAGGAGGTAGGCCGTGCGCTCGTCGGAGAAGGGCAGCCCGGCCCGTCCGACGACCCGCTGGAGTTCGGCGGGTGGAAGAGGGCTCGCGGCGATGCGCCAGCCGAGGAGGGGGAGGAAGCGGTCCCAGATCGTCGTGTTCTCCATGCCGGTCGACGTGAGCAGGATCTGGACGCCGAGAGCCCTGCCCCGCTGCGCCATCGAGAGCAGCGTTTCCCCGATCTCGGGCCTGCTGGACGGGAACGTCAGCGACACGTCGGCCACGACGAGCAGGCGGGGCGGCGTTTCCGAGGCCGGCGCGGCGGCGCGGGCGTTCAGTTCGCGCAGCAGGAAGTCGACGAACCGCTGAAGCCTGCCCGGCCGTCCGAGCAGTTCTTCCTCGGAAAAGCGGACGTGCGGCAGTGGGAGCGGTTCGCCGAGCGGATGTTCGCCGAGGCCCGCGAAGGCGAAGTTCAATGTCGCGGGGGAGTGGCCGGCGGCCAGCGCGAGCGTGATGCCCCGGACGATGCGCCGCCGCGCCTCGGGATCACCGACGATCAACCCGTGCGGGATTCCCGACGCGGAGTCGAGGGGGTAGAGCGTCAGGACGTTGCTGTCGGCGTCATAACCGATCGCGGGATTGCGCGGTTCGGAGGCGGGCACTGCCCACGTCTCGTGGAACATGTCATGGGGTCCGCCGCCATTGAGCCCGAGAACGTCGGACGCGGGTACGGGGCTGCCGGGTTCGGATCCTGGCGGCCAGGCGAGTCGCCCAGCCCGGGGTCCGCCCCGGCGCATCAGTTCGACAATGGAGTTGCTGAGGTAGGGCGAAACGTGCGCGGGCTGGAAGGCGGGATGCGTTCGCCTAGCCAGGACATGGAGGAACGCGAGCTCACCGCTCTGCCCACTAGGCCCTATATTCCAGCCGGCCAAACTCGTGAGATAACGCGGTGGGGGAAGGTCGTCCGGAATGCAGACGATGAATTTGATGCCCTGGGCCGCTCCTGTCTCATACAGCTGAGCGAGGGGATCTGACGAGTCGGGTTGCGCGTCCAACGAGGCGCGGGCCCTGTCGACAATCACTATGAGAGCCGGCAGTGGATCGAGTGCTCGACCATCGGCGATGGCGGCCTGATATTCGTTCCACGTGGCCACCCCAGCGGAATGAAGGATTGCCTTCCGGCGTCCCTGTTCAAATTCGAGGACCCGCGTAAAATCGCTGATCAGCGGCGTATCTTTGGGCATGTCATGAATGTCGGCGACGAAATGAGGAAGCTCTCTCAGATCGCCGAGAGATCTTCCCCTTACGGAGAAGGCGATGAAGGCGAAATTGACGACATTCGGTGAATGGCTCAAAGCTAGGCTCGCCACGATCACCCGTATCAGCTGTCTGCGAGTTGCCCTGGAGGCCCGTATCAGGCCGTGTGGAAGGTCGGGATGGCTGTTGAGGATGTCCAGCGCCACCGCCCCCGCGCCATCCGCGCCGATCACTGTGGGGCATGGAGGACGGTCCCAGCCGTCGCCGATGAGTTCGTCCACCGGCCGGCCCAGCAACTCCAGGAGATCGGGAGCCCCGGCGGGATCCCGGGACGGGGCCGGCGTGAGGAGGGTGCGGGTTCGCGGGGTGACCAGGGCGAAGTGGTCGGTGTCGGCGGTGAGGCGTACGGGGCCGCCGTCGCGGGGGAGCAGGGCGCGGAAGGTCTCGGCGGCCGTGCCGGCGCGGCGTTCGATCTCGGCGGAGACGGCTTCGAGGACGTGCCGGGTGTGCAGCGCCTCGGGGCGCGGGAGGGTGTCGAGGAGGGCCTCGCGTGCGCCCGGCACGAACTCGTAGTGGACGTCGCCGGCCGGGCGGAGCAGGCCGCTGAGCAGGACTTCGGCGAGCTGCCCCGGCCCTGAGCCGCCGAGGATCCGGTGCTGGATGAGCCGCATCACCGGCAGGGACGGCACGGAGACGGCGACGTGCGCGGCGAGTTCGGCGGCGTCCGGGGAGGCCGTGGCCAGGAAGCGGCGGACGCGCTCGGCGATCGGCAGTTCGCGTTCGCGGTGCACCGGCGCCGGGCCGGAAGGGCGGGCCGCCAGGGTCGCGACGGCGGCGGGCTGCGGGCCGGAGCCGGAGATCAGGCGGGCCCACGCCGCGAACCAGCGCGGTGCCACCTCCAGGACGGGGACGGGCACGCCGGGCGGCGCGGCGCCGTCGAACGGGGTGAAGCGCAGGCCGGTGTTCGGGGCGCCGGGGCGGGGGAGGACGGCGAGGCCGGGTGCGGCCGGTGCGGCGGTGCGGCGCCAGAGGTGTTCGGGGAGGGGCTGCAGGACCGCGGTCGGTCCGGACTGCGCCCAGTGGCGGACGGCGCGCGGCGCATGCCCGTTCCACCAGTGCGGGCCGGAGCAGTCGCTCAGGACGAGGACGGCGTGCCGGCCCGACGCGTCCACGAGGGTGCGCGGGTCCTGCGGCGGGGCGCCGGGTGTCGAGGTGATGCGGCCTGTTTCGTCCAGGTAGCTGACGTGCACGTCCTGGAACGCGCCCTGCCGGATCAGCGTTTCCGTCAGTTCGCGGGCAAGGGGACGCCACAGGCGCATGCTCGGCCCGGTGTCCACGACGAGGCCGAGGGTGAGCCACCGTTCGGGCGACGGGACGAGGACGGGCGTCCACAGACGGGTGTCGGCGATGCGTGCGGCGGTCGCCTCCTCGTCCAGTTCGCGGCGGTGCCGGGACGGGACGCGGCGCTTGAGCGGCCGGAGCGCCCGCTGCACGCCCAGGGCGTCCGCCAGCATCGGGGCCGTCGGGACGAGCACCTCCGCCGCCTCGCCGACCGGTTCCGCGCCGGGCGCGGCACGCGGATGGAGACCGCTGCGCCGCTCCGGCGCGGGCGGCGCGCTCGGGACGGGCGTGGGCGGCGGCGGACGCTCCGGGGCATCGGAGGAGGGCGGCGGCGGAGCCTGCGGGGCAGGTGAGGAGCGCTCATCCGCGGGCGTGATGTGGCAGGCGAGCCACAGCATCTCGCTCAGCTCGCGGGCGTCCGGCGCCGGCCCGACCGCCGACAGCGCCTCCCGCAGCCGGTCAATCGTCATCGGCCGGGCCGGTCAGGTAGGGCATGATGCGGTCGGCCAGGGCGCGGCGGTCCTCGGTGTCGGCGTGGCGGCACAGGTAGACGGCGTTGAGGAGCTGGTCGGTCGCCAGAGTGCCCGACGACGACCGCTCGAAGAAGCGGCGGACGAGGTCGTCGCTCTGGTCGGCCAGCGGCCCCAGGTGCTCCCGCACGATCGCCGCCAGCTCGGCCTGTCCCGAAGGCTGCCGCAGTTCCACGGTGACGCATCGGCGCAGGAACGCGGGCGGGAACTCGCGCTCGCCGTTGCTGGTCATCACGACCAGGGGAAAGGCGTTGCAGCGGACGGTCCCGGCCGTGACGGTCACCCGGGAGCCCGGCCCGTCGGCGGTCATGACCTCGGCCGTCGGGTCGGCGCGCCGGGTCAGTTCCGGCAGTTCGTACTCGCCCTTCTCGAAGATGGTGAGCAGGTCGTTGGGCAGGTCGATGTCGCTCTTGTCTATCTCGTCCACGAGCAGCACCCGGGGCCGCCCATAGGGGAGGAGCGCCGTTCCGAGCGGGCCGAGGCGGATGTAGCGGCCGATGTCCTCGTCGGCCGGCGCGTTGTCCCGTCCCGCCGAGTACAGCCGGGTCAGCGGGTCGTACTGATAGAGGCCGTCGCGCAGTGTGGTCCGGCTGGTGATGGGCCAGTGCAGGACGGGCCCGAGACCCAGTTCGTGGGCCACCGCGTAAGCCAGCGTGGATTTCCCAGTACCGGGCGGGCCTGTCACCAGCAGCGGCCGGCGGAGATACAACGCGGCATTGACCTGCTGCACGGCATCGTCCGACGGCCGGTACGTTGTCGCCTGATGCTCGTTCCCGGACGAACCGTCCGGGGACGGCAGCACGGGCTCGCCGTCGAACGCGCGCCAGGGCGGCGGTGGAGGCAGCCGGTCGATGCCGTCGTGCGGGCGACGGCTCCCGGTGTAGAGCAGCCAGTCGGGCACCTATACCTCCATGGCGAGCGGGGGATCGGGAAGCCGGGACGGGTCGTCCCACAGCAGCGTGAGGTCGCGTCCGCAGTGCGGCTCGTCCTTGGGGGCGAGGAGCGCGGCCTTGCGCAGGGCGAGCGCCACCTGGGGCAGGTCGATCGGGTGCTCGTCGCAGATCGCGGCGGTCAACTCGTCCAGGACGCGGTGCCCGCGGCAGTCGCCATGGGACGGCGCGTCGCACGGCGTGCGCGTCCACAGCATGACCGGAATGCCGTTGTTCAGCGCGGCCGTCAGCCAGCCCCTGACCGGACGCGACCCGTAGACGAGCACGCAGAAGTCGACGTTCGCCTCCAGCCACTCCTCGAACTCGCGGGCCTTGCGCGGCGCGTCGCAGGCGATGGGGCGCGGGTCGCTGCGGCCGCGCTCGGTCAGCAGCCGCCAGCGGTGGTGGGCCAGGCCGCGCCGGATCGAGTCGGGCCGCAACCGGTCCACGTCCCGCACGACCACCGGATACCGGCGCATCGGGATCCTTTTGCGCGGGTCGAGGTACCACTGCTCGAACGGCTTGCCGAGCCAGCCCTCCGGCACCGCGAACTCGATCATCCAGTCGCGGTCGAACAGCGCGGGCGCCAGCGCCGCCACGCCCGCCTCGACCGCCGCCCGCACGCCGCGCTCCGGCACCCGCTCGGTGGGCAGGGAGGCGCCCGCGGCGCCGTCGACCCAGGTGTGCACGGTCACGTCGAAGGCATTGCCGAACGTGACCCGCTCCAGCCGGACGATCACCGACGCGGGCCCCGGCCGCACCGCCGGGGCCGCGGCCGGAGCCGGGGCCGTGCCGCGCAGATGCCGGGCCGACCAGGTGGTGAGCCGCCCGCGCGCCGGATCCGGCAGGTGCGGGCCGAGCGCCGCGACATAGCGGACGAGCCGCTCCTCCGCCCACCCTTCCGCGACGTACCGCACCGACCCCCACGCGGACCGGAACCCGCCGGGCACCCGCCGTCCGGTGATCCGTTCGAGGTCGGCGGCGAGCGGATCGGTGAAGCGGACGCCGCGCAGCAATTCCCGCAGCTCGCGGCGCGCGTCCGGGGTGAGCCAGCGCAGCGGCAGCAGGTCGTCCAGTTCCTCCCAGTAGGTACGGATGTGCGGGAGGGGGAGCATCCACCCGAGGTCGGCGCGGTCGCCGTAGCGGAGTTCGGCGTTCGTCACCATGCCGATGACCTCGCCGGTGTCCGCGTCGTACACCGCCGACCCGCTGTAGCCCTCCTCCAGCCAGTCGCCCGGCCCGGTCTTCAGCTCCCACCATTCGCGCCGCATGCCCCGGTGCGGGGACGTCGTCACGGTCGCGTGCCGCTCGTTCTGGTCCGCCCGCCGGGGGAAGCCGCAGACGGCGAACGTCCGTGCGGCGACCGTGTGCTCGTGGAGGTCGCCGGGGTCGGCGAGCCGTGCGGGCTCGTAGGGGACGGGCCGGGCCAGTTCGAGGACGGCGACGTCGCCGGGGTCGCCTTCGCGCTCCCAGTCACCGCACCGGATGACCTTGGCGGGCAGGTCTTCGGCCAGGCCCGGGAATCCGATGCGCGCCTCCTCCAGCCCCCGGACGGTGTGGGCGCAGGTCAGCAGCCGGTTCGCGGTGATGAGGAACGCCGCGCCGAGCTTGCCGCCGGACGGGTGGCCGACCCAGGCGCGCCACTGCCAGTCGTCCACGACCCCCGCTACGCCCCCTCCGCGGCTCCGGTCCCGGCCGCCGCGCCCGGCCGCCCCCACGTCATCTTGACCTTGAGGTGCCCCTCGACGGAAGTCTTCGCGATGACGGCACCGGCCGCCGCGTTGAGCTTGACGCCGAACTCCAGCTCGACCGCGTCGGGGTTCAGGTCGCCGCCGCGCAGCGCCGCGAGTGCCGACTGGGCCGCCTCCCGGACGTTGTCGAAGGCGTCCTCGAACTTGCCCGCGGCCTCGCGGAAGATCTCCCCGGTGCGGGACACCGAATCGAATCCGGGTTCCCGGTCGTCGCTCTCCACGACGATGGTGCCGTGCTCGGTCTGCCAGCGGACCAGTTCGTTCACGCGGGCAAATCTATCAAGATCATGCGATGGGGCATGGTTTGCTCGAGGGAGGGCGGCCAGAGGAGGACACGATGATCACTGTCGAGCAGGTGCGGGCGCTCGCGAGGACGCTGCCGCGCACGTCGGAGCACCTCATCAGGGACCAGGTGAAGTTCCGCGTCGGGTCCATCGTCTATGTCGCCTTCTCGCGGGACGAGACCGTGATGGGCTTCGCGTTCCCGAAGGAGGAGCGCGAGGCGCTGGTGGCCTCCGAGCCGGAGAAATTCCATCTTCCCCGTGAATCCGATATGCGCTTCAACTGGGTCCACGCGTGGACGTCCGCGCTCGACGAACCCGAAATGCGGGAACTGGTCATCGAGGCGTGGCGGATGGTCGTTCCGAAGAAGGTCGCCGCCGCCCGTCTCGGCGGCCTTTAGTGCGGCGGTGGCATCGGGTGGACGGCGTTGCCGGCGCTGCATCCGCCCTCGCCGAGCATGCGCTGGATCCGGGGCGGTGACCACACGCTGGTGCGTCCCGGCGCGACGCGGGCGAGGACGCAGTCGAGCGCGTCCGACAGGTACGGCCTGACCTTCAGCACCAGGCCGACGGTGTCCCCTTCGGTCATGAACTCGCGGGTGATCGCCGGGTCGAGACGCAGCGACGCGACCGCGGCCCGGACCTTCGCCTCGTCCGCACTGCCCCCGGCCGGGACGCGCGGCAGCGCCTTCCGCAGCTTCTTCTCCGGGATTTCGGGAGTCTTCGGCCACGGCCCGAAATCCATGGGCTCCCCCGGCGGGCAGTCCACCAGGCGGGTCGCGTAGTCGCGCCATTCGGTCGTCGTCGAGAACCGCATCTGGAAGCAGCGCTGCACGGTCACGGTCGCGCCGGGGAACGGCCCGGGTTCCGGGCCCGTCCCCGAGACACGGACGACGAGGGCGACACCCGTCCCGGCGGTCGAGGTGCCCCGCACGCGCATGACCTCGACGCCGTCGATGTCCGTCGCCCGGCGCGCCAGGTCCCGCGCCGGCCACACCCGGGCGGTGTAGATCTTGTCGCCGGCGCTGTCGGCGGCCTTCCGCGCGTTCGCGGTGGCCGGGTCCTCGGTCGAGTTGCTCTTCGCCGAGGAGGGGACGTGGCCGCAGCCGACGGCCAGCAGGGCGGGGAGCAGGAGGATCGCGAGTCGGCGCATGCGTCCATGATCTTGGACGGTGCCGACCGCCCGATATCCGCTCATGTACTCATTTGGCGGTGAGTGTCACGGCGATCGCGGGGTGGTCGGAGTAGGAGACGTCCTCGTTCGTCGCGTCGTGCCCCGCGAGGCCGGGCGTGACCAGGATGTGGTCGATCGGCGCCGACCCCGTCACCGGCGTCGCGAACGGACGGGACGACGCCAGCGCGTCGGTCAGCCCCGCCCCCATCAGCGTGTGCCACGGCCGGGTGCCCGGCTCCAGGTTGAGGTCCCCGGCGAGGACGACCTGGCGGCCGTCCTTCCCGGCGTCACGGACGAGGCCGGCGAGCTGCTCGGCCTGCCCGAGGTCCGACCAGTCCGGGGGCGGCTGCGTGTGGGTGGCGATCACCGTGAGGTCGCGGCCCTGCCAGCGCAGCCCGACCGAGAGGGCCTGCGCGCCGGTCGGCCCGCCCTTCACCAGCGGCGTGTTCCGGACGGACGTGACCGGCAGATCGGTGAGCAGCGCGTCGCCCCACACTTCGTCCCCGGCCGGTGCCCAGATCGCGCGCATCCCGAGCCGCTCGGCGAGCAGCCGCAGTGAGTCGCGGCCCCCGTTCAGCAGCCACGCCCGGTCGACCTCGCCGAGGACGACCACGTGCGGGCGCATGGCCCGCAGGACATCGGCCTGCTGAGTGACGGTCATCGTCCCGTCCAGGCCGTAGCCCATCCGCACGTTGTAGGCGGCGACGCGCAGGCCGTCGTCGACCGGCCGCCGACCCGGCCCGGTGTCGCGCCACAGCGGGACGGCCGCGACCGCCAGCACGGCGACGGCCGCCGCGCCCGCGGCCCAGACCTCCAGGCCGTTCTCGCGCCGCGGTGCCGGGGCGCGGACGACCAGCAGGGCGACTCCGAACGCCGTCACGACCGGCACCCAGCGGTTCGGCGTGCCGAGGTCGTACGCGGAGTAGTAGGCGAACATCAGCACGACGAACAGCAGCCAGCCGCCCGCCATCGCCGTCCCGCGCCTGCCGGGCCGGTCGGGGCCGGGGACGGACGCGGCCCACCCGAGGCAACCCGCGAGCGCGAACTGCCCGAGCACCTGGGCGCCGACCGTCCAGCCGGGGGAGACGCCGTGGACGCCGTCCACCGTGGCCCGCCCGGCGGCGAACCCGACCGCCGACAGGACGAGCCCGGCCGCCGGGACGAGGGGATGCCGCGTCCAGAACCGGGGACGGGCCGCGACCGTCACCGACAGGACGGCCGCGCCCGCCACGACCGCCGCCGCGACGCCCCCGGACCATCCCGCGCTGGCCTGCGCGTGCGCCGCGTTGCCCGTGTAGATGCCCCACAGA
Source organism: Actinomadura bangladeshensis (assembly GCF_004348335.1). Taxonomy (GTDB): domain Bacteria; phylum Actinomycetota; class Actinomycetes; order Streptosporangiales; family Streptosporangiaceae; genus Spirillospora; species Spirillospora bangladeshensis. The sequence goes on along the minus strand of NZ_SMJW01000024.1, from coordinate 1,637 downwards.
AGGAACGCGGGCCCCGCGGCCAGCCAGATCCGGGGCGCGCCCGGCGCTTCCGGCTCGGCGGGTGCTTCCAGGCCGCCGTCCGAAGGCCGCCGGGTCAGCGCGAAGACGAACAGTGCCAGGTAGACGGCGAGCAGCAGCCAGGGCACGACGCCCGCCCGCCACACCAGGTCGATGCCCTCGATCGCCGCGTGCAGCGCCGCCGCCACCGCGAGCCCGCCCGCGAAGCCCGTCATCACCGGCGCCGCGTCCCGGACGGTCATCGCGGTCGCGGTCAGCCACACCAGCCCGCCGAGCAGCCCCGCGCTGGCCGCGTAGAGCTGGGCGTCACCGCCGTCCGTGCCCTGCAGCACCAGCCGGGCGGCGACCAGCAGGCCCCCGCCCCCGGCGACGAGCCACGACCCCGGGACGAACCGGGCCAACGGGACGGTCAGGAACGCGGCCACGAACCACACCAGCGCGTACGCGCCCATGACCTCGGCCGGCGTCTCTCCCGCCTTGCCGACCAGCGTGATCAGCGACGGCAGGAAGACGAGCACCACGTCCGCCAGCACGACGACGCCCAGCAGGACGTCCCACCGGATACGCGACATCATCTGCGCCCTCCCGCCCAAGAATGTGAGGAAGTCTCACGTATGGCGGGTGGGGATGCAAGAGGCGCGGATCAGGCGTCGGCCGGCTGCACCGCCCGCTCCGCCTCTCCGGCCGGTTCCGGCGCCGGCCCGGGAGCGGCCTCCGGGGCCCGGCGGCCCCAGGCCATCGCGGCGGCGAAGCAGGCGAACGGCAGCGCGGGCAGCATGTAGCGGTAGTCGAAATCGACCGTGATCGGCGGGATGGCCAGCAGAGCGACCCCGGACGTCCAGAAGAGCGCGGTCCGCGCGCGCGCCCGCCGCCGCACGATCCCGGCCGCGCCGATGAGCAGAACGACCCCGAGCACCGTCCCGGGCACGCTCACCCGCTCCTGGTAGCCGCGCATCACACCGGCGTAGGGGTCGACGATGTGCGTGCGTCCGGTGCCGTGCGAGTACTCGTACACGACCGTCCGCCGGTCACCGCCGCCCAGCACCGGCAGGTCGGGCTTGCGCGCGGTCGGCTTCGTCGGGAAGTGGTACCTGGCCTCCGTCCCGACCGTCGGATACTGCGACCGGTGCCAGGAGAACGTCCGGACGAAGAAGTCGTACGAGACGACCCGCGCGTAGTCGAGCGGCTGGTTCCGGATCGCCCACAGCGCGAACCGCTGCGCCCGCGCGTTGGTCTCCGGGTCGAACGCCCGCCCGTTGGACCACCCGGTCGGCGAATTGGCCTCCCAGATCTGGTGGGACGACGCGGGCCGGTTCTCCTTCGCCCCGTACGGGCACAGGCTCGCCAGGTCGGGGGGCGGCGTGTGCGCGTCGCAGTCGGCGAACGCGGCCGTCCGTCCCCACAGGAAGATGCCGTCCACCCCGGTCATCCCGAAACGGCCGTGCTCCTGCTGAAACCAGGTGGCGTACGCGCCCACCGGCAGCAGGAACGTCACCGCGAGCGCCACGTACGCGGGCCACCTCGTCCGGCGCACCAGCAGGTACAGGACGACGATCAGGAACAGTGGCACGCCGACCGTCCGGGTGACGGCCGCGATGCCGAGCAGCGCGCCCACCACC
>NZ_SMJW01000249.1 GCF_004348335.1 Actinomadura bangladeshensis | reverse complement strand
CAGCTGGCCGACGAGGCCGCCGCCCGCATCCGCGAGCTGATCATGGACGGCCGGGTCCGGCCCGGCGACTACCTGCGGCTGGAACGGCTCGCGCTGGAGTTCGGCATCAGCGTCACACCCGTCCGGGAGGCGCTGAAGTCCCTGCGCAGCGAGGGATTCGTCGTGCTGGAGCCGAGACGCGGGTTCGTCGTCGCGCCGCTGTCCGAGCGCGACGTCCGGGACCTGTTCTGGGTGCAGGCGGGCATCGCCGCCGAACTCACCGCCCGCGCCGCCCCCCGGATCGGCGCCGGCACCCTCCGGGGACTGGACGGCCTGCAGCGCGCCATGGAACGCGCCAAGGCCGCGCACCGCCCCGACCTCGTGGAGGAGTACCACCACCTCTTCCACCGGGAGATCAACCTGGCCGCCGACTCCCCGAAGCTCGCCTGGTCGCTCGCGGCGGCGGCGCGGTACGTCCCACGCGGGCTGTACGGGCGGCTGGCCGGGTGGCCCGCCCTCGCCGTCCGCGATCACGAGCGGGTCCTGGCCGTGCTGCGCGCCGGGGACGCCGCGGCGGCCGGCGCCGAGATGCGCGGCCACGTCGTCCGCGCCGGCGGCCTGCTGACCGACCACCTCGAACGCCGCGGCATGTGGCGCCCGTCCGGGCACTAGCGTGGACGGCATGAGCCCGAGGATGAGCGCGGCGCAACGCCGCGAGCTCGCGATCCGGGCCGCGATGGCCGAGTTCGCCCACGGCGGCTACGACGGCACGTCCACGTGGACGATCGCCCGCCGGATCGGCGTCTCCCAGCCCTACATGTTCCGGCTCTTCCCGTCCAAGCACGCCCTGTTCCTCGCCGCCGCCGAACGCTGCTTCGACGACATCGAGGACGTCCTGCGGGACGCCGCCGGCGGCCTGCGCGGCGGCGACGCGATGGCCGCGATGGCGGAGGCGTGCGCCCGGCTGCCGCGCGACGCGCCCGCGCTCGCGCGCCTCCAGCTCAAGATCTACGCGATCGCCGTGCGGGACGAGGACGTCCGCGGGCTCGGCCGCGTCCGCTGGGCCCGGCTGTGGCGGCTCGTGCACGACCTGTCCGGCGCGCCGCCCGAGGAGGTCGCCCGGTTCCTGGCGACCGCGCTGCTGGTGAACGTCCAGGCCGCGTTCGGCGCCCCGGCCGGCCCCGACCTGCCCGTCTCGACGGCCGCCTGGGCGGAGGGCCTGCGCGGCACCGAGACCCGCGCCGACGGCTGACCCCCGGCTAGCCCGCGAGCCAGGCGTCCACCCCGGCGAGCAGTCGTTTCCGCAGGTCGTCGGGGGCCGCGGACGCCCTGATCGACTGCCGCGCCAGTTCGGCCAGCTCCGCGTCGGAGAACCCGTGCTCGGTGCGGGCCAGGTCGTACTGGCGGGCCAGCCGCGACCCGAACAGCAGCGGGTCGTCGGCGCCGAGCGCGATCGACGCGCCCGCCTCGAACAGCCGCCGCACCGGGACGTCCGATGCCGTCGCCGCCACCCCGAGGCCCACGTTCGACGCCGGGCACACCTCCAGCGTCACGCCCCGGTCGACGATGGACGCGAGCAGCCGCGGGTCCTCCACGGCGCGGACGCCGTGCCCGATCCGGTCGGCGTCGAGGGTGTCCAGGCACTCCCGGACGCTCGCCGGGCCGAGCAGCTCGCCGCCGTGCGGGTCCGACAGGAGCCCGCCGCGCTTGGCGATCCGGAACGCGCCCTCGAAGTCGTAGGCGCGCCCCCGCCGCTCGTCGTTGGACAGCCCGAACCCGACCACGCCCTTGCCCGCGTACCGGACGGCGAGGCGCGCGAGCGTCTTCGCGTCCAGCGGATGCCGGGTCCGGTTCGCCGCGATCACCACGCCGATGCCGACACCGGACGCCTCCGACGCCTCCCGCGCCGCGTCCAGCACCAGTTCCACGGTCGGGGTCAGCCCGCCGAACTTCGCCGCGTAGCCGCTCGGGTCGACCTGGATCTCCAGCCAGCCCGAGCCCTCGGCCGCCTCGTCCTCCGCGGTCTCGCGCAGCAGTCGGCGCAGGTCGTCCGGGGTCTGCAGCACCGAACGCGCGATGTCGTACAGGCGCTGGAACCGGAACCAGCCGCGCTCGTCGGTCGCGTGCAGCCTCGGTGGCCAGTCCTCGACGAGCGCGTCCGGCAGGTGGACGCTGCGCAGGCCGGCGAGCTCCACCAGGGTGGAGTGCCGCATCGACCCGGTGAAGTGCAGATGCAGGTGGGCCTTCGGGAGCAGGGCCACGTCCGGGCGGGCGGCACGGCGCGCGGCGCCGGGCTCTCCCTGGTTCGGCGAGGAACGGTCCGGCGGCGACTGGTCCCCGGCCGGGCGGGCTGAAACGGTACGGGCCTCCATGAGCCAATGTTGCCGGATCAGAGGCCCGGCCGAACCCCGTACACGCGGTATCACCACACCGGACTACCTCCCATGACACCAGGCGGCCATGCCGCTCATGGGCACCTCGGAAAAAACTTTGGAACCGCGTGCAACCCCGTACGGGCACCGTGCGTATACGAGGGGCGCCAGAGAGAAACGGGCCACCCCCCGCGGAAAGACACGGGCAGAGAGGGACACACCATGATCACGCTGAAGGCCGCTTTGATCGCCGCGTCCGCAGTCGGCACCGTCGCCGTCGGCGGCGGCGCGACGTGGGCGATGACCGGCACCCACCACGAGGCGGGCCTCCAGTCCAGCGCCGCCAAGGCCCCGGCCGCGGCCCGCCAGGCGCCGGCCGCCGCGCCGACGACGCTCCCGACGTGCCTGCCGGCGAAGTCCGACCTGCCGAAGGCCGCGCTGCCCAAGGGCGCCGACCTGCCGGACGTCAAGGTCCCCGACGCCGCTGCGAAGAAGCAGGTCGAGCAGCGGCTCAAGGACAACCCCGCCACCATGAACCTGCCCGGTGCGCCGGAGGCGAAGCTGCCCAAGGCGGAGGTGCCGGGCGTCAAGGCCCCGGACGCCGAGCTCCCCGACGCCAAGGTCCCTGACGCGCAGGTCCCCGACCTCAAGGGCAAGCTCCCGGCGAACCTGCCCACCTGCGCGCCGTCCGCCAAGGACGTGCCGGGCAACGCCCGCGCCGCCCAGCCGTCCGCCCGCGTCCCCGCCAAGCCGGGCCTGCCCGCCGTGCCGAAGCTCGACTGCGGCAAGCTGCGGCCCGCGGTGACGGTCGGCGGGGCGGTCGAGAAGGCCGTCATGCTGCCGAAGGGCCTGCGCTACGTCTCGTCCGTCCCCGGCGCCGCCGAGCTGCGCAAGCAGCAGATCTGCGCGGTCACCCAGAAGTGGACCGGCAAGGCCGGCCAGTGGCTCACCGTCGAAACCCTGAAGACGCCCGCCGGCATGACCCAGAATCAGCTCCGGCAGGCGCTGAAGCTGCCCGCGGGCGGCACCCCGGTCACCGTGGCCGGTGTCGCCGGCTGGCAGACCCCGAACGGCGGCGGCGTGCTGCTGTTCGACCCGAGCGGCTACTCGCTGTTCGTCAACGGCAGCCCCGTCCTCGCCGGCGGGCTGCAGGACGTGACCGCGGCGCTGCACAAGGCGCAGTAGCACGAGATCCGGGCGGGCGGCCCCGGCGCGGGGGCCGCCCACCCGACGACCTGAGGAACAACCGGAACCCCTCGGCCGGGACGGAGCACAGTGGGGCGTCGAGACGACGAGTCGTTCGTGGAGTTCGTGGCGGCACGCGGCGATGCCCTGCTGCGCACCGCCGCGTTGATGTGCGGGGCCCGGCAGGACGCCGAGGACATCCTGCAGACCGCGCTGGAGAAGGCCTACCGGCACTGGGGGCGGCTGGAGGCGGGCAGCGATCCGGAACCCTACGTCCGCCGGATCCTGGTCAACCTCGTGATCAGCCGCGCCCGCCGCTGGAAGGTGCTCCGGGAGATCAACATGGCGCGCCTCCCGGAGACGCCGGCCGCCTCGCCGAACCACGCCGTCGAGCTGCGCGGGACGCTGATGGACGAGCTGCGCAAGCTCGGCCCGCGCCAGCGCGCGGTCCTGGTCCTGCGCTTCTGGGAGGACCTCTCGGAGGCGGAGACGGCGCAGGCGCTCGGCTGCTCGGTCGGCACGGTCAAGAGCCAGGCGTCCCGGGGGCTCGCCAGGCTCCGGGAGCGCCTCGACACGAACCTGGCGCCACTGGGGAGATGAGCGATGGATCTGGAGAGTGAACTGCGGAAGGCCATGGCCGAGCAGGTGGCCGGGGCGTCCGCGTCGCCGTCGCTCGTCACGGACGTCAAACGGCGGTACCGGCGCCGGAAGGCGCGGATGCACGCCGCCGCGGGCGTGGCCGCCGCCTCCGTCGCCGCGCTCGCCCTCGTACCCACCTATCAGTCGTTCCGGGCCACACCGGCCGGGAACTCCGAGACGGCCCGTCCCACCACCGCCGTCACGGCGTCCCGGCCGCCGGAGCGACCTCCCGCTCCGGGCCTGCCCGCGGCTCCGCCGTCGGCGGGCGGGCCCGGGACGGGGGCCGAACCGAAACCCGAGGAGCACGCCTCGTCCGGCGGTGCGACGCGGCCGCAGCGGCCCGGCGCGGGCGACGCGGTCGGCAGGCTTCCGCAGTGGATCACCTACATCCCGGACGGCCTGGCCGCCGCGGCGCCGTGCGCCGTGACCCATGACGCCGGACGCGAGACCACGACGTGCACCTGGCGCGGGAACACCGGGTGGGTGGAGATCGCTCTGATCAAGGGGAGCAAGCTCACCGGCCCGGCGGACCTCCTGCGGACGCCGGGCGTCCCCGGACGCACGTCCGTCCACGGGATGCCCGCGCTGACCGGGGACCGTCCCGACTCGGCGCGCCAGATCTCGTGGCTGGCGCGGCCCGGAGTCGGCGTCACCGTCACCGCCGCCGGATCGGCGAAGCAGCAGCTCATGCGCATCGCGGAAGGCGTGCGCCCGTAAGAGCCGCGCTCTGGCGGGACGGTCGCGGCGGAGAGGGGCCGCCGCGGGACGTCCCGTCCGGGCACTCCGGGACGGGGCCGGGCATGCCCCGTCCGCACAGAACCGGCCCCGGGCAGAGTGCAGCCCGGGGCCGGTTCTCATGCCCGCGTGCGAGCCGGTCGACCGGAGCCCGGCGGCTCAGCTCGCCTCCGACAGCAGCTTCGCGACGCGGGAGACGCCCTCGACGAGGTCGTCGTCGCCCAGCGCGTAGGAGAGCCGGAAGTAGCCGGGCGTGCCGAACGCCTCGCCCGGCACCAGCGCGACCTCGGCCTCCTCAAGGATCAGCGACGCCAGCTCCACCGACGTCTCCGGGCGCTTGCCGCGCAGCTCCTTGCCCAGCAGCGCCTTCACCGACGGGTAGGCGTAGAACGCGCCCTCCGGCTCGGGGCACACGACGCCGGGGATCTCGTTCAGCATCCGCACGATCGTCTGGCGGCGCCGGTCGAACGCCTTGCGCATCTCCGCCACCGCCGCCAGGTCGCCGGTGACCGCGGCGAGCGCGGCGGCCTGCGACACGTTCGCCACGTTGGACGTCGCGTGCGACTGGAGGTTCTGTGCGGCCTTGACCACGTCCGCCGGGCCGATCAGCCAGCCCACCCGCCAGCCCGTCATCGCGTACGTCTTGGCGACGCCGTTCAGGACGAGCGTCCGGTCGGCCAGTTCCGGCACCACGACGGGCATCGAGTGGAACTCGGCGTCCCCGTAGACGAGGTGCTCGTAGATCTCGTCGGTGACGACCCAGAGGCCGTGCTCGTCGGCCCAGCGGCCGATGGCCTCGATCTCGTCCCGCGTGTACACGGCGCCGGTCGGGTTGGACGGCGACACGAACAGCAGCACCTTCGTCCGGTCCGTGCGGGCCGCCTCCAACTGCTCGACGCTCACCTTGTAGCCGGTGGTCTCGTCGGCGACGACGTCCACGGCCACGCCGCCCGCGAGCTTGATCGACTCGGGGTAGGTCGTCCAGTACGGGGTCGGGACGAGCACCTCGTCGCCCGGGTCGAGCAGCGCCGCGAACGCCTCGTACACCGCCTGCTTGCCGCCGTTGGTCACCAGGACCTGGTTCGCCTCGACCTCGTAGCCGGAGTCGCGCCCGGTCTTCTCGGCGATGGCGGTGCGCAGCTCGGGCAGCCCGCCCGCCGGCGTGTACTTGTGGAAGCGCGGCACCCTGCAGGCGGCGACCGCCGCCTCGACGATGTAGTCCGGGGTGGGGAAGTCGGGCTCGCCCGCGCCGAACCCGATGACCGGGCGGCCCGCCGCCTTCAGCGCCTTGGCCTTGGCGTCGACGGCCAGCGTGGCGGATTCGGATATCGCGGCGATGCGCTTGGAGATGCGAGGACGGTCGATGCTCATACCCCCATCGTTACAGATCGCCTCCCGAGACCTGAGCCATATATCCGGGCCGGTCATCCGGGTCGGCCGGACGGGCCGCACCGACGCCCCTGGAGCGGACCGCGCGTATCGGTTCGACGCGGGGCCCTCCGGCACGTAGACTCACCCTCCAAGTGACGCGTCACCGGTATACGAGGCTGTCCGGACCCGGGCACCGCCAGTAGGCCGTAAGCTGGGGCGCGGCACCACCCCGATCCCATGGTCGGGTGTTCTCCTTAGCCGGAGAATGAAGGGCAGTGGCTCAATTGGTAGAGCACCGGTCTCCAAAACCGGCGGTTGGGGGTTCGAGTCCCTCCTGCCCTGCGAGGTGCGGTGCGCGCACCCGTGCCGTCAACGTCACGGCGGCGCCGTGGCAGGGCACGGGACCGCGCGGCAACCACATGGTGGTTGGATCACGACCTATGAGGTGAACGGCGGCAAATGGCGACTGAGACCCGCGACGAGCCCGAGGCCAAGGACGAAGGCAAGGGCAAGGGCAGCAAGAAGTCCCCGTCCAGGCGGACCTCGCCCGCGCTGTTCGTGCGCCAGGTCATCGCCGAACTGCGCAAGGTCATCTGGCCCACGCGCCGGGAACTGATCACCTACACGACCGCGGCACTGGTGTTCGTGCTGGTCATGGTCGCGATCGTCTCCGGCTTCGACTACGGGCTGCAGAAGGGCGTCTACGCCATCTTCGGCTGACGCCGCGCGGCCCGCGGCCCCCGGCCGGCCGGGCGCCCCCGCAGTAACCTGGTAAGTCCCATCACCGCAGACCGAGAGAAAGAGTCACCGTGTCCGAGTCCTCACAGCCCTACGACGAGGCCGTTGAAGAGGCCCAGTCCGCTGCGGCTGCTGCGGCAGACCTGGCGGCCGAGCCCGCCGACGAGACGGCCGAGGCGGTCGTCTCCGCCGGCGACGCCGAGCCCGCGGACACGAAGCTGGAGGGCGAGGGCCCCGCGCCCGACCCCGCCGAGGACGCCGCCGACCTGGCCGAGGCCGTCGAGGGCGACGACGACGAGGAGGAGGCCGCGCCCGAGCCGCCGGCCGACCCCTACGCCGACTTCAAGATGCAGCTCCGCCTCCAGCCGGGCGACTGGTACGTCGTGCACTCCTACGCGGGCTACGAGAACCGGGTCAAGACCAACATCGAGACCCGCACGCAGACCCTCAACATGGAGGACTACATCTTCCAGATCGAGGTCCCGCAGCACGAGGTCACCGAGATCAAGCAGGGCAAGCGCCAGAAGGTCAACGAGAAGGTCCTGCCGGGCTACATCCTCGTCCGGATGGAGCTGACCGACGAGTCCTGGGCCGCCGTCCGCAACACCCCGGGCGTCACCGGCTTCGTCGGCCTGCTGAACAAGCCGTCCCCGCTGAGCCTCGACGAGGTCGCCAACCTGCTGGCCCCCGAGCCGGAGGAGGGCGCCGTCAAGACCGCCAAGGCGGAGGCGAAGATCCCGGCCGCCGTCGACTACGAGGTCGGCGAGTCCGTCACCGTCATGGACGGCCCGTTCGCCACCCTCCCGGCCACGGTCAACGAGATCAACGCCGAGCAGCAGAAGCTGAAGGTGCTCGTCTCGATCTTCGGCCGCGAGACCCCGGTCGAACTGAGCTTCAACCAGGTCTCCAAGATCTGACGGAGCTGCCCCTGGCAGGCCGTATCCTGGACAGGTCGTCCCCGCCCAGCGGGGATGGGTCCGGAGCTCGTCCCAGAGTCTTTGAGGCGAGACACCAGCAGCCCCGCGCACGCGGGGATGACCCCAAAAAAGTCGCTGCGCTTGTCAAGGTGCAGCTGTGCTCCCCGCGCACGCGGGGATGTGGGTCGGCCAAGGTCCCAACGCGGCGGTTAAGTTCCGCCCGCCGTGTTGCCCGGATGTCCGGGAGTCGGGACCACAGCGAAACGGAACATTGAGGGAGAGGCATGCCTCCCAAGAAGAAAATTGCCGCGTTGGTGAAGGTTCAGCTGCAGGCCGGGCAGGCGACGCCGGCGCCGCCGGTCGGTACGGCGCTCGGCCCGCACGGCGTCAACATCATGGACTTCTGCAAGCAGTACAACGCTGCCACGGAGTCCCAGCGCGGCAACGTCATCCCCGTAGAGATCACCATCTACGAGGACCGGTCGTTCAGCTTCGTCACCAAGACGCCGCCGGCCGCGCAGCTCATCCTGAAGGCCGCGGGCGTGGACAAGGGCAGCGGCGAGCCGCACAAGACCAAGGTCGGCTCGGTGACCCGCGACCAGATCCGCGAGATCGCCACGACCAAGATGCCCGACCTGAACGCCAAGGACCTGGACGCCGCCGAGAAGATCGTCGCCGGCACCGCCCGGTCGATGGGCATCGACGTCAAGTAACACCCGTCTGTGGCAGGGCCGGCGCTGGCCCGTACCACGAGTTCCACTGGAGGAACGACCATGAAGCGCAGCAAGGGCTACCGCGCCGCCGCGGAGAAGATCGACCGGGACCGGCTGTACAGCCCGGCCGAGGCCGTGAAGCTGGCCAAGGAGACCGCGGTCACCAAGTTCGACGCGACCGTGGAGGTCGCGCTGCGGCTGGGCGTCGACCCCCGCAAGGCCGACCAGATGGTGCGCGGCACCGTCAACCTGCCGCACGGCACCGGTAAGACCGCCCGCGTGCTGGTCTTCGCCGTCGGCGCCAAGGCGCAGGAGGCGGAGTCCGCGGGCGCCGACATCGTCGGCTCGGACGACCTGATCGAGCGGATCCAGGGCGGCTTCCTGGACTTCGACGCGGTGGTCGCCACGCCGGACCAGATGGGCAAGGTCGGCCGCCTCGGCCGGGTGCTCGGCCCGCGCGGCCTGATGCCGAACCCGAAGACCGGCACCGTCACCATGGACGTGGCGAAGGCCGTGTCCGACATCAAGGGCGGCAAGATCGAGTTCCGGGTCGACCGGCACGCGAACCTGCACTTCATCATCGGCAAGGCGTCCTTCGACGAGCGCCAGCTGGTGGAGAACTACGCGGCCGCGGTCGACGAGATCCAGCGGCTCAAGCCGTCCGCCGCGAAGGGCCGGTACGTGAAGAAGGCGTCGCTGACGACCTCCATGGGCCCGAGCATCCCGGTGGACCCGAACGCGGTCCGCAACCTGACGGCGGAGCTCGAGACCGCCTGATCGCCTCATCGGAAGGGCGTCCCCGCAGCGGCGGGGGCGCCCTTTCGCCGTCCCGGCGTCCACCCAGCGGTACACGCGGACCCGGCCCGCCGCGCGGTCGGTACATTCACCGGGGTGGCGATGAGTGTGATGGACGGTTCGCGGCGCCGGCTCTACGACGTGCTCGCCGCCGCGGCGGCGGACGCGCCCGATGCTCCAGCGCTGTCGGTGGACGGCACCACCTGGACGTTCGGCGAACTCCGCGCACGCGTGGACGCACTGAGCGCCCACCTCTCGGCGCGCTGCTCGCCCGGCGCGCGGGTGGCGCTGCTTGCGCACAACCGCCTGGAGTACGTGGCCGCCTACTACGGCGTTCCTCGTGACGGCCGCATCCTGGTGCCGCTCAACCAGCGGCTGCATCCGCGCGAGTGGGCGGACCAGATCGCCCGCAGCGGCGCCGAACTGGTCCTCGGCGAGCCCGACCTGCTCGACCGCCTCGCCGCCGAAGGCGGTCTGCCGCCGGACCACCCGCCGCTGACCGGCATCCAGGACCTGCCCTGGGACGGCCCGGCGCCCGCCCCCGAGTCCGGCACCGACCCGGACGACGTGGCCTGGCTGATGTTCACCAGCGGCACGACCGGCCGCCCCAAGGGCGTGCGGCTCACGCACCGGAGCCTGCTCGCGGGCATCGCCGCGACGGCGTCCGGTCGTCCCGTGCGGCCGGGCGATGTCTTCTGCACGCCGTTCCCGCTGTGCCATGTGGCCGGATACCAGGTCGTCCTGCACCATCTGTCCGGCCGCCATGCCGTCGTGCTGCGCCGCTTCACCCCGGTCGCGCTCGTGGAGGCGACGCGCCGGCACGGCGTCACGAACCTGTCGCTGGCCCCGACGATGCTGGAGGACCTGCTCGCGCACGCGGCGGACGACCCTCCGGCACTGGACGTGCTGCGCGGCGGCGTCCGCGTGATCGCCTACGGGTCGGCGCCGATGCCGGTCCCGCTGCTGCGCCGCGCCGACGAGATGCTCGGCTGCGACTTCAACCAGGGCTACGGGATGACGGAGCTGTCCGGCAACGCGGTCTTCCTGTCGCCGGACGACCACCGCGCCGCGATCACGACGAGGCCGGAGCTGGCGGGGTCGGCGGGGCGTCCCGCGCCGGGCGCCGAGATCGCGATCCTCGACGAGCACGGCACCCGGCTCCCGCCGGGTGCGCTCGGCGAGGTCGCGGTGAGGGGGCCGCAGGTCACGACCGGTTACTGGGATGATCCGGAGGCGACGGCCGAGGCGTTCACCGGCGGCTGGTTCCGCACCGGCGACGCCGGCCGCGTCGACGCCGCCGGCTACCTGTACCTGGTCGACCGGATCAAAGACGTGATCATCACCGGCGGGGAGAACGTCTCCTCGCTGGAGGTCGAGGACGTCCTGCGCACGGTCCCGGGCGTCGCGCAGGTCGCGGTGGTCGGGCTGCCGGACCCGCGCTGGGGCCAGACCGTCTGCGCGGTGATCGTCCCCGGCGGCGTCCGGCCGAGTGAGGACGACCTGGTCGCCGCCTGCCGCGCCCGCCTCGCCGGCTTCAAGACGCCCCGCCGCATCGAGTACGCCGACGCGCTGCCCCGCACCGGCACCGGCAAGATCCGCAAATCCGCCCTCCGCGCGGCGCTCATCGAACGGGACACGGCGAGCCGCCCTTAGCACGGGACGTGACGGATACAAAGATCGCGGTCCGGAAGCGGACAATCGATTCCTGGGTTGTTTTGTTACCTGCGGGGAACTTGGTGTTGAATTGTCCCCGTGAAGCGTCGAACCGACCGGGCCATCGCCATCGCCGCCGTGACCGCGGTGGCCGTCGTGCCCACCGCGATCCTGATGGTGGTCAAGGTCGGCGGGGACTCCGCGAAGGACGCCGGTTCGATGCCTCCGGCCGCCGCGATGGCGCAGCAGGACCGGACCGGCGCCAACGGCGCCGCGGCGGGCACGGTCGCGCCGTCCGCCGCGCCGGGCGCGCCCGGCGGCGCCACCCC
>NZ_SMJW01000248.1 GCF_004348335.1 Actinomadura bangladeshensis | reverse complement strand
GGCGCCGCGACACTCAAGCACTGGCACATTCTCCGGAAGGCCCGCTGCTCACCAAGCCGCCTGACCGCCATCGTCCAAGCCATCCTCACCCTGCACCACCAGGCCAAATGAGGTTGGAATTAGCTCACTGGCAAGGTCCGCTACGGCGACTTGAAGGCGGCGGTCGCGAGGTGCTGGGTTCGTGTCCGTGCGAAGACAGACCCTCCGCGTGTGGACGAGACGAGGTCGAGGCACCAGTTGTTGCTTCGCATCAGGGTGCCACTGCCCGGTGATATTCGATTTCGCATGCACCGAGGAGCGTGGACCCAAGGCGGTTGCAAAGGGGTTTGGAGGCATTGCCAACTGACGTAAGAGCGTGCAGGTGGCGGGGCACGCCGGACTGGCGCGCAGCCTCACTCACGATCACGATTTGAGCTGTGCCGCGCGGCGTTCGGGATGACCGCAGAAAGCGTCATGATCTACCTTGCTGACTACGTCGACGACGGTCGGCTGCCCATCAACGAGCGGAACCGCGACCGAACCCGGAGCGTTCACCAATAGGGTCGATCAACACCCGACGCGGCGAAGGAAGCAGACACATGTGCGTGCACGACCTGGCCGGAAAGGAAGCCGCGATCAGGCGGTTCCTCCGCGAACACCCGACGGCATCAGCGATCGGCCGCGACCACCCACTGCTGCGAGGCCTTGACGACGCGTCATGGTCACAGATCCCTGGATGCCCCGCCGCGATCCCAGTCCTGATCCGCGGTCTGTTGGACGCCCCGGCGCAGGATGAAGCACTGCGAATCCTTGGCATCGTGCTGACCGACGACGTCTTCCACCTCAACCCTGCCATGGCTCTTGCGCTGCCCTATCTGATCAAGCTGAGCGCCGACAAAGCCGTCCCAGGTCGAGCAAAGATCATCGACTTCCTCGTCGTCATAGCGGAGTATGTGCAGCCTGTCGGAGACACCGACCCGAGACTCGCCCTCCTCTTCGGCAGCGACGAGAGGCGTCCCGAACGCGCCGAATGCAAAGCGGTGTTCATCGAACACGCCGCGATTCTCCGACCTCGACTGGCGGACCTGCCCTTCGAAAGCCAAGGCGCGCTACTCGCCGCGATCACGGCCGCCTGAGCAATCGGACCTGCGAGCCTTCGGCAGCACCTGAGACCGGCAGCCTGTTGTATTCGAGTGTGTCGTGTTCGGGTCGGTGTGCCGCAGGCTTCGTCGTTCGCCGGGCGGCCAGCGGCCGGGTAGTACGGCGGTTGAAGCCGGGACGAGCGCTGCTGGAGTAGCTACTCCCCGGCGGGGTGTGCGGGGCGGCGCAGGCCTTGGCCGCACAGGTCGGTCTGTTTGAGCACGTGCAGCGGCAGGTAGGGAGCCGGCCAGATCTGGAAGAGACGCGACTCCAAACGCTCGTTTCAGGCTCCCTCGGTCCGAGAGGGGTTCAGGGGCAGCGGGAGCATGAGGACGTCCATCAAGGGGGCGCCCGGCCAGCCGGGGCGGAGTCGGGCGGCCTTGCGCCAGCCCCAGCGTTCATAGATGGCGTAGGCCGGGTTGTCCGGGCGGACTAGCAGCGTCGCACGCTTTTCTGTGCGTGGGCGCAGGAGTTCATCGTGGAGGCTGCGGGCGATTCCTTTGCCGGTCCAAGGGCGGCCGACCATGATTTCCGATAGCGCGAAGGTACGGTGACCGTCTTCCTGAGTGAAGTCGGGGTCTGGTGGGTCTTCCAGCCCCTCCCACCACTTGGTCTCGGGAGGTAGCGGCCAGCCCCAGGTCTGGCCGACCGGCTGTGGCGTCGGTTCAGAATCGACGTAGGCGATGATCAGGCCGAATCCGTCTCGGGCAGTGTAGGCGTCGAAGCGGGTCATGAACGCTTCGTCGCTGGCGAATTCGTCGCCGGTGGCGATTCGGTCGCTGTAGGCGTCGCGGTGGATTTGTGAGACCACATCGCGCTGAGCACGGGCGCCGGCGCTGTCGAATCGGCGATGGACGATCGGGCTTGAGGCAGCCATGATCTCCGTTCCCCTTCTGTTCACGTGGCCGCTAGAGCGCGTTCTGCGGCATCGAACTGCTGACAGAATTCCTGATGGATATCCAGGGTCAGTTCGTGAGTGCCGCTGCGTACGGGGCGCAGCTCGTTGAGGACCCGGGTGGAGGTGAGTCCTTCACCGAGGTCTCCCACGACTCGAAGGCCCTCGGCTACCGCTTCACGTTGGTCTCCAGCAGCGCACAACGCGGCGGCAAGCCGGGCGCGGTAGTAGGCGCGGTCGCGCGGGGAACGTCCGTCGTCGTCCAGTACTGCCTGGTAGAGGGGGACGGCGTCGCCGGGGCGATTTAGTTGGACGGCTCCCATGGCCTCATACCCGGCGATCTCGGAGTGGGTGACGAAGGCGGTCCAGGACGGATCGCTGTCGTGGGGGCCGCGGTCGGCTTCGCGCCGGGCTCGGTCGATGGCGGCGCGGAAGGCGGCAGCGTCACCGAGCTGGGAGTATGCGAGGGCTTGCCGCAAGGCGAGCAGGGCGTGCAGAGCTGAGGACGGGATGTATCGGGCGCTGTCCGCGGCGCGGTCGATGAAGCGGAGGGCTTCGCGTGCGGTGCCCCGGCGTTCTGTGCTGCGGGCCAGGTGAACGGCCTGTTGCGCCATATTGGCGTACACGTGCGCCAGGACCTTGCTGTCGCCGGCACTACCGGCCAGCAGTTCGGCCTCGCTGTAGAGGGCGCGGGCGGAAGCCTGGTCTCCCGAGTCGTAGGCGAGCCACGCCGAGACCAGGCCGAGGTCGGCGGTGACGGCCATCAGCTCGCGACCGACCTGCTCTGTGTAGTCCGACTCGTCCAGCATGGCGCGGGCACGAGCAAAGAGGCGTACGGCCTGAGTCCGCAGCGTTCCGCCGCCGACTGCGGCGTCCTGCCTGCGCAGCCGCTCCAGACTCGCCTGCAGATATCGAACGTGACCGCGGTCTGCACGTTCTGGCGGCAGTGCCGCCGCCAACGCGAGACCGGAGACCATCACGGTGAACTCTCGCCGGCCCACCTGCCGCAGTGGGTCCATGGCATCCTCCCAGAAGGCAATGTCCTGGTCGGTTCCACATTCGGGATCAACGCATCCCGTGACTAACGGCAGGAGAGCTTGACGGGGCATATCGAGGAGATCCGCTATCCGCAGTATCTCCCGGATGTCGTGGAAGGTGTCACGCCTCCCGCACTCGATCTTGGTGATGACCGACTGGGACCAGCCCAGGATATGGCCGAACTCGAGCTGGCTCATCCCGGCGGCCCCGCGCAGGATCGCCATTACCGCGGCCATGTCCGTCCTGGCCAGGGCCTGGCGTAACGGCACCGAGTCCCACAGCCACGCCGGGGTCACGCCCACGCGGTCACGGACGGCGAGAAGGCACGCCCCGCACAGCGGGTCGTTGTTGTAACGGCTCAAGCGAGTGATATGGCAAGCCGGACAGGCTCGATCATCCGATCGTTCGGCCATTTATCCGGCCTCGTCCCTTCAGCCGCAGGTCACTTGCTCCGACCCACTGTAATCCCTGGTCACAGGCTTTCAAGTCCAATGTGGCCTACCGGTGGACGATCACTGTAGGACGCTTCGACATTGGTCGCGCCAGCGCTCCTCCACCACGATCGATTTGTCATTCCGACGGCGACAGATCAACGGATCGGAGAGGTCGCGGTGAGACGGACGACATCGTGTCGCAGCCGGCACCTTGGGCGTGGCCGCGGCTTCTTCTGGTCCCAGGTCCTCACCGACCGCCTGACGCCTTCCTTCGGCGGTGATGGGAGGTCTGCCGGCACCAGGGCTCTCCCGCCGCATCCACCCTCGCCTTCCCCCGCCAGAGAGATCACGATGACCGCGACAACACACGCCCGCGCCGCCACCGGTGCAGAGGCCAAGGCCGAATTGAAAAGGGACTTCCCTGGCTGGACCTTCATCTACTCCGATGAGGGGCGCTGGTGGGCGCAGTTGTACCCGGTGCCCCGCGAACTGTTCAACAAGCCGAACCTGATCGACGCCGACACCCCGGCGGACCTGCGCGCGAAGCTCGCAGAGGTGGCGTCGTGAACGTCGATGCGGCCGGGAGTTCGGGACTCGTCCATGCCCGTCCCAGTACGTCCCGCATCTACAACTACTTGCTGGGCGGCGAGAACTGGTTCGGCGTCGACGCCGAAGCCGCGAGGGCGATCGTCCGGTCGGCCCCTGACGCGCCGGACGTTGCCCGGGAGAACCTGCGGTTCGCGGGCCGAGCCGCCGGCTGGGCCGTCGCGGAGCACGGGCTCCGGCAGGTCCTCGATATCGGGGTCGGCATCGTCACCGGCATCCCGATCCCCTCGGTGGAGGAGTGCGTCAAGGCGGCCGATCCGGACGCTGTCGTGGTCGCCTACGACCACGACGAGATGGTGCGGCAGCACGCGAAGGTGCTGCGCCCCGGATACGGCGGGGTGCTGTCGGGCGATGTCACCGACTTGGACACGATCTTCTGCAATCCCGATGCTGCCGGTCTGCTGGACATGTTCGAGCCGGCCGCGGTGGTCTTGGCCGCCGTCCTGCATTTCGTGCCCAGCCCTGCCGCTGTCATGGCAGGGCTTCGGCGCCGTCTGGCGCCCGGCAGCGTCGTCATCCTTTCGCACGCGACCTCCTCCCGAGCCGACGGCGGGCGCGTAGCCGCGATGACCCGCGCCTACCAGGGCGCGACCGGTCAGATCCGCTTCCGCACCTACGAGGAGATCCTGGCGCTGGCCGACGGATGGGACATCGTCACCCCGCCAGGCCTGGTGGACGTCCAGCGCTGGTCCGTGGACGGCTCCCGCGATGGCGCGGTCTCCGAGACGGTCCGCGTCCTGGGCATGGCTGCTGTGCTTCCCGGCAAACGGCGGCTATTGGCCCGGACACGAGGTGGCGCCTCATGACGCGGCACGCAGAGCCACCTGAGCACGCGCGCGAACACGCACGAGAACTGGCCAGGTGCCTCACCGACCGCGGCCTGCGCGTCTCAGGCAGTCCGCAGGTGGGGAGCCCAGCGGGTGCGATAGCGGTCGCAGTACAGCGCGTGGACGTCCACCCGTACGCGGGTCGGCTAGTGGTGCTGCTGCCGGGCCCGCGTGATCCTGGTGAGTTGTACTGGCACTGGCAGCGGACGCTGCGGGGGCGACTCGCCGGGGCACGCTATTTCCAGCCGTTCAGCCCGGCCAACGCCTACGACGCCACCGCCGATGCCGTCACCGCGGCCATCGAGATCGATCTACGAGCCCGCGCCCGCATGGCGCACGCATCGGGACTCCGGCCGGATGCGGTGGAAGAACCCGACGGCGAAGTTCTGGTCTACGTCGGCCATCGTGTGCACTCGCTGGTGAGCCGGACGCTGGAACGCCTCAAGGCCGTCGAGAATGACCTGGAGGATCCCGATCTCCTCGCGGATCTGTACGGGATCGACCACCTGGTCACGCAGATGCGCCGCGCCGCCGAGCGGTCGGCGGTGCTGGGCGGGCGTACCGCGCGCCGCGCCGCCGCGCCGATGCCGATCTCGACGGTGCTGCGCCAGGCGATGGCCGAGGTCGAGGCGTTCGACCGGGTCCGGTTGAGGCTGCCCGACGACGATGTGGAGGTTCCGGGGTACGCGGGCCCGGACGTGATCCACGTCCTGGCGGAGCTGGTGGAGAACGCCACCCGGTTCTCCCGTCCGGACACCACGGTGCGGATGGTGACGGCCACGACCCCCGAAGGACTGGTCGTGGAGATCCGCGACCAGGGCGACCTGCCGCTGTCAGCCGAGCGGCTCGCCGGGCTACGGCGGATTCTGGCTGAGCCCTTCCAAGTCAGCTTGCGTGAACAGGTGCGGCTGGGCCAGATCGGTCTTCTGGTGGCCGCACGGCTGGCCGCACGCCACGGCATCCAGATCGAACTGCATCCGCAGGAGCTCGGGCTTCGTGCGCTGGTGATGCTGCCTCGCACTTTGTTGACGTCTCCGGCTTCTGCTGCCGCCTTCCCGCAGGCAGTCTCCCGCAGCCGCCGAGTCGCCCCGACCGATCCCCCAGCACTACCGCCACCGCGCCTACCTCGTCCGCCTCTGCCGCGTGCGGCCCTGCAGGGGCCGCTGGTGGAGGAGCGATCCGCAACACCCGCCCTGCCTCCGCTTGCAGACCCGTCGACGCTGCCGGACGGACGGCCCTCTCTTCCCCGACGCTTCAAGAAGCACCCTGCCGCGAGCGCAATTTCACAACATCAGCCTGAGCCCACCACGCCGGCACCGCTATCGGTACAGCCGCCATCCCCGGAGCTGATGGCGCGGTTTGCCTCCGGCATCCGGCGCGGTCAGGCCGGTCAGCAGCGCGACCACACCAACGAGCCGGAGACCTGTTGACCTCCGTCCCAGGACTCGACTGTTCGACACCTACGGAGAGACTTCAATGATGACCCCCACTCCCCCAGCTACTGCTCTGGGAACGGCCCCTCCACTTCACGCTGCTGCGGTTCCGGCGGCGGAGGGCTTGAGCTGGCTTCTAGAGGAGTTCACAGGCCGGGTCACCGGTGTCACCGGCGCCATGCTGGTGTCGCGGGACGGGTTGAAGATGGCGGTGTCGGGCCTGGACACCGATGGGGCGGACCGGGCTGCCGCGTGGACGTCCAGCCTGCACTCTCTCGCCCGCTCCGCCGCCACCCTCGTCGGTGCCCGAGACGACGGTTTCCGGCAGGCCATCATCGAGGACAGCAGTGTCCTGGTGTTCGTCATGACCGCCGATCACGCTGCCGCGGCAGGGGCAGGCGCCGAGCCGGGCCTGGTCGGGAGCGTGCTCGGCGTCCTGGCCGAGCCGCAGGCCGATCCCGGCGTGGTCGGCTACGAGATGAGCCGGCTCGTCAAGAGCGTGGCCGAGCACCTGACCACCGCGACTCGCGACGGCCGGCACATCGACGGCGGCCGGTGACCATGTCCAAGTCAGCAGACCACGACCCGCGGCGCCCTACAGGTGCCCCCACAACGGCGCCCGCGGCAGGCCCGATCGGCACCGACCAGTGGGATCAGCCGTGGGAGACCTACCACAGCGAAGAGGTCCGTCCCTACGCGATCACCGGCGGCCGAACCCGTCCGCAGCATTCGATGCGGCTGGTCACCCTGCTGGAAGCGGCCGACTCCCCACCCGTCCGTGGACTGGCGCCAGAGGCCGTCCGGGCCGTCGAGTTGTGCCGTGCCCAGCCGTGCCCGGTCGCCGAGATCGCCGCGCGTCTCAGCCTTCCCGTCCAAGCCGCCAAGGTCGTCCTGTCCGATCTGATCGACTGCGGCGCACTGGTCATGGCCGTTCCTCGCCACCCGGCCGCGTCCGATCGCCTGCAGGTCTTGGAGGCGCTGCGTTCCGGCCTCGAAACGAAGCTGTCCCATGTCGCCTGACCGCCCCCAAAGCGTCGGAAACGGCCGAAGCAGTCAGGCTCCCATCCCGGTGAAGATCATCGTCAGCGGCGGATTCGGCGTCGGCAAGACCACGATGATCGGCGCGGTCAGCGAGATCGATCCGCTGACCACCGAGGAGCACCTGACCGTGGTCAGCGACGGCGTCGACTCCCTGGCCGGAGTGGAGAACAAGACGACCACCACCGTGGCGCTGGACTTCGGCCGCCTCAGCTTCCCCCAACAGCAAATGGTGCTGTTCCTGTTCGGCACCCCGGGTCAGGACCGGTTCTGGTTCACCTGGGACGACCTCACCTACGGCACGGTCGGCGCCGTGGTGCTGGTCGACACCCGCCGGCTGCCCGACAGCTTCGGTCCGATCGGCTACTTCGAGCAGCGCGGCATCCCGTTCGTGGTCGCAATCAACGAGTTCACCGACGCACCGCACCGCTACACCCACACCGAAGTCCGCCAAGCCCTCGACGTGCCCGACCATGTGCCGGTCGTGCGCTGCGACGCCCGTGACCAGCGTTTGGCCATCACCGTGCTGCTGACTCTGGTCGACCACGCACTGACGGACCCGCAACAGCCTGCACAGCCCCAGCAGCCCCTCGCCCACGGAGCGTCCCTATGAAGTACGACGCCAACGGCGGATTGCACGTGTCGACCTGGCGCGACGGAGCCGAGCAACGCCTGGAAGTGCTGGCGGCACTCGGCCTCGAAGGCGCCCCGGACGCCGAATTCGACCAGTTCGCGGCCCAGATCTCCAGTGCGTTCGCCGCCGAACTCGGCGAGCACGGCCAAGGCCTGTACTCGATGGTGAACCTGTTCACCGAGGAGGAGCAGACCTTCGTCGGACTGCACGTCCCGCCGGGCATGCGGGCGGTGGACAGGACCATGCGGCCCGATCACGGGTTCTGCCCCGAGATGCTCGACCGCACCAAGGCGCTGATCTTGGCGGACGTGTGCGCCAACCCGCACTTCGCGTCCAATCCGGTGGTCGACAAGCTGGGCGTCCGCACCTACGCCGGCGCGCCGCTCGTCCACGAGGCCGCCGGGACCGTGCTGGGCACCGTGTGCGTCATCGGCACCGAGCCCCTTCCCAAGGACACCGGTCACACCTCGCTCGCGCTCATCAAGCGGCACCGCGACGCGCTCATGAACGTGCTTGCGCGGCGAGCCGATCGGGTCGGCGTCCGTGAGTCCGATGACGGAGCACTTGATACCGACCTGCGGCAATGACGTCTGCCGGATCCGACCGCCCGGCAGTAGCCCCAGGAATTGAAAGGGGATGGTTTCCGTGTTCGAGACCGACGACCATCAGCATCTGCGCAAGGCCGTTCGCGCCTTCGTCGAAACCGAGGTCGCGCCGCGCGTGGCCCGCATGGAGTCCTCCCGAACCGTCGATGTCGAAACCTCTGCGTTGATCGCTCGGCAGGGATGGATCGGGGTCACCATCCCCGAGGCGTACGGGGGCATGGGCGCTGGGCATTTGGCCAAGACCATCGTGATCGAGGAACTGGCCCGGGTGTCGGGCGCGATGGGCGCCATGGTCCAGGCGTCCCAGCTCGGTGCCGCCAAGATCCTCCACTTCGGGACCGAGGAGCAGAAGCAGCGGTGGCTGCCGCCGATCGCCGCCGGCGCCTGCCTGCCGACGATCGCGGTGACCGAGGAGGGATCGGGCGGGAACGTCCTGGACATGCAGGCCAGCGCCCACCGTGACGGCGAGGAGTGGGTGCTGAACGGGCGGAAACTCTATGTCGGGAACTCCCACGTAGGGCACGTGCACGGCGTCGTTGTCCGCACCGGTCCCGAGTCGGAGCGTTCCCGGAGTCTGACCGCGTTCCTGGTCGAGCATGACCAGCCGGGGCTGCGGCTGGTCCCGTATGAGCCGTGCCTGGGGCTGCACGGGTTCAGCTTCGGTGACCTGGTCATGCAGGACGTCCGGGTTCCGGTCTCCAGCATGATCGGCGGTGAAGGTGGCGGGCTCGACGTCGCCTACAGTTCGTCGGTCCTGTACGGGCGGCCGAATCTCACCGCGGTCGCGCTCGGCATCCATCAGGCGCTACTCGACGAGACCGTTGCCTTCGCCAAGCGGCGGCATCACCGTGGCGCGCCGCTGGCCCGGCTCGCCACGGTCGAGCAGCGGATCGGACGGATCAAGCAGCGGCTGATGACCGCCCGTTCCCTGGCTTATCAGGCCGTCCATCTGCTCGACCACGGCCGGGACTGCGACGACGAGCTCGTGGCGGCCAAGCAGTACGGCGTGGAATCACTGTGGGAATCAGCCCTGGACGCGATGAAGGTCCACGCGGCGGCCGGACTTCGGCGTGACCGTCCCATCGAGCGCCTGGTGCGGGACGCGATGCACATCGACGCGCCCGCCGGAACGGGCGACGTCCAACTGCATCGTCTCGCCGAATCCGCGCTCGGCGCCGGCAAAGGCCAGTGGTCGCGTCGCCTGGCCCACATCACAGCACTACACCCGCCCTCCGCCCAGCAGTCGGCCGCGGCCGACCACGCCGCCTGAACTCCGCCTGCGAACTCCGCCTCGTGGTCTCCCCCGCCGGTGCCTCGACCCCGAGTTGGAGTGCACTTCCTGAGCCGGGCCGGACGTCCCCGCCGTCCGGCGCCCCGCGCCATTCCGTGACCCCTTCATCGAAAACAACGGTTCCCATGACTTCTCCTGAACTGCTGACGCCGGCCGAGGTCGCCGCGTTGTTCCGGGTGGATCCCAAGACCGTCACCCGCTGGGCGCGGCAGAAGAAGCTCTCCTCGATCCGGACCGTGGGCGGCCACCGCCGCTACCGCGCTGCAGAGGTCTATGAGCTGCTGAACAGCGAACGCCGGTCCAGCTTCCACGCCGCGGTGGAGACGCTGGTCGACGGCCACTACAGCGGCGACCCCACCCGAGCACTGATCGATCTGGCGGAACGTTACGGTCTGGCCGTCCTCGTCCTGGACCGGGCCTGGTTCACCCAGATCGCGCGGCGCGACCTCACCGAGGTCGAGTGGAAGCACATCGTCGCCGAACTCCCGACTTTCAGCCGTGCACTCTCTGGAACGTGCGCTGACCAGCTGCTCGACTACGCCGCCACGGTGCTGCGCGCGGCGGACGTAGCCGTCCCGGACATGTGCGCCGCCGACCTGCCGCGAGTGCCCGCTGCACCCTCGCAGCACAAGATTGCCGGGGAGAGCACCGCTGCACTCGAAAAAACGTCCGGCGAAAACTCCACCCCACAGGCATCCCTGATCGCGAATGAAACGGAAGGCCCGCAATTCGCCCTCACTCCGCTGCCACCGACTCCGCTGCAACAGGTCGCTATGGCGGGTGCAGGTGTTCCCGCGCCCGCGCTGAAGGACATCAACCGGCTGGTGCCGCATTCGGCGCGGGTCTGGGACTACCTGCTCGGCGGTCACGATCACTACGAGGCGGACCGGAGCGCCGCCGACGCGTTCGCAGAGCTCTACCCCGCCGTCGCGGAACTGATGGCAGCACAGCAGGCCTTCGGAAACCGGGCCATCAAGTACCTCACCCAACTGGGCGTGCGGCAATTCATCGACATCGGACCCGGCCTGCCGTCCCCACGCCGTGACGCTCGCGCCACCGATACCCACACCGCCGCACGATCAGCGGCCGAGGGCACCCGAGTCGTCTACGTCGATAACGACCCCCTGGTGATCGCCCACGCTCGGGCCTTGCTGACCGGTGGGCCGGGCTGCGCGGTCGGTCACGTCAACGCCGACCTCACCGACACCCGCACCGTGCTGGCCGGCGCAGCCCAGCACCTGGACCTCCACCACCCCACTGCGGTCCTCTTGCTGGGCGTCATGGGCCATATCGACGACACCGAGGCCGCGCACGCGATCGTGCGCGGCTTGATGGACGGTCTGGCGCCGGGCAGCTTTCTGGTCCTCAGCGATGCAGTCACGACCAGTGCTGCGCTCACCAAGGCGCAGGACGCCTACAACACCACTGGCGCGGTGCCCTACCGGCTGCGCACTCCGACGCAGATCGCCGGGTTCTTCACTGGCCTGGATCCCGTCCAACCCGGCCTGGTTCCGCCCGAGCTTTGGAGGCCCGCCC
>NZ_SMJW01000247.1 GCF_004348335.1 Actinomadura bangladeshensis | reverse complement strand
GGCAGGGTCAGAAGTGGATAAGAGACAGCCTCTACGCCCCGCCGGGCAGCCCCGCCCAGCACGTCCTGTCCACCGTCGCCCTCCCCCACACCACCACCGACCCCGGCTGACCTCCGCCCCGGACCGGGCTCCCGCAGCCGGTGCGCGGAGCATGGCTTCATGAACCGGTCCAGCCCGATCGCCAGATCGGAGGGCGCCCGAAAAGAGGGTTCACGACCCTGACCTCGCCGATCACAAGCACACGATCGATGCGCTCTCGCACCAGTGGCACTGACCGTACTTCGGCTGCCATCATTCGCCGAAATGCGAGTGATCGAGTCGGGGGACGCCGATGTCTCGGAAGATCAGGGCGGTGCGGCGCGCCGCCGCCTGCGCCGCGCCCTTACTGGCGGGTGTGCTCGTTGTCGCCGGGTGCTCCGGCGGCGAGCAGAAGGCGGAGCCCGGCGAGTCCGCGTCGGCGCCGGCCGTCCCGCCCCGCGAAGCCGGAACGATCGCATCGGTGCCGCTGGAGCACCAGGACGGCCCCGCGCACGTCGATCTGCTCGCGCTGAGCCGGACGGCGGCGAACACGGTCACCGCCCGTTTCAAGATCGTGAACGAAGGCAGGGCGCCGATCGACCTGACGAGCAGTCTCAGCGAACTCGGGCACTCGCTGGACCCGGAGTTGGGAGACGCCCTCGCCGCGAGCGGCATCGGGCTGCTGGACGCCCGGAACGACAAGGCCTACTTCCCTTTGCGGGCACCCGCCAACGAGCACAAGTGCCTCTGCACGTGGCTGCACGGCAATCCCGTGAAGCCGGGCGGCCACATCGATGTCTACGCGACGTTCCCGAGCCCGCCCGCCGACGTCAAGCGGGTCACGGTCATGGTCCCCCTCGCGGTGCCCTTCCAGGACGTCCCGATAACCGACGCCCCGGTCAAGCCGCTCGACGGCCAGGTGGATCCGGCCGCGGTGCGGTTGGGCAAGCCCCGGATCCTCGCACTGCGCACCCTCACGGAGGGCACCGAGCAGTCGGTCGCCGACGACGCGGACGACCGGTCGGTCCTGCTGTCCACCGACACGCTGTTCGCGATCGACAAGGCCGACTTGACGGCGCGGGCCGACCGGCTGCTGCGGCAGGTGGCCGAGCAGATCGACGCGTCCGCGGGCGGCACGGTCACGATTGACGGCTACGCGGACTCGACCGGCACCGACGCGATCAACCAGCCCCTGTCCGAGCGTCGCGCGAAGGCCGTCGCCGACCGGCTGAAAAGCCTGGTGGCCCGGCAGGGAGTGAGCTACCGGCCGGCCGGTCACGGCTCCAAGGACCCTGTGGCCACCAACGACACCGAGGAGGGCCGCCGCAAGAACCGGCGGGTCACGGTGACATTCGCCCGCCCGCGACCGCAGGCGCAGGCACCGGCGTCCGGCGGCGGCCGCCCCTACCGGCGCGGCACGTCCACCGCGCTGGGCTCAGGCGTGTTCCAGTCGGCGGGTGCGCGCGGGCTCAAGGTCGAGGTCAACAGCCTCCACCGCGACCCGTCCGGGCTCGCCGTCCTGGTGTGGACGCTCCGGAACACCGGGCGGGAGAAGCGGACCTTCGGCCTGAAACTCGAAAGGCAGGCCTCGCATCACGGCAGCGATCCGCGGCCGATGAGGCTGGGCACCACCGGCGGGGTACTGCTCTTCGACCCCGCCGCCCAGGTCCGCTACAACCCGCTGAGCGTCGAGACCGGCCCGTGCGTGTGCAGCCTCGTGGGCTTCCATGAGGCGCGGCAGACCCTCGGGCCAGGCGAGAGCGTCGTCCTCTGGGACGCCTACAAGCCCCCCGCCGGCGCGGCGAACCTCGAACTGCAGGTCCCCTGGGACCGGGGCGCCGACGCCGTCGTCCGAGCACTGACGATCACCTGACGGAACCGGGGCCCTCGATCTCCCGGCCTGCTCGTTCGGGAGACCGTCCGACCACCCACCCGGTCGGCGGCCGCCTGCGGCATCAGCACGGCCGCCTCACCGCCGGGCCGCAGATGCCACAGCACGCGCTGGACCCACGCCGGCTCCGGTTCGCCGCGCGGGGGGTAGCCCGTGCACCCAGCGCGCGTCGCCCGCGAGGCCGTCGCAGCCCCAGGCCCGGTCGCCGAAGGGCGGATCGCACGGCGCCGCGTCGAAACGGTCGCCGGGGAAGGCGTCGGCCGTGAGGGAGTCGCCCGCCAGTTCGACACGGCGGCCCGCGCGACCGGTGTCGGCCACCCCGGGACTGACTGCGACCGAACCGCCGAAAAGCCGATTTCCTGAGAATTCCCGGCCGTGATCTGCGTCTCTGTGCGGCGACTGACACACCCACAGGGCCACGCATTTATGGACAGAAACTCCGAAAGCAGACAGGTGCACGCCTGCCCGTTTCGGCAGGCACGGCGACCGCAACGCGAATCTGGTTCAGGTTACGGCCCGCGCAGCGCATCCAGAAACCCTGCTATTTATGACCGAAATGGAGGCGAATGTTCCCCGGCCGCGACCTCCCCGTGCGCGATAACCCTGGAAGATCCGCGATTACCGTCCCATAATGATGCCTGAATTAGGGACACGGGCAGGCCGCAGCAGATCGGAAAGGTGCAGCGACATGGACCCCGCGCTGGCAGGGCTCGCCGGCGCGGTCGCGGCGGCCCTCGTGGACGCCATGACGACCGATTTCTGGGGCACCGCGAGGACCCGGCTCGCCCGGATCGTCGGCCGCGGCGCGCAGACCGCCGAGTCGGACCTGACCCGGGAGCTCGAGGAGTCGGCGGGCAGGGTCGGCCGGACGTCCCCGCCGGACCAGGCCGCCATGGGGGCCGAGCAGGCGAGATGGACGGCCCTGCTGACGGCCTTCCTCGCCGAGCATATGGACGCCTCGGCCGAACTCCAGGGCTTCGTCCGACATGTCCGGGAGGCATTGCCGGACGCGGACACCGTCCACATCGTGCAGAACATCACCACCGGGCGGGACGCATTCATCGCGGGCCGCGACCAGCACATATCCCTGAGCCTGGACGACGATGGGTGAGGAGTTGGAACGTCCGGCTCCCACCCAGCGGGTGTGGGCGAGACGCGACGCTTTCGTCGCGGCCCGGGACATCTACGTCACAGCGGTGCTGGGAGGCACGTCGCAGTCGTCCCCTGCCGCCGCAGGAAGTGCCCTCAAGCGCGAACGGCCACTCTTCGTCCAGTACACGAACCCGGAGATCCTGGCGTGCTACGGCGTCGATGTCAACGAAAGGCATGCGGCGCTCACGCTCACCCAGGCACTGGACGCCACACGGCTGGCCGTGCTCCTGACCGAGCGCCACCTCCTCATCCCCGCGTCCTACATCTTCGAGATCCACTGGTACCCGATCTTTCTCGGGTGCGTGGAGCCGCTGGTGCGGGCGGGCGCCCTCCGCTACGTCGCTCCCGTCCCCGATCTCGCCGACTACCGGGAGATGAAAGTCCACGAGTACCGGCGGGACCCGCACAACCCCTACCGTCACGCCGGATTGCGGGGAATCTGCGCCGATCCCGATTTCCGCTGGGCTCCCCGGCACGGCGGCGGAACGGCGGCCGGAATCGGCGAACTGTGGCGCGCGGCTCTAGAGCCCGGCGGTGAACTGCACCGTGTCGCGCGTGGGACCGCCCGACGATGGCACCGGCCGCGGGGACGCGCCGAACGGCTGTTGGCACGAACACCTGAACGGCTGGAAGGCCAGGCGTTCATCGCGCGGTTCGTGGAACGCACGCTGCCCGTGCCCCTTTCACCCGCCGAAAGCACATCGCTCGCCTTCTTCCTTTCTCGCTCCTACCTGCGCAGCTACCTCCTCGACCTGGACGCCGCCATCCTTTCGGACCTCCCCGCGGGTGACCTGACCTGCGGGCTCAGCCGCAGGTCAGCCGGTATGGACGGCAGACTCCCCTCCGCGCGGCGGCTCGACACCGTGCTGCACTGGCTCGGCATCGCGGATTTCGTCCACCGCATCGCCGAGTGGGACGAACTGCTGCGGCTGCGCTCCCTGCCCGCGTTCGGAGTCGTCATCGACCGGGCCTACGACGAAACCTCGCTCGACGCGCTGCGGATCGCCGTCCTGGCGGTACGCGGATCACGCGCATTCCGGCTCGCCCGCACCTATGCCGAGGCGGAGTCGAACGTGCAGGCCGTGGCCGGCACCATGGCCGATTTCACGCTCAATGCCAGAACGACATGGAGAGACGATCGATGACCATATCCATATACTGCTCCGGCTCCATCATGAAGGGCGCGGCGGACGAGAAGAAACTCTGCTGGTCCGATATCGAGCGGCGGGAGGTCGTCAAAGGCGCGTCCCCGCACGAGGTCGTCTTCCTCAACCCGGACGATCCCATCACCGACCCGTCCAACACGCTCGGGCAGTTCGGCCGCGACATGTACCAGGTGATGGTCGCGACGGCGGTCGTCGTGGACGCCCGGGAACGGCGCGGCATCGGCATCGGGGTGGAGATGACCGCCGCCGCGCTCCTCGGCACCCCGATCGTCGTCGTCGCCCCGCGCAACTCCAAGTACCGGGCCGACGAACTCGAATACCGCGGCGTCCTCGTCCGCGACTACGTCCACCCGCACGTGGCCGCACTGGCCTCCGCGGTCGTCGACGACTTCCAGCGCGCCGGGGAACTGCTCCCCGAACTGGCGCCGCAGAAGGCCCGCGATGTCCACCACATGCCCCAATGGCTCGAGGAGGCCATCACGGAGTACCGCGACAACGTCCTGCCCGGCGACCCGCCCATGCTGGCCGCCCTGGAGCGCCTGCACGAGCCTTCACTCGCCAGAGGACGCTGATCGTTGATCACCGAGCTGGAACGGAGCAGCGCGGAGCTCATCAGGGACGACCCACGGCTCTATCTCGTTCACAACGACGCCCTGGAGTCACTGCTCTTCGACCGCAACCTCATGGGCACCGGGTTTCGCGCGGCCTGCCTCCGTTCCAGCCGGTGGTTCATCGCCCATCTGGCCGATGAGTACCGGCCCGAGGAGACCGCCGAACTGGTGATCCTGAGCAAGGGCCTCGCCTACCGGCTCGCGGAGGCCGTGCCGGCGGAGACCGGCCACAACCTCCCCACCAACCTGATCGCCACCTCGCGGACGGCGGTCGCCCACGACACCGCACGCATCGAGGTGCCGTACTGCTGCTTCGAGGCGCCGGCCGAGACCCTGCTCATCGGCGACACCGTCGCGTCCGGAGAGACGATCATCACCGCGCTGCGCCGCTTCCTGGACGTCCACCCGCTCCGGCGCGTCTTCGTCCTCTCCTACGCGGGGACGCTCGCGGGCGCCACCAGGATCGCGGAGTTCTGCACGAACCGGGGCATCGAGGCGACGTTCCTGTACGGCCTCGCGGCGTTCGGCCTGGGCGACAACGGCTTCGACCTGTCGTTCCTCCACCCCGACACGGTCACCCGAGCCCACTACGTCGAACGGGCACGCGAGCAATTCTCCGGACGGCCGGTGTCGGCGGTCGGCTGGGACTTCGGCTCCCAGTCCATGGCCCCGCGCAAGTACCGGCATCTGAGCTGGGTGGAGTCGGAGATCTGGAACCTCACCGGCGCGGACTGCTTCGAGGTCGCCGAACCGCCCGGCGACTGGTCAGAACTCGCCCACGAGCGAGCCGCCTACGAGCACGCCCTTCCCCACGTCAGCGCCCGAACGGACACATGAGCGCCGCGCCTCCGCAGACCGGCAGGGCCGGGGGCCCGGTCCCACTCACAACCCGTTGACCTTTCTCTGCCGTTCGGTGTGATGCTGCCGGATGCGGCGCATGATCCGCCTCGTCGCCTCGCGCCGTTCACGGCTGTTGGTCACAGGGAGCTTCGACAGTTCACGAGCCAGGAACAGTCTCAGTTCCGTTTCCGCGACCTCCTGCCGCGACTCGCGGTCGTCTTCCCAGCCGCCGGTACCGCGGATCGTCACAGCGCGCTTGCGCCGGCCGTCCACCCAGTACTCGCTTGCACTCATGCGTCCTCCCCCGGGAAAACGATCAGTACCGCGGACTCTAAGCGCCGTGAACTCAATCTTCAAGTTTTTTCTTGAACGATTGCATGTCTTCATATGGCCGTCAGGACGGTTACCTCGGCGGGCGTCAATCCTCAAGGCCCGTCGTCGGGGAGGTAGAGGCGAACCTCCAGGTCGAGTGGGCCGAGCCGCTCGGTGATCAGAGGATGAACGGCGCTCCAGGCGAGGCCCCCGTGGCCGCAACCGAGGGGCGGGACGGCCACGCTGGCGAAGTCCAGTTCGGTCAGGGTTCGGGCGAGATCGTTCAGGCCGGTCTCGATGTCGTCCAGGCGGGACGGGCTCCGCCAGTGGCGCTTGGTCGGCACGTTGACGACCCATCGGCCGGCGTCGATCTGAACGGCGAGGACCTTGCCGGGCCGCAGGCGGCCATCTGCGCACGCTTCGGCGTAGGCGGTGAAGTTGGTGGGGAACGCGCGCTTGAACTGAAGCGCTAGCCCCTTCCCCATCACCCCGGCCGTGTTGACGGGGTTGATGAGCGCCTGCGCATCGTCTTGAAGAAGGTCGCCCGTCCGCTCGGTGATCATGTACCCCTCGCACTCCCCGTGGTGTCGGCGAGCGTAACCACGACCACCGACAAGGAGGCCCGGCCGACCCAGCCCGCACGCACGAGAGGGCAGCGCAGAGCCGAGGGCTCTATCGCCGCATGGCGACGCTGTCGCGGGACGGAGGCGGGGCGGCACGGCGTCCAGGTCGCGGCCGGTTCCCGTCGTCGGGGCAAGGCCGCCCCACTCCGCGGCGGCGGGCGGCGGTCACCAGTGGGGGGTGTACCTGGTCCGCCACGGTGAATTCCGCTTTGCAATCAGGGCAGGTCGCTGCGCCGAAGAGGTAGGTCAGCCGCACCGCCACGTCCTCCTGCCCATGCGCGTGGGCGGTGGTGTGCAGGCGCTCGGGCAGGCCGGTCAAGGTCTCGGGGGCCGCCGGACGTAGCGGGAGTTTGGGGACGTCCGCGCCGATGGCGTAGTCGCCGGTGCAGGAGAAGTGGCCGTCATCGCCGAAGGCGACGAACATCACCGCACTGCATTCGGGGCATTCGATCTCGTACTCGTCGTTGTTGACGTCTTCGAGCCGGTGCCCCCAGACGGGGACGCCCTCGAAGGCCAGCACCGCCTGCAGGAGGTAGACGTACGTATAGCGGTCGGACGCCGTGGGCAGCATGCGGGTGGCGATCCGTCCGAGCGCATCGATGTCCGCCGCATGGCGTGCCCGGACGTCGCCGGCGTCGTGCGGCTGGTCTTCACCGGCCACGATGGCGGCGGCCAGCGCGAGCGCCATGACGGCGTCGTCCTCCCGCGTCCCCTGGTCGGACGCGATGGCCAGGAGCCGTGGCAGGGCCGCGAAGCTCGCCGAGTAGACGCTGCCCTGATGGCACAGCGCCGACCACAGATCGCTCCACCCTTGATCATTTCGCCCGGAGGCGACCCGATCGAGGAGCCCGGGAACGTCCTCCGCGGTGCCGTAGGCGTGCGAGAGCCGCGACCAGTCAGTCATCCCGCGAGTAAATCAGGACCCACCCCCCATTCCGTAGGACCTCTAAGCGCCCGTGCCGCACCGCCGGTGGTCGGCTGCCACGGCGAGACGTCTCGGACCAGCGGTGACGGCAGGGGCGCGGCGCGGGCGGGCGGTCGCCGTCCAAGAGTCTGGGGCGACGGCTGGACGCCGGAGGCGCAGGAGGTGACGCCGGGCGCCGTGCCCGGCCCTCCCCCGGACCGGACGAGATCCGGAGCGCGAGTGCGGGGGGGGAGAGATGACGGCCTGCCTGGGACGTGGAGCGTGCCCGCCCCAGGCAGGTGAGTCACACCGGGGCCGGGGCGGGGGCGCTCCGGACCAGCTTGAAGGCCGGGCCGGACGGGACGGTCAGCGGGCCGAGTGCCGCTTGACCTGCTCGATCAGACCGGCGAACTGCGCAACGGACAAGGTGAGGTGTCCCCCATCCGGGTCCTTGCTGTCCCGCACCCCGATCCCCGGCGAAAGGCGTCCCAGCTCAACGCAGTGTTCGTCGTTGACACCGCTGCTGTGGGTGCTCTTCCGCCACTGAACGTTCATGTGTACTGCTCCAAGTAATGCTCGACGAGGGCACGCGAGGCATCTTCCGGGAGGGCCTTCGCGCCGATGCGATCAAAAGTAGCCCACAGGTCCCTGATCTCGTTGGGCGCCTCGATGAGCCGTCCGCCGTACTGGGCACCCGCGTAGGCGATGTCCCTGCTCTCCATGCTGATGATCTGAAACGGACCGTCGAAGCCCTCGTGTGCACCTGCCGACGGCGGGATGAAGCGGATGATGACGTTCGGGAGGTCCATCATCTTCCGGAGGTGGGTGAGTTGCGCCCTCATGACCTCTGGGCCACCGACGCAAGCGCGCAGCGCCTCCTCATCTAAGATCACATAGAAGAACGGCGGGTCTTCCGGATCAAGGAGAACCTGCTGACGAGCGAGGAGCCTGGCCACTGTGTCGTCAGGATTTTGGGGCCTTCCAGCCATGGCGAGGGCGCGCATGTAGTCCTCGGTCTGGAACGGCCGAGGGAGCGTCTTGCCGTGGTAGAGCCTGAGCGCATCGGCTTGTTCCTCGTAACGGAGGAACTGCCGTCCCCAGTCTGGGTCGTGGGCATTCCGGGCAAACCAGAGCAGTAGTTGCAAAAGCCTTCCGGTGCCATATTTCTCGTCAAGCTTTACAAGTTGATCTTCCTGCGGACGCTGCCTGCCTGCCTCAATGTTCGAAACAGTCGACCGGGTGACACCAATGATCTTCCCGCACTGAGTCAACGAAAGACCTGCCCTCTCGCGAAGAAACCGCAGGTAGAAGGCCAGAAGATGCCAGAGGGAGATCTTGGGCTCTAGGGGATCACGGACGATGGGCATCGGCATCTCCTGTTTGGCTTTGTTTTCGTAACAGGAAAACCTTAGAACGTTCCGGTGATCCTTGTCACAGGAAATCGGAATCTCGGGCAAGGACGGGACGATGGCGATGACGGCGACCGCAGAGCCGATCATGCCCCTTATGGGCACACCTTCCGCAGTGGGGCAAGCACGCACCTTCGCGGACACACAGATCCGCAAATGGGATTACTCGCACATTCTCGACAGCGCGCTTCTTATCGTCTCGGAACTCGTCACCAACGCCGCGCGCCAGACGCCGGAC
Source organism: Actinomadura bangladeshensis (assembly GCF_004348335.1). Lineage (GTDB taxonomy): Bacteria > Actinomycetota > Actinomycetes > Streptosporangiales > Streptosporangiaceae > Spirillospora > Spirillospora bangladeshensis. The sequence goes on along the minus strand of NZ_SMJW01000247.1, from coordinate 2,371 downwards.
GAGGAGATCCGTCTCCAGCTCAGCCGGGACGCCTACGGGATCATCATCGCCGTCTGGGACGCCGACCACGAGCTGCCCACGGCCAAGCCGTTGAAGGAACTCACCCTCGACGACCTCGACCTGTCGGCGGAGGCGTTCGACGACAACGGCGGGTGGGGCCTGCACATCGTCCAGGCCATGTCCGCCAAGTGTGGCGTCACCGCCGACCCGGCCGGCGGCAAGTGGATCTGGGCGCGCATGCACCCGTAGCGGCATCTGAGCCCGTCCTCATCCGCATCGGCAGTCCAGGCACGACCCTCGACGGGAGGTAGCACGAAGATGGCCATTGATCACCTGACCGCGATGAGCGGACGGCGTCCGTTCCTGACCGCTCTCATTGAGGCCGTGCGCAGGCACGGCGGGATGTCGTGCGGCATCGTCCAGCGCAGCGGCACGCCCGTCCTCTACGTGATCAACGCCGAGTCCCCCAGCAAATTCACGGAGGTCGGCGCCGACTTCATCGCCGGGACCTGGGAGTTCACCTGGGCACCCACCGGCAACACGATCGGCGCGGCCAACTCCCCCGCGCAGGCCGCAGAGACGATCGCACACGCGCTCGGGGCTCGTCCGTGATGGGCGACGAGCTCGCGGAGATAGCGCGACTGCTCCTGATCCTCGGGACGGTGTGCCTCCTGTTCGGAGCCATGGCGGGTTACGTCCTAGGCCCAGGCCTGGTGCACCGGACCCGCCGACTTCTGCGAAGACTGCGCCGATGAGGGACATCACCAAACCGGCCTACCAGGAGGCGATGACCCGCGCCTCCGGCACCTAGACCCCTCCGGGCGGACGGCGTTCTGAGCGCGGCACATGCCCGTCCGTCCGGAGGTTCCAGTGCGGTTCACCAGCCGCAACGACACAACGAAGGAGAAGATGATGGGCGACCGCGACAAGGGAAACAGCGACGAGAGGACCACCACCGACGGGGACAAGCCGCAGGGCGGATCCCGTGGGACCGGTGACAGGACCAACGGCAACCCCAACGACGGGAAGCGTTCGTGACCGACTGGCACGAGACCATCGGCTCGGTGCCCCGGCGTTCGTTCACACCCGACGTGGTGTGGGCGGACCTGGGGCCCGGCCCTTGGGCACGGATCGACCGCAACGCCGAACCCGACAAGTGGGAAGAGGTCGTGGCGCTCGACCAGCCCTTGGTGACCCAGTTCGAGGACGGCCGGACCGAGGGCGAAGGGCTGGCCAGTTCGTCGCTGTCGATGCCGACATTGGTGGTCGAGTTCTTGGAGCAACTCGACCCGTTCGACCACGATCGCGTCCTGGAGATCGGTACCGGCTCGGGCTGGACGGCCGCACTGCTGTCCGCCCGAGTGGGCGCCCACAACGTGACCACAGTGGAGATCGACGCGGACCTGTCGGCCAAGGCCGCTGAACGGCTCCGGGCCGCCGGCTACGAATGCCGCGTCATCGTGGGCGACGGCGCGGACGGATTCCCCGAAGGCGCTCCCTACGACCGAATCCACGCAACATGCGCGGTCTCACACGTGCCGTACGCATGGGTGGAGCAGACGCGGCCCGGCGGACGGATCGTGACCCCGTTCTCGGCCGGGTTCGGCTACGGCGCCGTCCTGCGCCTGGACGTCCTCGACGACGGGACGGCCGTGGGCAAGTTCGCGGGCTCGGCCGACTACATGGTGCTGCGCGCACAACGCCCGGCCTACGGACCAGCCCGGTCATGGGCAACGGCCTTGTCGAGGGAGGTCCGAGTAAGCCGCACCCGCCTGGACCCCCGCTCACTCTCCTACGGACCAGTGAGCATCGACCTCACCGTGGCGGCCCTCGTGCCAGGCGTGGTCTCAAGGCTCTACGCCGACGCCACCGGAGCGACCGCATGGGTCCTGGACCGCGAATCCCATAAGGGCGCGTGGGCCTCCGTCGACTACGAACCCGGCCAACCCGACTACGAGGTACAGCAGGCAGGCGACCGCTCCCTGTGGGACGAGACCGAGGCCGCCTACCTGCAATGGCTCAAGTGGGGCCGCCCCGACATCACCCGCTTCGGAATCACCATCACACCCGACGCTCAAACAATCTGGCTGGACACCCCAACCAACCCCATCCACTGAGCCACAACACCCCGCAACCTGCCCCGGCCACTCAGGCCGGGGCAGATTTTCGGAGCCACTGCTACCGGCGGCGACCGCCTGAATCAGCAGCAGCGTCGGGCCCCTCTCGAGCTCGCGAAGAGTCATCCGCGCCGCCTGCACGGCAACCGAATGCACGTGATCCGAGTGTGATGGCCGGTGTTTATCGTTACCGCCATGGCGGGGACTTCTGAGCTGGTGGGCGGGCGGTATCGGCTGATCGAAGTGGTCGGGCA